>CAYSYX010001016.1:0-2349 GCA_964435055.1 uncultured Polyangium sp. | reverse complement strand
TCTCGGATACGTCGCGGTCGGTCGCGAGATACTGGGAAAAGACGGATTCTATGTCGCGGACCACCTCTTTGCGGTCTTCGCACTCGAGCTCCCCCCCCTCTGCCAGAGCTTTGACGAGTTCTTCGCTGAGGGGAGTAATTTTTCCACTAAAGAGGCGCATCGAACGATCCGTATCTGTGAGGTGAGCGGGGCAGCGGCCCCCTCCGGAAAAGGTTTCTCCGGGGACCAGTTCCCGAAAGGTACGGGCCAAACTTCGGAGATGTCAACGCAACCGCGTTTTTTATTTGGATCCGGTCGCAGACAAACGAGCCGGACCATCAGGAGCGATTCGATATGATGGGTGGTAAGGATGCGATGGCACCGAACGCTGCGGCACGAGGCGGAGCGGTCGGCAACGATGGGGGGCTCGATCCGGATGCTCGCAAGCGCCGGATTCTTCGACGAGGTGCGGTTGGAAGTGCGGCTTCCGCGGCGTCTCAAACCGCGTTGTCCGAGTCGGGCAACGTGCAACGCGTCACGCGTGGCCGTCCGCTCGTGACCCAAGGCGATCCCGCAAACTCGATCGTGATGCTCGGCAGCGGCCGCGTGCGCCTCGTTCGCGCGCTGAACGAAGGTCACACGCTTTCGCTCGGTTACCGCGGCGCCGGCGATCTGCTCGGCGAAGCGGCTCTCGGCAGCGTGCCGAACCATCGTGAAAGCGCCATCGCCACCGAAGACGTCGAAGCCCTCGTCGTCCCGATGGCCACCGTGCGCAACCTCATGGGCAACGACCTCGCTTTCGCCAACGCACTGCTCGCGTCCTTGGTCGAGCGCAATGCGGAAACCGAAGAGCGCCTCGCGTCGATGCTCTTCCGCAATGTCGAAGCTCGCTTGGCCGAGTTCCTCCTCAAGGCAGCGGGCCGCTGGGGTATTCCGGATCCGCGTGGCGTGCTCATTTCGGCGCCGTTCACGCACCAAGAAATGGCCAGCATGATCGGCTCGACACGCGAAACCGTGACGCTCACCCTCGGCGAACTTCGTCGCAAGGGCATCATCGAGGTCGATCGTCGCCGCGTCGTCGTGCTCGATCGCGAAGGCCTCAAGACGCTCACCTGATCACGTTCGAACCAGGATCAACGCCGCCGTGATCATCATGGCGGCGTTTCTCTTTTGTACCCGGTAGGCCTTTCCAAACCACGCCCACCCAGGACAAACCGCAGCTCAACGCATTCGCTTCGACGGCACTTTGGGCGGCGCAGCCTTGCCCAGCTTCAAGCGACGCATCACGGCGATCTTCTGCCGCTCCTTGTACTTCGCGTGGCTCGCATCGCCGATCTCGTTCGCCGCTTCCGTCTCGCGATCGATGATCTGAAACTCGCAAAGCACGAAGACGATCGGCCCGAGAGACCAAGCAGCAGGCGGCGCAAGCTCCATGATCTCCGGCGGCAAACGCACCGGCATGTCGACGACGAAGTGAATGACGCGATAGTTCTGCGCGCTGAACGAGTTGTTGCTCAGCGTCATGCCGTCATCGACGCCCGCTTGCAAATTGCGCAGCAGCCCGCGCAAGTACGGGTGACTCTCGCAATAGCTGCGGAAGTGAAACACCGTGTTGATGCTCTGTCCGGGCACGACGTAGTTGAACGGAAAGAGCCGCTCCGACAGGTAGTGCAGGATCGGGAGCACATCGTCGGCGTCACGCGTCACGATGCGAAAGCGCAGTTTGTCATAGACCGCCGACGCCACCGTCTCCGTCTTCGACAAAAGCTTCGTGTACAGCGAGTCCTTGTTCTTGCGTCCCCCGACAAACTCGGTGATGGGAAAACCCGCCGCGAGCATCCCGCCGACGACGCGATACACCTTCTCTTCGACCAGGTGAAACACGTCCTGATCGCTCATCGGAATCGAGAAGAGCAGCTCGCGTCCATCGAGGTGATGGATGATGTGCATCGCCTTCAAGATCGTGCAGGCACAAAGCTGCCGATGACCTTTGCCCGACGCCATGATGAGCATCTCTTCGACGGATGCCCGTTCGACGGGTTTCGGAATGGGAAACTCGAAATGCCTGCGTAGATAGGCGATCGCTTCGTTCTTGATGGCTTCGAGTCGAGCGCGATCGGCGGGTTCGTCCGGGCGAAACTCCTGCGCGACGAGCAACGCCCGCGCTTGTTCCTCCGACTCGATGTGGAGCCTGTGCCAATCGACGACCGAGTCTCCTCGAAGAACGAGGCGCACAGCCTCGAGATCCATCAAGGAAAACTCATCGATGCCCTTGAGGGTACCGACGGTGTCGTACGTCATGACCGGTAGGATTTCCGATTTCGCCGGTAAACGTCAAACGCTCGTGTTTGACGGAGGCGAAGGAGGGGG
>CAYSYX010001015.1:0-2350 GCA_964435055.1 uncultured Polyangium sp. | reverse complement strand
CTTCCTTCATGCGGGTCCGTTTCTGATCGGCCGAATCCGCCGTCATTTCCCGCCGTTTGTCCGCGTCGAGCTCCGTGATGACCTTGTGATCCTTGTCCGTGTCCATTACGAGGCTGATCGGGGGACGGTTCGTCCAGGAAATGCGTTGTCCCGGATCGTGGGTGATTTTGCCGCCGTTACGCGAATTACCCGACATGTGACAGGTCGCGCAGGTCGGCGCAGCGGAGTAATCCTTGCCCAATATCCACGTGGGCGAATCGAGGTTCATCTTTTCGCGTAAATCGCGGAAGGCGACGCCGTGCTTCGATTCCTCGTAGATTTCCTTCTGCGGATGATCCGGACCCATGTGGCACTTGCCGCAGTTTTCCGGCTGGCGAGCGCGTCGCGGCGAGAAATCATGCCGGCTGTGACACGCCGAGCACGAACCGAGCGATCCGTCGAGGTTGATGCGGCCGATACCCGTATTCGGCCAGGTCTCCGCGGACAATATCGGCACGCCGTCCTTGGTCTTCGCGATCTTCGCGACGACCTCGGGTTTCGTCGGTTTGCCATCGGGCCCGGGGGCCAAATCCGCCACGGTGATGATTCCACCATCGACCGATTGCAATCCGACTTTGCTGCCATGGCATTGCTTGCAGCCGGAATTCAATGGGGCAAACCCATTGACCTTGTCGACCTTCTTGCCCGGCGTCGGCGCGTGCGGGCTGAACGTCATCCGAGCGCCTTCGACGTTCTCCGCGAGAACGTTATCGAGCGACGCGAGGATATTGCCGCCTTTGGCATGGTGGCTGGCTGCGAACTCCGTCGTGACGTCTTGATGGCATCGGCTGCAATCACGTGGTGTCACGATGGTCGCGATGAGTGCGCCATAATGTTGATATGCATCGGCGTCACCTTCGGCGGCGCTATGGCAATCGACACACGCGACACCTTTGCGCGCGTGCGTGCTGCCTTTCCAATGCTCGACGATACCCGACGTCGACTTGTTATGGCATTCCACACAATCTTTCGACGCCGCAGGAACCGAAACGTGAGCTTCGCCTTTGCCGAGCTCTTCGCGCTTGCGGAGAACTTCCATCCATTGCACGAAAAGCAGCGAAGCAATAAAAGCTCCGCTCATGATGACGATGACGATGCGTTTTCGCTCGAGAGTCATGGTACGTACCTCTGCCGTTTGTCCGGTAGGACTCGCCCTCAATGGGCAACGGCCGCTTCCCAAATGGTCAGACCGATAATCGCAAAGGCTCCGGCGATTCCGATCCAGATGCTGACTTCGTTGGCCTTGAACCGTCGTCGCAAGAAATCATCGACACGCGGCCAGGCGTACATGAGGAACACGATGAAGCCCATCGACAAGATGGCCCATGTTCCGGAGAAGAGTTTGAGCCACCGGAAGGCGACGTAGAAAAACCATTCCGGTTTGATGACCTCCGGGGTCGTGAGCGGGTCGGCGCGCATTCCGAGTGTGGCGGGAAAAACCGTGGCCAGCGCGGAGAGCACGATCATCATGACCAAGCCCATGATGATCTCCGTGTACACGTGATCCGGATAGAAATTGAAGTGCGGTTTTTTCTCGGTATCGTCCGCAAACTTCATTTCCGTCACGCCCTGAATGCGAATGATCGCGATGTGCAAAGCGATCAATACGCAAAGCAACACGGGGAGCACCGCCGCATGCAGCATGAAGAAACGGCTCAACGTGCGCTCGTTGTACACGTCGCCCGCGAGCATGACGCGCTTCATGACGGGCCCGAGCAAAGGAACGTTGTCGGCGATGTTCGCGCCGACGGTCGCGCCCCAAAAACTCAATTGCTCGAACACGAGGCTATACCCGGTAAAACCAATTACCAGCGTGCACAAGAGAATAGTCATGCCGACCATCCAATTGATGTCTCGCGGTTTTCGATAAGCTCCGGTGAAGAAGATGCGCGTTTGGTGCAAGATGACCGCAGCGATCATCAAGGTCGCGCCCCATTTGTGGACACTGCGCAAATACCACCCGTACGCGGCCTCGTCCGTGATGTATCGGACCGATTCGTACGCCGTCTTCGGAGACGGTTCGTAGTAAAATGCCAGCAAAATGCCCGTCACGATTTGCACCATGAACAAGTACGCCGGGGTGCCTCCAAGGGCAAACCACCAACGTTTGATATGGTTCGGTACAGGCTCGTTCGTCATCGAGCGCAGTTTTTCGCCGTCAATCGGCACTCGCTCGCGGATCCAGTCGGCCAAGAATGACATGGTTTTCCTCGAGGTTTCCTCAAACCAGCTTTTCCGTCGGAACTTCGATGTAAAGCAATCCTGCTTCGACCTTCAGCGGGTAACGAGGCAATGATTGATTTGCAATCGC
>CAYSYX010001014.1:0-2363 GCA_964435055.1 uncultured Polyangium sp. | reverse complement strand
TTCTGGATCCTCGCGTAACCCGAGATTGGACTCGAGCCAAATAGCCAAGGGATATCGCGCAAATGCGGCGACATCCCCGGTCGGTGGGGCTTGTTGCGACTCAATGCTCGAGCGAATGGTTCCCCCAAACGATTTTTTATCGTCTCCGGGCAGTGGTGTCACCCGGCGCAAAGTTTCACCAATGACGCGGTTTTCGTGGACTTCCGCGCCAAACAGCGAACTTCCAATGCGAGCGACTTCGACTTGTTGTTTCGACCAAGAATCCGAGCCCGCGAGCGTCGCGGATGTCCCGATACACAACATGTTATCCGCTTCGCAGGCTTCACGCACGCGACGCACGAGCAAGGCGACGTCGGCGCCTTGGCGACCACGATAGGTATGCAATTCATCGAGGACGAGAAATGGAAGCCCCCGAGCTGCGCTCACCAAATCTTTTTCATCGGTTCGAGTGAGCACGAGTTCGAGCATGACATAGTTGGTGAGCAAAATATCGGGCGGATTGGCGAGTATTTCTTTGCGCTCCGCATCTTTTTCCTGGCCGGTGTAGCGCCGAAAGGTCACGGGGGGACGCCCGGTGTAACCATAACTCAAGAACTTTTCGAGCTCCCCCATTTGGCTGTTGGCCAAGGCGTTCATGGGATACACGATGATGGCTTGAATTCCGCGTCCGCTGCCTTTGCGAAGTACATGGTCGACAATGGGTACAATATACGCGAGGCTTTTGCCTGATCCAGTGCCGGTGGTCAGGATGTAATGGTCGCGCGCTCGAGCGGCGCGGATGCCGGCGACTTGGTGAGCGTGCAGGCGAATAGGCGGTCCGATCGGTCCGGTTTTACCTTTGGTGGCGAAGATTTTCAGACATTCGGGATGCAGGAGGTCCTTGGCGACCAAATCGCGCATCGGTTCGCCCGGCTCGAACGCCGGATTGAGCTGAATCAACGGTTCGGGCCAGAGAAAGCCTCCTTCGAGCTCATGTTTGACGAGCTCTTCGATGCGTTTGTCGCGGATCGCGACGAAGCTTCTGACGTAACGCGCGTAGTCGTCGATGACCTGCTTGCGAAGTTCGAAAACATCCATGGGATGGCGGTTACGTTCGTTCAGGGGACACTTTAGAGGTCACCGTGCATGGCGCACAGGATTGCGCTCCGCAAGCGGGGTGACGACAAGGCGCTCGTAGCATGCGTCGCGATGGTACGCTTGTTCGTGAGCCTTCGGGAAGGGGGAACGTTTGGTCAGGTTAGGATTGGGTGCGCTGGGGACGCCTCGGTAATCGATGCCGGAAAACGTGACGGGCGGGGCGAGACTGCGACCACATCAGCCCCGTACAACCATTACGTTGGGCGTTCGGCGATAACAACCGGCCGGGCCTTCGACGATCAGCATTTGCAGCGTCAACGTCAACAAAGCCGCGACGACGGCCGGAAAAGACGCCTCGATGGTTTCGCCCAAGACATCGATATGCACGGGCTCTTCACCGATGATTTGATAGAGGGATTTTTCGAGAGCGCCAAGATGATCCCATGGCAATGGATCGGCGGGACGCACCATTTTCGGCGGCATGGATATCGCGTCGTCGCCGTCCGATGAAAACGACAATCGCGTTTGTTCGGAGATCTCCACACGACGCGTATTCGTGACTCGTTTGGGTAAACCATCGAGGCCCACCGCTTTGAGCACATCGGCCGCACACGTGACGGGAACGCCACCCAGCACGAGCTCCGCCGCGCATCCGGCGCCTTCTTCGACCCACGGAGCATGAGGAACGACGCATACGGGTTTTCCCAGGCGTCGAGCTGCGGCGGCCGTGGAACGAGCACCGCTGCGGATTCCCGCTTCAATGACGACGGTGGTCAACGTAATCGCCGCCAATATCTGATTACGCGCGATGAAATTGTACGGGCGCGGAGGGAAATCATTGGGCAAACGCGACAACAAGGCCCCACCGGCTTCGAGAATACGTTCGTACAATCGAATGTGCTCCGGTGGATATGGGCAATCGAGGCCCGTGCCCATGATGACGACAGTGGGAATGCCCGCTTCGAGCGCCGCCTGATGAGCGGCTCCATCGATGCCGATCGCCCCGCCCGACCAAATCGAGACATTCGCATCAGCCAAGTCATGCACGAGCGATCGTGTAAACGCTTTGGCCTGCGCACTTGCGGCGCGACGTCCGACGATGGCAATGGGCGGAGTTTCGGGCAAAGTGCCGCGAAAATAGAGCGTCGGCGGAGGTTTGTCGGAGGTTCCGAGCACACCGAGGGCCGATGGGTACGAGGGATGGTCCGGATAGAGAATATGCGTAGGGTCCACATAGATCCATCGTTTGGGCGCGGCGCGAGTTGCGTAGAAAGTTCAGTTTTTTG
>CAYSYX010001013.1:0-2368 GCA_964435055.1 uncultured Polyangium sp. | reverse complement strand
TCGATTGTGCTCGACAAGCGCCCATGAAATGAGGCTATGATATGCATCGGCCATGATCGAACGACTGTACGACGTACATTGGCAGCGTATGGCCCAACCTGAAGGCTTCCATGACGATGCCTTGGAGGTGAAAATCAATGCGTTATCGATATGCAAAAAACCTGACGTTTGCCGCGTGCCTATGGCTTGGGCAACAAGGCCAAGCGTTTGCCCACAATACCGACGTCCATCAAAAATGACCGATTTTGCGTGATTGGCATTTCCAATCGCCCAAACTCGAGGGGGTGAAGAACGGGCTTGCCTATATTGCGCAATGAGGAACGACGGGCGTCCGCCTATGTGGCATTCACGTCATTCCACACGGCCGCCGACCAACGCGGTTATTGCTTGCGACACGGCGCTGTCGACGTCTGCTGCGAATGGGGGCCGCTTTCGACATCATCGAACGCCTCTTTCGCCTGTAGCGATTCCCTTTTTGACCGTCGGTGGTGTTTGCGCTTGGCTTCGACGGGCATGCTCGAGATTGTGCTCGCCGCGAACACACAAGGCGTATCGGCGCATTTCCGCCGCGATGGTTGGTCCTCCAAACCGCGTATGATTGGCACATTTGCAGCGGCCTCACTCAGCTGTCCCAATAGCTTGCTTCCGCAAAGCACCAATCGGTTGACCAGGCCAAACTCGTCCCGACTTCTCGCGTTCTCTCGTTTTTGTTGACAACTCCGTTGCGGCCCGTACACTGCGGCGCTGTGACAACGACTTCTTTCGTGGGGAGCGTCGATCTCGAGCGGGATGGCCGGGGGCAAATCCGCGCGCATGTCGCCGTTGTCGGCTCGAACATCGAAGCGCTGACGGGCAACGAAACCTTCCGAATTCCGCTCGAACGATGTGTGATCATCGCCGAAGGACCGCGAATCATCGTTCGTAACGAGGAAGGTTCCATGGCCATTGCGACCGACGACGACAGGTTTCTCGATGCCCTCGAAGTTGCACAACGAGGGTTGCTGCGTGGCTACGTCGAGCGTATTCGAGCCGCGCGGCGTCGACGGCGTACGTTCGTGCTCGGCGGCCTGTGCCTCGCAGCCGCAATCGTCCTCTATGCGGCGAGTGTCCCCGCGACACGATGGGCCCTTGGCGGCGGCAGTTCGACGATGGTGGATCAAATCGGGGAATCAGCTCTTGGTCAGTTGGGCCTGCATGCGGAACTCACACCGGCAGTCGAAAAACAATTGAATGAAATTGCGAAAAAACTTCAACCCGCGACATCATTGTCCGGTCGCTCCCTTCGCGTATTGCTTGCGGGGTACAACGATGCCCACACCTTCCATTTGCCTCCCGACGCAGTCATTGTCACGTCGGGACTCGTGTGCAAGGCGGAGGATGTCGATCTCGTCATTGCCGCAGTGGCCCTCGAATTGGCCCATTTGGAGGCACGTGATGTTTGTCCGTCCCTTGTTTCAGCCGTCGATTGGTCGACACCGATGGACTTCATCACGGGAAACCACAAATTGCGCGAGCGGTTGCTCGATTATGCGGATCGGCGGCGTTCGCCGGGGTACACGAAAGAACAAGACGAAGCTGCCGAGGCTCGCGCGCTGGCCATATTGAAACAGGTCATGACGCCGGAAACCCCGGACGGCCTCGCAGCATTAATCACACGCGCAAAGCAGCTCGAAGACGGCACGGAAAACATCAAGGCCCACATCGAGAAGAGCAAAGACGACGGGCATTGGTCGGAAGCACGCGTGGAAGCGTGCAATCTCATCGAATCCCCTGATCCGTAGATACATCGTAAATCCAACGCAATGCAGAAAGATGAGCGGTCCGCACATTTCGAGAAATTCTTCAATGGCGGAAAGCGTGAGCACGGGCTCGTCATTTGGAAGAAGGCGAATGCGCGTCGTCAGCGACAAACGAGATTCACGGGATTCCCGAATCGTTCCGCATAACCCAGCTCGACGCGAACCGGCGCACGAATTCTCGTTGTTCTTCCGTCTCGGAATGGGGCCGACCGATAAGGTTCATAAACCGGAACGCCGCTTCCGCGGACAAACCCTGCGCCACGAGACAACAACAAAGCATGGTTCCCGTGCGCCCATGGCCTGCAAAACATGAAATCACCGAAGCATGGCCGGAGCTCATCGTATGCTGCACGCGCTCGACGATACGCTGCGCCTGCTCGAGCGTCGGTACTCCAAAGTCGGGCACCGAATCATGAAGGTCCTCGAGACCTGCAAGCTGAATCTGCTCCGTCGTCACCAAGCGAGCCTCGACGAGCCGCACGAGAAGCGAGATACCAAGATCCGACAGGACCCGCAGGTCCCGGTCGGTCATTGGCGCACGCGCGCCGGCAAGCCGACCAGGGATCACC
>CAYSYX010001012.1:871-2375 GCA_964435055.1 uncultured Polyangium sp. | reverse complement strand
CGTTGCCGATCGGTAGCGTGTCTTAGTAAAGTGAAAGTGGGGAAGACTGTATGCCTGCGCCGCAAGCTTCGGTAATGCAAAACCTCGCAAAAGCGAAGTTCATCAGCTTCGCGACCAAGCTGCCCACTGACTGGAAGCAGCCTCAGGGCGAGGCTGGCAAGCAGTATACGCGAGCCTTTAAGCCGTCAGAGCTGGCTGGGATGCCACCGGCGCCGCCGATGTTTGTTCCAGCGACGGTAAACAAATATCATACAGATACCGCCAAAAAGATTGGCGACAACTTCGCAAACTACATTGACGGTATTTGTAGTGCGATCTGTTCAGCGTGGAGCCAGTGGCAGTCCATGGCATCAATGACTGGTGTTATGGTCAATGCGGTAACTGCAAGTCTCGGCCAAGTTGTTGGGCCACCATGGCTGCCGCTCATTATGGCTTCTGCTCCAGTTGGAACACCTGGAGAGGCGCGATACTCTAATGCCATTGCCAATGCGATTAGTAATGGTTGGATGGCGTATCAAGCAACCATCAAGGTGCCGGGCCTTCCATGGTATCCGGCATTTGCTACCGTGCCATCACCGATTGCGCCGCCGACACCCAATGTTCCGACCCCTGTCATTGCACTAACACAGGTAACGGCAAGTATATCGGCCAATGCGCTATCAGGTTCAATGGTTGGCCTGCTGGGAGATCCGACGGCACTGCATCACAAGCAGCTGTTCGATTCTGTCGCAGATGCGTTTGAGAAGTGCTTCTTGGTTTGGCAGACCAGTACGCAAGTGACAAACGTACTTGGGACAGGTCCGGTGCCAACATTTGCTCCGCCGTTTGTTCCGGTTGGACCGGTCGTCGGCGGTGTTGGTAATATGCTTCCTGGCGGGTTTGTTTAAGTTATCGGCAGACAGGGCTTGATTTCAATCAAGTTTCTTCGAGGTCGTAGGAGACGCGATGTTTAAGACCGATCGTGACACGAAAGCAGGTCAAGTCAGCGGTGGAAATGCCAACACGATGACGGTTGGAGTCGTCACTGACAATGTCCACGAGGGCGGTGACTACCGCGTCAAAGTGAAGTTCCCGACGCTGCCGGCCAGCCAAGGCTCAGGACAGCAAGAGGAAAGCTTCTGGTGCCGAATTGGAACATTCGGTGCTGGCTCGGGCGGTCGTGGTGCCTTCTTTCTGCCCGAGAAGGACGACGAAGTGCTCGTGGCATTCGTCAACGGCGACTTCAATCAAGGCGTCGTGATGGGCTCGCTGTGGAATGGCATGGACAAGCCGTCATTCGCCAACAAAGACGCCAAGTCGCCAACGGGTCGATACAACAAAGATCACTCGGATTTCCGTGGTCAGGCCGACCCCAAAAAGAACGACATCCGCGCCTTTAGCTCGCGCTGTGGGCATGAGCTAATATTTAATGATAACGCTTCAAACCCTCGTCTGACCATCCAGTCGAGCACGAAACATCGTATCGTGCTGAATGACGCTGGTGGTGAAGCAACCAAGATCGAGA
>CAYSYX010001012.1:0-861 GCA_964435055.1 uncultured Polyangium sp. | reverse complement strand
GAGGAGAACTATGTTCTCATTGATACCAAAAACAAGAAGATCACGATCGAGAGCAAGACAGGTGATATTCTTATAAAGGCCAAAGAGAAAGTTCGCATCGAGGCCAAGAATATCGAGACTGAGAGCTCGCAAAATACGAAATGCCACGCGGGTAGCAACTACTCGATTAAGGCAGACAGCAATGTCGAAGCGAAGGCCAATGGAACGATGACGCTCCAGTCTAGTGGCTGCAATACGATCAAAGGCCAGCCAGTCAATATTAACTAGTGGAGTGAGAATATGCCACCCCAGGGTCGTCTTGGTGACAAAGCGCAAGTTCCTGCCGACGGTCATGGCTGTGTAGCTTGCGTGCACTCTTGTGTCGGGCCAGCTATCGCTGGATCTCCAAATGTGAATGTCAACGGACGGCCTGCGCTCCGTGTCCAAGATCCGGGCGTGCACGCAGCCTGCTGTGGGCCAAATACCTGGAACGCTGCGATGGGATCTGGGTCGGTATTTATCAATGGAAAAGCCGCACATCGACTTGGCGATATGACCCGTCACTGCGGCGGTGTCGGTAAGCTTATCGAAGGCTCCGGTGACGTGTTTGTCGGTGGATAGATTGCGTTGAACTGGGCCCTCGGTTCTGGTCTTTCACTCAGCGAGGCGAGCTGGATTTGCTATTCAAAACAGTTCCTTGATAGACATATTCTCGATATCTGAGTCGTGTCGTTTTTCCGTGTACAACATCATACATTTGAATGATAAACCGCCTCAGGTAAATCCCCGAGTCATGCCCCGATCGGGTATAATGTGCTGGTGGTTTAAAAGGAGCATCGATATGAGAAGTTTGATCCTCTATTCTCTAAGTGTTGCAACACT
>CAYSYX010001011.1:0-2381 GCA_964435055.1 uncultured Polyangium sp. | reverse complement strand
GAAATTGACCATATTGAACGATATGGCCGAACGGTAACGAAATTGACCATGTCGGACAATGAAATGACCAGTTTCCGCGCTTGAAAATAAGCGTCGGGCCGTGATTTATCGCTGGACGATCATTCCATCCTCTGGCAATTAGATAAATACCTTTGTTGCCGGCATCGAGCGGCTGTTCGGGGAATCGGGTCCCGAATGCGTTGATAGCTCGATGGGTCCGTGTTTTTCCCGATGCGGCATCGTATTGCGTTTTCGCCTGGCATTCATTCCGGAGATTCACGCCATGGACCATTTGCGACCCGCCCAGCGGGCAACACGTTTGTCCAAGAAAAACTCGGTTTCGCGACTACGGATCGCCGCCGGTCTTGCCGCCGTCGTGGGAGCCGCGTCCGCGGTGGTGACCATGGCGTCCTGCACGGCGGACGAGGGGGTGCAACGCAGGGACTACGGCAGTGGCACCGGGGGCGGGTCGACGACGGGGGGATTCGTTACGAGCGGTGGGAACGTCGACCCGAGCCAACCTTGTGTCGATGGCGTGAAAGCCGAGTGCCACGTGACGGTGGGCAACAATGGCGACATTCTGACATGTATGCATGGTGAACGTACGTGTGTGGGCGGAACGTGGGGCCCGTGCGTGGGGGAATTCTCGTCGCAGATGTTGGCGCCCGATCATGCGCCGGATGAATGGGCGCCCGGAGAATATCGCCCCTTGGGTTTGTCGGATGCCGGGCCTTGTCAAAACAATCCTTGCGACCCGTATTGCCAGGATTTTGAAGAAACGCCTGGAATCGATGCGGGATACCAAGTCATTCCTACCATAACGACGGTATGGAACGCCGGCTCTTTCGATGATTTGCTCGATGGATTGCCCGGGGGGTTCGTCAACAAAGGCATCAAGTTCCCGTGCAGCTCGGCGCTCGATTGCCAATTCGATTCGCATTGCATGCCCACTGGAACCAACGGCATCACCTGTGAAGACAAGGGCAATCTTTACAGTTCGTGCTGCATGGCGTGGAAACCGGAAGAGTACGGCAATTGCACGCCCGATCGTCCGGACGTGTCGGTGGGTTTGGCTTGCGAAAAACCCGATGGCACACGCATCATTCCCGTTTGCAATCGCGGCGATGCGCCCATCGTTCCGCCGGTGCGCATTTACATTTTTCCCGGTAACTCGACGCAATTCCCTCTGTGTGATCCCGACAAGGACCCCGGTGTTTGCTTCATTCCCGCAGGCTCGCCGCCCATTTTGCCGGGCAAGTGCGTGGAAGTCACGAGTTGCGGGGCATTACTTCCCGGCAATGGCGTCAGGACCATTCAAGTCAACGGACCGCTCGTGGGCGCGGGTAATTTGCCGGACAACCCCGAATACTTTCAAGAATGCTCGTGCCAAAACAACTGGAGCGTTTGGAAAGGGACCAACAAGAGCCCCTGCACGCCGGTACAAATATATCAAGCCAATCCCATCGTCAAAAACCTCACGTACCAAGGCGTTTGTCCTCCTGGAACTCGCGTGCAATGGCAATACTTGACGTGGGACACCACGACGCCCGGCGATTCCAACGTGCTTTGGCAAGCGCGCGTGGCGACCACGAACGGAGGACTCGGCGCGGCATCATATTTCGATCTCGGTCGGGCGAAAGTCACGCCTGCCCCGGATACGCATCTTTGTTCGATGGCCGGGCCAAATGGCTGCCCCATCAATCTTTATACGACGTTCGGCGGTTCGCCCGCGGCCAATAGCGAATTTCTCGAACTGCGAATCACGATGAATCCGACCACCGATATGAAGCAGGGGTCCAAAGTCAACAATTGGCAAATCTCGTACACTTGTCCACCCGTGCAATGAGACCTATGCGCCAAACTCATTTCTTGATGTTCACCACGCTTGTCGCCGTCGCCGGTTTCGGCGGTTGCGATGAAACGACGTCACCGTCGCACCAAACCTCGTCGTCGGGCAGTTCGAGCAGCACGTCGAGCGGCGTTGCGGGGTCCGGAGGTAATGCTTCCGGCGGCAATGGCGGCGGCGCGACGGGTGGTGGTGGAGGTGGCATCGGTGGAAATGGCGGTTTCGGTGGTGCGGGCGGTGCCGGCGGGAGCGGCGCCAGCGGAGGATTGGGCAACGTCGATATCGTCGACGTCCCTGATTCGACGTGCGAAACATTGAGCGGGACGCTGGTCGAATTGTACCCGGACAATTCAAATGCGCCGCCCATTGCTTCGTTGTTCCAAGTCAATGGCAAACGTCTTGCCGGCGGACGATTCATTCCGGGGTTTGTCACGTTCGGCCTCGATGGCAGTTCTCCAAGTGTCGCTCCCATCGGCCTCGATCCCGATTTCGACCTGGTGACATCCGAAGGAGCGACCATCGGACTCGTGACGAG
>CAYSYX010001010.1:0-2390 GCA_964435055.1 uncultured Polyangium sp. | reverse complement strand
TGTGTGGATAGGTCTGATTTGGTTAATCACCCCTATCCGGATCTTGGTGGCGACAAACCCTTGGACGCTCCTGGACCGAAGGATATGGACGCGGTCGCCAAAGCGGCGGTCTTCGTCGAAAGCTGCATCGGTGATGGGCTCAGGGCAACCCTCATCAACACCAATATCAATGCTCGAATTGACACGATTTACAGTATGGTCCCAGAATGGGCGGTCCAGCGAGGAATTTCCGATCGGGTTCATTGCTTTAAGGACAAGACGAATGGCTGCGAAGCCGTTCGCGAATGCCTCGGTATACACGTGGTGATTCGTGAGACTGGTCGTGGGATTGGATGTTATGACGGAAAGTTTGCACTGAGCGCATTTGGCGCGGACGATGCGCCATATTTCGGCACTTGGTACGATTTGTGGTACAATTGCCCGGGTTTGGGGCTGGAGTGCCACGATCTGGGCAGGGAGTTCTGCGAACTTCCACGCGAAGCATGCGTTAAGGCGTTTTCACCCTACTGTACCGAAAGCAATGAGCCAAGATATTGCGGGGAAATTTACCATGCCGGCGAAACGAAATTCAGCGAGTCCCATCCAAGTTGTTCGAAGTGGGGTTTGACATGCAAAACCGATGCAGAAGCTGCATACTGCGCAGGATCCGGGCCAAGTTGTGAATGGGAATCGATGTATCAGGTTTCCGCAGATTTCGGGCAAGGCATTGCTTGCACCGATGCAAATACGTTGCGGGCATGCGTCAATGGGTTCGAGCAAATCGTGGATTGTTCTGCGGTGGCCAAGGGGTTTCATTGCATCGACGGCACGCGACCGCATTGCGGTGCAGACTTTCAATGCAACTACGACCGATCGAATCCATTGCCCACGTGCAATGGCACGGTGCTCGAAGTCTGCAATGGCGGCGTTCGAACGCAGATAGACTGCACGAGTTTGGGCTTTGAAACATGCGATCCGGTTCAGGGCTTGTGTGGCCCGATCGTGAAAAAGGCGCCGTAGAGCGACGGTGCATTTGGGGAATTCATCGAGCGGGGACGTGGTGAAGGAAAACGCGTACGAAGCGCCCGTTGAGGAAGCCCCGACAAACCATTCTCGGTTTTCGGCCAAGGAGGTGCGGTATATGGCAAAAGTGTTCACCGCATGGCTCGTCGGGTTTGCCATCTGGTGTGCATGCACCAGGGTTGCGCAGCTTCATTACGCGCTCCAAGCATTCAACGCCGAGAAGCACATCGCCGGGATACTGTTTGTCTCCACGGCACGTGATCTAAGCGTCCAAATCGTGTTTATCGCCGCGATCAATACGCTCGTGATGGTGACCGAACGACGCGCCAAACGAGAACTCTTGCAACACGTCTTGTTTGCACCGTGGTGGACGCCCGGTGTCTTGGTGTTAGCCCTGCTCGTTGCGAATGTGATTGCGATTGGCCTCGGATTGATCTTGACGACGTTTGCCGTTGGAATACCCTGGCTGACATCATGGGAATCGGTCTGCAGGACCTTCGTACCGAAGGATCTGATGTTTCCGATCATCTACATGGGCGCCCTGACGCCTCTGCTCATGTTCTGCACAGGACCGTGGATGCGTTTGCAATTTCGATTTCGCGGCCGGCTGATTCTAAAATTGCTCGTCGCGATGTTTCTGATGGGCCTGGTGAAGAGTCTCCTCGTTGTGCCGGCCTTTTGGGTGATGTCATTTTTCGACGACGCGTACAAGTGGCCGTAGGGTTTACGCGACCACGGCGGGGAGGGCGTGGTCGACGGGTATGAATTCGGCGCCGCGGATGTTATGCGCGAGCATGGCTTGACGGAGGTTTTGCGAAACGAGGATGTCCCGGCAATCCCAGCCGGCCCGGAAGGTCTGTCGCGTCTTCGCGAGGGCGCCGGACAGTTCGGATGCCAGACGTGGATAATATCCACGCGACGAACGTTCGTATTTCGAGCGGCCACATGTCTTGCAATGATCTCGAACGATGAGGAGTTCGGGAGCGACATCCGCTTCTTCGGCGATGATCAATTGCACGACGGTTTTCAGGGTGTTCCCCTTGGCATTGGCAACTTGGCGGCATTCAATGCCGAAGCGTTTGAAGACGGTTTCCCAAATGGCGGGAGGTACGAAAAGCTCGTCACTTGCCCAGATGAGAGACATGATTCCCTTTCGTCCCCATTTCGGTTCCATTTTGATGCGATATGGAGCCTTCTGGATTTTCCCGAAACCGCACAAAGAACAGGCATTGCTCTTGTCGAAGGTGACCTCGAAGAATTTCATGTCGTCCTGCGGCAATGCATAACCATTGTGCCACGCACCTAATTGCAGCCAACGAGCTTCGTCGAGTTCGCGCGGGGTGAATTCGGTGCGCTCGGAAAACGGGGCGATGTTCCATTGCTTAAAC
>CAYSYX010001009.1:0-2390 GCA_964435055.1 uncultured Polyangium sp. | reverse complement strand
CCGGCGCCGCCGCCACCACCCGCACCGCCGCCACCGGCGCACGGATCAGGCGGAGCTGCACCCGGCTTGGCAACCGGTCCGAGCTGCACGGCCTTCGTGTTGAAGCCGAGACCGATCGAGATGCCGTTGCACTCGGCCGACGGATTCTGCGTGCCGTCCTTCATGATGTCCGATGCTTGACGCAACTGATTCAAGATCGTCATCAGGGTGGGCGACGTTGGATCGCAGAACGACGTGTCGAATGCCGCCGCAACCTTGCCAATTTGCGACACGAGTTGTTCCGTATCGAGGATGCCGGCAATCGTGCCGTTTGTCCCGGACTTACCATCAGCACCGAGGTCGAGCGTCACGTACGCATTCGTGATGTCGAGCGAGACGGTGAAACCGCTGATCGTCAACTGAATCGCGACCGTGCCCTTCGTCCCGGAAACCCAGGTGTTTCCCACGACGTACGCATTCGGGAATTGGATCTTCGACTTCGTCGGATCTTTCGGATCGAGCAACTCTTGCGACAACGGCCACTTGTCCGTCCCGTCCCATGCGGGCTTGATCTCCGTGCCCATGTCATCCACGAGCCGCGCGCCCGCAAACAACTGGCCCGCTGCTCCATTGCACGTTTGTCCCAGCTTGGCGATGTCGAGCATGATCGTGAACTCGCCGTTCTGGATCGACTCGTTCGCCGTGGTGCTCAAGTCCGAGGCCAAACCAAGGATCGTCGGCAAAATGTTTTTCCCGAACGAATTGTCGATGCCGTTTGTCCCGTCCTGGTACACGGCCGCCGGAGAAGCGCCGGCCGTCGGCTTGCAAAGACCCGTCGAGGCTTTCGTCGAAGCGAAACCATCGAGATCGAAACCGTAGTTTTTCCAGCCGTTTGTCGGGTTCGCAGTTCCGTTGCGATCCGTATCCCCAAGGAAAAGTTCGTTGATCGCTTGGGTCGTTCCGGTCGCATCACATACCGGCGCCTTATCGTCGGCAGGCGTTGGATGGATGCAATTCGCGTCCGTGCACTTGCCGGGGTCGGGGGGCGGAGTCGTCTTGGTGTCGGTGTCCCCGCAACCCACGGCAACGGTCGCAAGCGATGTCGCCGCCAAAGCGGCCAAAAGAGAAGTACGCAGCATCGAAAGAGTCTCACTTTCTCAAACCCGAACCCGGGTTGTTATTCCAAACGCACGGCAGTCAATCAAGTGCCCGTGGACTGCTCGCATCCTAGCCAAATCGTCGCGTTTTCAGCAAGCGCGATCCCACATTCGACCGCGTATCATCCATAGGCATTTCGGCGCACGACGCTTCGCGCTACGGATCAGTCTCAACTCAAATTTCGAGGACCACTGTGGCCGCCGAGTTCGTTCATCTTCACGTCCACTCGCAATACTCGCTGCTCGACGGCGCTCTCAAAATCAAGGACCTCGTCAACCGCACCAAATCGCTCGGCATGCGCTCGGTCGCTCTCACCGATCACGGCAACATGTTCGGCGCGATCCAGCTCTACAAAGCCTGCAAAGATGCCGGCGTCGGCGCGATCTACGGCTGCGAAGTCAACGTCGCGCGTTACCGCGCCCGCGAAGGCGCAGGCAAGTCCGAAGACCCGCCCGTTGATCACCTCGTCCTCCTCGCTTCCAACCTCGAAGGCTACAAAAGCCTCGTTCGCATCGTCTCCGAAGGCCACGTCGCTCAAGCCAGCGGCCTGGCGCCCAGCGTCACGCTCGACTTCATCCAGCAGCACAACAAGGGTCTGATCGGTTTGTCCGGGTGTATGGGCGGTGTGCTCGCGCAACGCGCCCTCGAATCCGGCGAAGACGACGCACGGTCCATGCTGGACAAACTCGCGGAGACCTTCGAACCGGGCGGTTTCTACGTCGAACTGCAAGATCACGGCCTCGTCGAACAACCCGTCTTGAACGGCATGCTCGCCAAGCTGGCCGCAGATCGAGATTTACCGATCGTTGCGACAAACGATGCGCACTTCGCCAATCGCGACGACGGCGAAAGTCAGCTCTACCTGTCGTGCATCGCCGCCAACCGTTCCTACGCCGATGCGTTCGAAGCTCATCACCAAAGCTTCGAAATGTTCCTCAAGTCGCCCGACGAGATGGCCCACGCGTTCCGCGATTATCCCGCCGCGATCGCCAACACGATGCGCATCGCCGAACGATGTTCGGGCATCAAGTCGATCCTGCACCCGCCGATGCTTCCGCGCTTCCCCTTGCCGGAAGGTTACGACACCGATTCGTACTTCCGAAAGGTCTCGCATGACGGCCTGACGCGACGCTTCGAGGAGTTCAAGGCCATCGGAAAGACCGTGGACGAGGTGGCCTATCGCAAACGCCTCGACAATGAGCTCGACATCATCGTCGGCACACACCGTTTGCTATCGAAGGACGTGGTGTTTC
>CAYSYX010001008.1:0-2413 GCA_964435055.1 uncultured Polyangium sp. | reverse complement strand
TTTCAGCGGCTTCGAGGAGAGGCGCGAGCGATACGTCCATTTCCATCGGGAATCATGACGTGGCGAAGCCTGCCAAGTATTTGGTTTTGCAGGCAAAACTCCGCCATTACCGAAATTCGCGCGAGGTTCTTCCGCACGAACGGCACAATGCGCTAACATGGTTTCTCCTGGCGCGTCGATCGCCGAGGGCGTCCCAAAACCATGGGCGGCCGACGCGCGGGTTTTAATGAAATTCGTTTGTCGCGGATTGTCGTCGCTACGAACGCGACGAATCGCCCAAATGGATCTTGCTATTCCCCCCTTGTTATCGTCGCTCCGTGAGCCTCGTTGCCCCCCTGGCATGGCGGCCACGAATGCGATCGCAAATTCAGTTACAGGACTGACGTTGCGTCTGCAACGGCTAGTGAGGAAAATCCGCAATGCGCGTCGATGGAGGTCAGGAATTTCCTGATACGATTTTCGCGCAATCGTGTTTTCTGCGGGATTTTGGCATGATGCATTGCGTGGTGAATCGGTCGCCCTGCATCATTTCGATGAAATCGTTTTGTATGCTTGACACTGAACGCTTTTTACCCAATCGGCAGTCGTAAGGTTGTTCAGTAGCGATACAAACGATCACTTCGCAGATCCCGCTGCGGTTGCTCGTCCGGTTGCGATGGTGCGCCTGAGGCGAAACTCACCCGGCAGCAACGTATGTTTTGTTAGGTTTGTCCGGTACGCCGATGCTCGGAGCGATGTGCACGAGGTGATCGTTTGAGTACAAAGCTTCTCGGGGGATCGACGAGCGTCTTCGTCAAACGACACGCATGTTCACTGATCACAACGCGCGTAGTTCGCGTTGAAACGAGCCGTTTGCGCGGCATCTGTACAAACGATGCGTTCGCGATCGAGGGCTCAAATCGAAAACCGGTGGTGTCAAACGACAGCGCGGTCGATGTATGACTTTGACGAACCGCTTGTTTCACCAACAAAACAACGTCCGCGTTTGGGTCGCGAACCGAAAATTTGACGGTTGAAACAAAACCTCTTGATCTCGCCTTGCGATCGCGTGCAGTGTACTCGTGCGTTCAGCTCGTGCCGGTCACGGCCTGAACGAGTGGCTCTTGGTGCGTGCGTTCTTCGGGACGCACAAAAACGAAGCGCGCCGTCCGGCTCAAGTTTGGCGACTCTCCGGAACGACGCGCCGCAAGTTGAAAATGAACATATCACATGCCGCAGCGAGTCGACCTCGCAGTGTGGAGTCGTGTGCGTTTAATTTTGATCGCGTAATGCACGCGACCAATCGAGGGACGGGTTTGACCCCGTTCCCATCGCCATACTCGTGGATATTTTCCGTGCGTAGGCGTGCATTATCGGCCGAAACCAAACTTGGGACTTCGGCCAAACTCGTGCTCGTCACGCTGCTCGAACACGTGGATCCAGAGGGACGAACCTGGATCGGGGTTGAATCCATCGCCGAGAGTGCTGGGTTCGGAAGTACACAAACTGTTCGAAAAGCGCTGCAAAAACTCGTCGACACGGGCTGGCTGAAAATCGTCCCGCAAACGTGGGCTTCGTTAACCCTCGAACAAGCAACGGCCGGACGCACCGTTCCGCGTCGAGGCGACGTGGGCCAAGCGCCGCACCTCTACGTGATCCTCGATGGTCACGGAAATCCGGCATGTGGTTTGTCCCGGCCAAGCTTGGTGCGCGTTTCGCCGGACAACCCCCCTCAAATTTTAGAGGAGCCCCCCTCCAACAATCAGCAGGGGGAGCCCCTATCAAAACTGATAGCCGATCAGGATCCGGCTGAAGATCTCTCCATGAACGAGTGTGTTGAGCCGTCGTCGCGAGTAAACGAACACACACACATTTCTTCTCCAGATTCTTCAAGAAAGACAAACGGTGGTTTCGTTGAAGCGTGGAATGTCCTCGTCGAAGCGCACATCGAAAAAACGAAGGCGCTTTACGGATTGCCGCCGCTTGCCCCGGACCTGAAGCTCGACCAACGGCAAGCGCTCGCTTCGTCGCTTGAAGGCGCTGCTGTTGAACTTCGAGCCCAGATCCAAGCTCGCACAGGCACCGAACGGGACCTCGCCGAAGTCCGCCGCGACCTTGCGGCGCGCACGATGCACTTGTACTTCAAGCGGGACAACGAGCATCTGCGTCGGGTGAAACACGCGCTGCGCGATCTTCCGCGCGAGTGGCATGCGCGTCTGACCGAAGCGATGCAAGCGATCATGCGTGCAAGCATTGATGCGACTCCGCCGCGTCGAGCACTGCGCCAAGAGCCCGGCGAAAGCGCAGTTTCAGCAGACAAACCAGTCGAAGTTCCGCAACAAACCGCGTCGACGAACCAACGCGAGTCCGTGGACAAACCCGTCCAAATGGCACCGCGTAAGCCGACGGACGTCGTGGCCAACTCGGCGGACGT
>CAYSYX010001007.1:0-2414 GCA_964435055.1 uncultured Polyangium sp. | reverse complement strand
TCCATACCCAGTCTCTGCGCTTCAGGGGTCAATTCCAGAACTGTAATGCCCGCAAGGGATTGAATTCGTTGCACGGCTGCCTCGGGATCGCCAGCCGCCACTTCTTTGACGACCAGGTCGGAAACATACACGTCGAACCTATCTCTGGATGCCCACCACGCGCGCGTGACCTCCTGCTCGGCAGCACGCACGATGTCACGGCTGGGTCGCGCCGTCAAATAGCTTGGAATCGTTGTTTCCAGGTAAACGCGCTGATTCATGTCGTGGATTCCCTTTCGACTCCATGTTGATTCCACAGCGCCGTGACTTCGCTTCCCGATACCGTTTGCTCTCCGGCCTCAATTGCGGCCCCAAGACGAGCGGCCAGCACATCCAGAAACGCCTGTATTCTCGGCAATGCCATGATTCTCCGGGCGTCGTGGGTGTAACGTTGCCATAACGCGTGTGCTCCGGCGGAGTTGAATTGCGGTAACGCGCGGCGCATTGCACGTTCGAAGCTTTGGCACTCGCACCATTCAATCTCTTGTAAAAACGCCTCGGAAAATTGATAATGATGATTTCTTTGGCGATCGCACAGCGGACCGGCCGTCATTTGAATCAAGGTTGCACTATTTGGGGCCAGCCCTCGCAAGACGTCCACCCTTGCAGAGTTACTGGGTATTGTTGTCAACTGAACCTCTCTGACCGTACAACCGAAATCCAATGCGACTGCGGCATGGGCAGATTCGTGATAACAAACCGAACTTCTCAATGCATTGGCGTCAATGCCATACTTCCTTGCAGCGATTGCAATCGCTGCTGCGGTCGATATTGGCGTTTGGCGAATGGTCGTTGTCGTCTCGGACGTACCATTTGGTGTCGAGCTGGCGGTTGGTGTTGTCGTACTGACGATCGTCGCTGGCACCTCGGACGTGCCATCTGGTGTCGAGTTATTAGAATCGATCGAGAGTCCCATGTCCGCTCTATCGCATTCAACGAACTCGTCTGCTACTTCTGGCTGAGGAACAAGGTCTGCGGCCATGCAAGCCAGGTAGTCGATCCTCTCTGTGCGGTCAAGCCAAATATGAAAGGTCCTGCGTCCCTGCGGCATCTCGTCGTTGTCTGCGCGACGACGGGTTGTCCTACGGCGATTACGTCGAGCAATTGACCTTTTTGTTGTTCCTCAAAATGGCCCACGAACGGACGCAGCCGCCGTGGAAACAAAAAGCGTTCATTCCCGCGGGATTCGATTGGCCGACGCTGCTCGGCAAAGACGGCGACGCGCTGGAAGTGCATTACCGCAAAACCCTGGAACACCTGGGACGGGAACCCGGGATGCTCGGGCTGATCTTCCGCAAAGCGCAAAACAAGATTCAAGATCCGGCCAAATTGCGGCGCCTCGTCGCGGACCTCATCGACAAAGAACAATGGACGGCGCTCGATGCCGACGTGAAAGGCGACGCGTACGAAGGGTTGCTCGAGAAAAACGCGCAAGATACCAAAGGCGGCGCGGGGCAATACTTTACGCCCCGCCCGCTGATTCAAGCCATCGTGGAGGTCATGCGACCCGGGCCCGACGATGTCGTGTGCGATCCGGCGTGTGGAACGGGAGGGTTTCTCCTGGCCACGTACGATTACATCGTGCGGGAAAACAAGACGCTCACGCGCGAGCAAAAAAAGCATCTGAAACTCGATGCTTTGCGCGGCGTCGAATTGGTCCCGAGCGTGACGCGCCTATGCGCGATGAATCTATTGCTGCATGGCATTGGTCCCTCGGCGGACGAAGCGAATCCCCCGGTGGAGCAAAAAGACAGTTTGGCGAGTGATCCCGGAACGCGGTATTCGATGGTCCTGACGAACCCTCCGTTCGGCAAAAAGTCGAGCGTGATGGTGGTGACGGACGAAGGCGACGAAGGGCGCGAAGCGCTGACGATCATGCGCGAGGACTTTGGGGCGACGACGAGCAACAAGCAGCTCAATTTCATGCAGCACGTGAAAACGATTTTGGCGATGCATGGTCGAGCGGCGGTGGTCGTGCCGGACAACGTGCTTTTCGAGGGCGGCGCGGGAGAAACGATTCGGCGCAAATTGCTGCACGATTGCGATGTGCATACGCTGTTGCGGTTGCCGACGGGGATTTTCTACGCGCAAGGCGTGAAAGCGAACGTGCTCTTCTTCGATAAGAAGCCCGCGAGCGAAAAACCGTGGACGAAAAAGCTTTGGATTTACGATTTGCGGACGAACCAGCATTTCACATTGAAGACGAATCCATTGCAACGCGGGGACCTCGACGAATTCGTGGCGTGTTATCACGCGGGCGAGCTGCATAAGCGCAAAGCGACGTGGTCGGAGGGCAATGCAACGGGGCGCTTTCGCGCGTACGATTACGCGGACTTGGTGCAGCGGGACAAATGCAGTTTGGATATATTCTGGCT
>CAYSYX010001006.1:0-2414 GCA_964435055.1 uncultured Polyangium sp. | reverse complement strand
CATCGACACGTTGCGCAAAGCATTTCTGGCCTACCGGGACGTCGATCTCGATAGACGGTGGCATAGTTTCCTAGGTTTCTCCGGTGGAACCTCGGGGTTCTGTCGAGAATCGCTCAAAGAGGAGCATCACGAAGATTTAGATGATGGATTGCAGCGACTTACCGGATTGGCGCCGCCACGACAGGCGTCAATAAAAGAATTGGACACCTCTGCGCGTGATTTGCGTCGCGCTGAGGCAGAAGCCGGCAATAGCGAATTTCAAGGACTGCTCGGTTCGCTGCACGGCAAAGAAACCGCGACCGAACACCTGCGGCTGCTCGAGGAATCTTCACGCCGGTATCGAACATACGAAGATCTTGCCGGGAGCATAGCGAAAGATCGGCAAGGCGGTGATGCAGAGCGCGGGTTACGCGTGTACCTGCGACGCGCGAGAATCTCCGGATTGGGGCAGTGCCCGGGATAAACGCTTGCGTCATGCTACGAAATGGTTCACTGTGAATGGCCGAGAACGAGCGAAATGGATTATCGTCGCACGAGTAACACATGAGACTGCATTTGGTGGACTTGAATGCCACGCTGGTCGCCGCTTGGCAGCGCGAGTTTGAGCGATTCCCGGAGGTCGAAGTTTGCCGCGGAAACATTTTGGAGCTCGCAACGACCGCCGTGGTTTCTCCAGCCAATAGTTATGGTTTTATGGACGGCGGAGTCGATCGGGCGTACGCAGCCTTTTTTGACCCCGCATTCGAGCGGCTTGTGTACGACACGATTGCTCGTAGACCCGAGGGCATTTTGCCAATCGGCGCAGCCGAAATCATCCCGACCGGCCATTCGCGTGTGCCGTATGTCATTCTCGCGCCCACGATGCTCATGCCCGAGCACGTCCCGGCCTCTCACGCCTACCGCGCTTTTCGTGCAGCACTTCGAGGTGCGGCCCGCGTGAGCGATATCAACGATCTTTATTGCCCCGGGTTGGGAACTGGCGTAGGTGGCGTCGATCCGACCGACGCTGCGCGCGAGATGGCGGCCGCATACGCGGACGCGAGAGGGGCGAGGAGTTGACGTGCATCAGAGCATTGCATTGACGCTGTTGGATATTCGCACCTACTCTTCATTTTCCAAATGATGGACATCGCGTTTCACGATCATCGCATACTTGAGGAATCATGTCAGGACTCCTTCACGATTTCATGTTGTTGAACTACGTCGAACATCCCGTCGAAAATTGGCAGCAGTGGTATCACAACCCCGCCGCGATGAAGATCCACGACGATATCCTTCAATACATCGCGGATTCATTGAGATGGATACCCACGTACAATCCGGCCGCTAAGCTTCCGTGTCATGGGCTCTGCTGGTGCGGTCCGACAATCATTGACACAACCGGAGCGAAAATAGCAGCGAGAGTTTTTGCTTCTTGGGCCGAGCTATTCAGTTGCGGTCCAAACGAGATTGAACTAACGGGACAGTTTTCCTGGCAATCGGAAAACGCTACGGAACAAGATGGGGTTGAACGAGTGGTCTCCGGAAGCGCCGGATACGAGCGCCTAAATATGAACCGCGACGAACTTACCATGAACCTGCGTACACTGGCATCGTATGCCGAACGAATCGAACAAACAGATGCGTTGTACATCCTTCACCTAGGAATCTAGGTTGCCCGTCAGCGCGTAGACGTACGATATCAAGAGTCTCATGGAGCAATGCGCGAGCGTCTGGAACGTACATGACGAACGAATTCTGTCACTTCGGGCAAACTTGCGTTAGGGTCATTTCATGGAACTTGGGCTCTTTGCGACATCGATGCTTGACGTGCACAACCTCAACCGCTGCGTAATGGATCGCCCGTGTTAAGATTCACGCGCGGCGCGATTGCCACAAGTCCCGCTTGGGTAACGATGATGTGCGATACGGGGAAAAGGCCGTAATAGACGAAGAGGCAATTCACAAGAATGACCCGGCTTGCATCCCAATTTCGTGATCTTGTATCATGTTGGTACAACCGGTGGATGAAGTAAAAATCTTGGCCCAGCTTTCTGCGCCGTGTAATCTGCCCCGTCATGACCGCGCCTACGACGACCCTCTACCGCCCTGTTGGACAAGCCGAACTCGACCTCATTGCCGCCACGGGATTTCGACGATTTCCTCCGCGATTGCCGGACCAGCCAATCTTTTACCCCGTTTGCAACGAAGAGTATGCCGCGCAAATCGCCGGTCGGTGGAACACGGCCAACGGTGCGGTCGGCTATGTGACGCGATTCGATGTGCAGTCGGAGTTTCTCGCCAAATACGATATTCACATCGTGGGAGCGAAAATCCACGCTGAATATTGGATACCCGCCGAGGAGCTCGAAGCATTCAACGATTGGCCTCCGGAGCGGCTCATTGGCTGGGCCGGAAAAACGGGGCCCAATGCC
>CAYSYX010001005.1:0-2415 GCA_964435055.1 uncultured Polyangium sp. | reverse complement strand
GTACACCACGTCGGAAGGACAAACGCATCCGCTGTTGCGAGCATTTGGCGATCGGCTTTTCGCGTTCGAGCATCGCAATTGGGAGGCGATTGACCTGGACAAACAGCGCCTCGATTCTTTGGGCGGATTGCTGCTGGCACGGGAGAGCCGCGATGGTTTGTCCAAGGGACGAGCCATCTTGGGGCTCGACGTGACGGCCGGGATTGAAGCGGTTCAGTTTCACCCCGAAGCCGATCGTCCGGGTGTCATGAACTGGGTTTCGCGTCCGGAGCAAGCGGCGGCGTTCAAAGCGGCGTATGGAGAATTGACTTACCAGGCGATGTTGCGAACCCTCGATGATCCGCGACGTTTGGCCCGTACATATTCGTTGGTCATTCCGGGCTGGATGATTCGGCGCTTCAATATGCTTGCGCCATTCCGCGGCTACAATGAATTGCCTCCGCCGAGCGAGGACTTGGGGGCTCGATTCGTCACGCCACCGACGCTCGGCCCTGCGGATCGCGTGGTACCGGCATCCGCGCATTCGGCGTAGCGCTACTCGCCGCAGCGGTTGCTGCGTTTGTCGAGGCTTGATTTTCTGGCATTTGCGGTGTGCCGTCCGGCGCCCCTTTCGGGGCTGAAACAGCGGAGTTCCGCCGCAAACGCCGCGAAATCAAGCATTCTCCAAGCACCGCTTCGATAAACCGGCGGAGTCATGCTGGGGTTGACGCGCGAATGACCCGCGCGTCCTCAAGGCATATTCGTGCATTGCATCTTTGTGAACAGCGGGTCCGGTTGCGTACAAACGTTGTTCGTACAGGTCAAACTCTTGCAGTCCACGAGTATTGAGCATGCTTCGCCGTTCGGTTTGGCGTCGACGCAGGTCAGCGTTGTGGAGTCACAGGCGAATCCGAGTCCGCATTCGAGTGTGACGGGTTGTTTCGGCGTGCACGGGGCGCCGAATGCCGTATTGGGAGCGCACTTGCCACTCAGCAAAAACGCCTTGCAATAAAGCCCCTCGTCGCAGATTTTCGTCGTATTGGGGTCGATTTGGCACGCGGCGTCTTGGGCCAGGAAAGTATACGTTTTGCACTTTTTCGTGGCTGAGTCGCAACGCGTGAATTCACGGTCCGCGACCGATGATTTGCATTGCTCGGATCGTTCGCACGTCGCGCCTTCGGCCAATTGGCCGGCAAAGACGTGCGTGCAAGGCTCGAGATCTTCCGGAATTCCGTACAAATCGTTGATCGAGAGGAAACACTTGTCCGAATAGGGCTGGGTGGCGGTTATGCACGCATCGATGAATTCGCCGTCGAAGGTCATGATGCCTGCATTGACATCGGCCACGTTCGCTTCGCATTCGGCCGTAGCGGCGGCGATGCATCCGGCTTCATCGTAACCCGAAGATTGCGTGCAGCAGCTTTGGCGCATCGCGCAGGTGGGCGCGGCGATTTTGCTGCATACATTTTCCAAGGTGTACTTCGGGCCCGGAGGTGGCTTCGTCGTTTCCGCCGGTCCGCAAGCCGGCATGACGAGACCGAAGGTCGAAGCAATCAGGGACAACGTGAAGATATGTCGGAACGTAATGGTTTTCATTTCTGCAAGATCCCACGAATTACGCGATTATTTCAAGATCAAAGGAACGGGATTCGTCGCGCGCGATCGTTTACGCAGTGCATTGTTCGCGGCAATTCCAGCCGAGCCAATCGAAACAAAGGGGCACGATCGCCGGCACGTTGCGGCGGCTGCCTTTCCGCTTCGAATTCCGCCGCGAATTCGTTTGGCACTGCGGTACCATCATCGCATGCGCCGGGGCGCAATGGTTTATCCAACAACCCGATGAGTCATCAGCTCGCGATGATAATTCAACGAATTGCCCAGGTGCGGACAAACCATTGCCCGGCCACGATATCCGCCGCGTTTTCAGCTCGGCGTCGACAATTTGATCACGGCGAACGTAGCGCCGAACGGATCCGCCACCATGGCAATGCGCCCATACGGCGTATCAAACGGCCCGTGATTGACGCGTCCGCCGTTTTTCTTGATGAGCTCCACCGCTGCATCGGTATCGGCGACCGCGAAATACACCGTCCAATGATTCGGGATTTCTTTCGGGAACTTGTCGTCCATGTGCATCACGCCGCATTTCGCGTCGGAGCCCTTGTTGAGCGTCCAATACTCCATGCCCGCCATTGCGTGCGCGGACGAGTCCAATACCTTCGCATAGAAGTCGCGCGCTTTTGCGCCGTCGCGCGTGGAAACTTCCGCCCAAGTCATCGCCCCGGGTTCGTCCGCGACCTGTGCTCCCGTGTGGTTTCCATCTTGCCAAAAACCAAATACGGCTCCCGTCGGATCCATACACACCGCCATCTGCCCCGCATTCGGCACTTCCATCGGCGGCATCGTCACTTGTCCCCCGTTTGCCTTGACCGACTC
>CAYSYX010001004.1:0-2418 GCA_964435055.1 uncultured Polyangium sp. | reverse complement strand
CCTCGATGCCGCTCACCCCTTCGTACGACCGCTCGGTGCACGAAAGAAGCTCGAAACCACGCAACGAACGTTGGTGCTCTTCGATCTCGTTCATGATGCAAGCCCGTAGCGTGACATCCGGAGGGAACGGCCCGCGAACGATGGCCAAGCCAAACTCCGCGCCGTCGTCCGTTTGAATGTCCAGGATATGCCGCGTGCGATCGACCAAGCCGGTCACGCGAGGCAAGTGCAGCATGGCTTCGTCAAAATAATACGGGATCACGACGCGACTCCTTGCGCGGAGAGATGAATGGTCACGTGACGCGCTCCGCTCGCCAACGCGGGACGTGCGGTCGCGACAAACAGCTGATTGTCGGCTCCAAGCGCGACGAGGCCCGGCACGATGTCCCGCGGCGAACTCGCCATCAACTCGGGTCGATCCACGAGGACAATCGAATGCGACAAACCCACGTTCGTCGCCGTGGCGGCCAAGAGCAACGCATCCCGCTCGCTCCCGGACAGCTCCACGAGCTTGCGAACAGCCCGCCCTTGCGAGAACAGCGTCGCCGTCTCGACGTCGTACCGACACGTCTTCGAAAGCTGCGCGATCGTCGAGGCAAACCGCTTGGTCTTCTCCGGCGACTTTGGAAGCTCACGGAGAAACGCCGGGACAAACGCGTACTTTCGCGCGCTTTTGCTCGATCGAAAACGAACCTGCGTCGACGCTTCGGTGCGCATCTCGGCGCCGGTCTCGTCGAGACGCCGGTTCTCCGCGAAATACTCGATCTTCGCGGTGGAATCGGTGTGATCGTACCGCTCGAAAAGATGGATCAGCAGCTCGTCGTCGCTCGAAATGGGATTTTCACCGCCAAAAATCGTCTCGGTTCGATGCACCGGATTCGGCGCGCCGACCTGGCGCTGCTCGTCGTCGGAAAGCAGCCACGTGACCTTGGCTTTCGCCCGCTCATTGCCCGGACGAATCCAGCGTGCCGCGATGAATTCGTCGTCACTCGGCGCCAGCGTTTCACGCACCGCAGCGATCAGCTCGAGAAACCGCGTCTTTCCGCTGCCCGACGGACCGGTCACCACAACGAGGTCATGAGCGCCCGAACGACTCGACACATCGGCCGGCAAGGCGAAATCGTAAGATCCATCCGGGACCCCCTGGATACCGAATGTTTGCAGATCGAGGATTTTCATGACGACCTCCCTCGTTCACGAGCATCGGGACCAAGCCCCAAGATCTGAGCTTGCGGAACGGATTGCAGCAGCTCCGGACTGTTTGTCGCAACGATCCATTGATTGTTCGTGCCGAGCATCGCGAGCGCCTGCGTCCACGCCACGATGCGATCCGCAGGCACGTAAAGCTCGGGCCGGTCGAGAAGCACGAGCGAATGGTTCAAGCCGATCATCACCGCCGTCGCGCAGATCAAAACGGCATCGGCTTCCGAGCTGGAAAGCTGTGTCGGTCGCACCGGCGCACCTCCATGGCTGGAAAAACAGTATTCGCGATTCGACGGCAAATATTCGAGGTTTGGCGCAAGACGGCCGAGCGCCTCCGCAAAACGTCGCGATCGCAAAGGATCATCGGGCAACGCCGCCAGGAACCGAGGCACGAAGCTGTATTTGCGCAGGCTCTTGGAACCTCGATACAAGCTTTGCTCGAGCGCACCCGTTCCATCCGGAAAAACATCCGCGAGCTGCCGAGTTTCCGGGAAATACTCGCGTTTCGACGTCGAATCTTCGTGGTCGTAATGCTGCAAGAGCTTCGCGCTGCCCGAAGGCGCATCGGCGACCACGCGACCGGATTCGAAACGTACGCCGATGTTGGGCGAACCGCCGCCGGAGGGGCCATCGAGCACGAGGCCCAGGTCGATTCGGCCGACGAGCTTGGGATCGGCGACCCAATCCGAAGCCCGCACGATGCCTTCATACGGCGCGACAGCTTCGAACGTGGCGACAATCGCGTCCAAAAGCCGAGTTTTTCCCGACGCAGCCGGGCCGGTGACGAGAAACAGGGGTTGAGGGGCCGCACCGCCGGCGATCAGATCCACATCGAGATCCGACAAACCGGCGATATTGCGGGTTGAAATCGTAGAAATCTTCATTGCTTGGCCCGAGGCTCTTTCGACATCCTCGTGATCAGGGATTGATGAGCACTTTGCTCGCTTTGATGACGATCTGGTCGTTATCGATGGAAATCTGCGATCCACCGACGTTCAAGGTAATGGCCGTATTGCCGCTGATCGCATGACTGGCGGCTTGCGAAACGAGGTTTCCGATGGTCTTCATGACGCGATCGCCGCCGACCACCGACATCAGGTTCTCGAAGACCCTCGAGAGCTGATTGCCGCCGACCGATTGATTCTGATTTCGCGTGATCTTTTCCTCGTCGTCGCGTTGGATCTCCATGCTGCGATCGCGGCCTACGGAGAGCGC
>CAYSYX010001003.1:0-2423 GCA_964435055.1 uncultured Polyangium sp. | reverse complement strand
GCAATTCCCTTGCCCACAATTCACTGACCGCGGCCTCAATCCCGCTTGCGCGCAATTCAAGGGATTTGCATGCAATTCGACCTCCGGGGGGGTATGCGGGGGAAGTTGGGGGTGGGAGCGCGCGACTCGCCCTTTATTGGTAGACAATCACGAGCTGCGGTCCCTCCGTGTCAGACAAGTTGTCCCTCCAAACTGAAACCCTCTTTTGGGGTTTCCTGTGGCTCGAGGCGCGGCCGGAGGATCATTTTTGGCGCGACGCAAACAAGCGTACCAGGAGGTATTCACGTCCCGACGAGGATCCCCATGGCCCGGGCTGGAATCACCAATGGGCAAATCGACGAAGACTTTTCGACGTGGAATGCCGCCTTCTTGATGTCCGCCTTGTTCCAATCGTGCAAATTGGTCGCTCGCGAGCGATTTGCCGAACCAAAACACCAGAGCATCGAGAACACCAGGCTCGAGTCCCGCGCGGATCACCCATGTCTCGAGAACCCGTTTCGCGGCCCCCGCCGCGTTGGATGTTTTCCGCGGAGTTTTTGACGTGGAAGCGCGCTTGGTGGCCATGCAGCGCTCTCCTTGCTCAACCGGCGACAAGAGCGACGTTGCAGATTTCTCCCGTCGCGCGTAAATTTGTCATGTTGCTCCATCAAAGTCCTGGGTCCTGAGCGCAGGCGTTCATGGCGAGCGAGCAGCCACCCTGCGAATTGAGGCAAGTATTGCATCCATCGCTCGGTTTTCCGCCGTCACAAAACGGTCGGTCGCCCGAGAGGCAGGTCCAGCCGCAAGGGCCAAGCGAATCGCACGCACATTTCAACAATCCTTCATAAAGAAGTTGCGATGTGTCGGTACAATAAAGGGGTCCGCCGGTCGATTCGCCCGCCAGCGCCAATAACTCGGAGCAATACGCGCACGTTGGCTGGTCGCACGATACTCCGCATGCGGCACAATCGCTCTTGATTGCCATCACCCAACGAGTGTCGACGCAATCGAAATGCTTGTTCATTCCCGGTGCGGGGTTACAGTGGATAGGACCTCCGTAACGGCACGACAAACCCGTCGGGCAGTGTCCACCTTCTGCGGGTTCTGCGGTTGGGCATTGCGGATCCGCATTGCACAAGTTGAAACACGAGCCCTCGTGGCCCCCAACCAATTCGATCCGACGCCCACAGGGGCCGTCGGTGACAGTTCCGACGTTAATGCGCACAGTCGCGCCTTCGGTGAGCCCATTGGCTGCAAGGCACGCACGCGGCCACTCTTTTATGGGGCTCATTCCCATATAGAGGACGGAGCTGCCGCCATTCCACGTGACGGTTACTTCGACAGGGTCGCTAAAGCAATCTCGTGGGGACGAAACCGCGGTGAGCGAAACCCGTGCATCGACCTCTTCGTACGAGTATTCGCAGCCATCGCCTTCTCCGAAATAACACCCGATTGCGAGCCCTGTGCCCATGACGATCAACGGCAATCCAAGCCATCGTTTCATAACGGCAACAACGCCGTTCAAGACGCGTGCCGCTTTCGATGTCCAGAGATAAACGGCTGCCCCCGGATAATTCCGGCGAAGGGTTTGCATCGCCAGCGCATTCTTTGCATAACGCGATCCCTGTTATCGCGCCCGCTGAAGGCGTTTCATAGAGCGTGATGAATCGCGTCCCTACGAGACAAACCGTCAGACCGCGGCAAAACCCGATAGACACCTTCTTCGCAGCTACTTAGACCACACCAAAAGAGAGCACGATTCGTGTTGACCCGCCATCGCGGTTCGTGTTACCCAAGAATGGGGGCACTTTTTCGCGGCGCCGGCCCTCGCCTCACAAAAAGGAGCAATGTCATGGTTGTCATTCGCGACGTGGATAGAATCGTGGACAAAGAGTTCATCAAACTCGATGCCCAAACGCTCGAGAAGAGGCCGCTGCATACATTGAAGGGCATAACGCCCAAGGACAACGACGCCTTGCGAGAAGCCCTCGGCGTCAGAACAATCCGAGATTGGGCCGAACACCCAGCCGTTCTTGCGGCACAAAAGATCGATGCTGCCGCAAAACGCGAACATTCGCTCCCAAACGACGAAAGATCGTTCACGCCGCTTGGCTCAGAAGACATCATTACGTTTCACCTTGCATTACGACCTTCCGACGAAATTCGATTTCGTTGGTCACCGCGCCGATGTACCCATCATGAATTGGCCAAATACCACGGCGCTCATGAACATGACCTCAGCCGCGTGCTCGCGTTTGCCAAGCAAGAAGGCCTGGACGTCATCGCCGTGCATCCGCAGCGACGCACCGTCGATCTGCGGGGCCCCGCTCCGCTCGTGGGTCGCCTCTTCGGCGTACGCCTCGGTAAGTACACTCGCGACAAACAAATGTACAACGGCCACGAAGGTAAGCACACGATACCATCAGCACTCCAAGGGATTGTCC
>CAYSYX010001002.1:0-2437 GCA_964435055.1 uncultured Polyangium sp. | reverse complement strand
GCTCAGGGACCTCTCGTCGGACTGGGTCGAGTCAATCTTGCCGAAGGGGATCTTCCGGGAGCCATCGACAAATTGGAGGCGGCTCTGCGGCACAACGACGACGTGGAAGCTCGTTTGGCGCTGGGCACGGCGCGATTGCGTCAAGGCAAACACGCCGAAGCGGCCAAAGAATTGCGTCGCGTCTTGTTGGCGGACGCGCGACGAGCGGACGCGTCGAGCGGTCTTGGGCAGGCGCTCTTGGGGCTTGGGCAATTGGTGGAAGCCGAATCGATGTTACGCGCGGCGATGCAGGTGCGGGAGGATCAGGCCACGGCCGTGGCGCTCGGATTTACATTGGTGCGTCTGAACAAACCCGATCAAGCGTTGCCGATTTTTCACAAGGTGCTCGCCGCGAATGGGAACGTCGTTCCCGCGTGGTACGGATCCGCGTTAGCACTGGAAAAACTCGGGCGAACCAAGGAAGCGTTGGACGATTATCGACGCGTATTGGCCGCCGCGGCGGAAGGTCCGCAAAAGGACGTCGTCGCCGAATTGCAGAAAGAAGCCAAAGCGCGCATGGAAGCTTTAACGCCGGCCGCTACGGAAACGGCCCCGGCCAATCCCGCGTCGGGAGGATCCGCCGGCAGCAAACCGCGTCCGGTTCGCAAGTTGAACGACGTGTTCTGATTTGGTGAGACGATCGGCGTCGCGCGATGGGCGCAACGAGGTCACTGCACGATGATATTCAGACCGTAGGGGCTGGGATAGGTGGCCAAACTGCCACCCTTGACGCGCACGTAATAATTGCCGGCCGCGGGATTGGTGACCAGTGCCGAACCGCAATTGCCCACGATATCGTCGCCCGAGGCCAAGACGGTCGACCCATTGGAAGCCAAAATCTCGACAATCGTATCGAGGGTTTTGGCCGCGCAAGCGCCCGTGCCTTGATCGGTCGTCGTCGCCGTGAACGTTTGAGCCGCCATGGGCAGATTCACCAGGACGACGTCGACATCACCGGTCGGATCGAGGACGGCATTCCACGGCATGACAAACGTGTCGGCCGTGGCGGGCGTCCCGTTCGCCTCGGTTTCGCTGATTTCGATTTTGCACGCGGCGCTGCAACCATCATTGGGCAACGTATTGCCGTCGTCGCATTCTTCGCCGGCCGACTTCGTGCCATCGCCGCAAACATCCACGATTTGATCGATCTTCAACTGATAGATGAAGCTCGGCGTTCCGGCTTTCGGCGCGGCGGACACGCGCACGAAATAATTGCCCACGGCCAATGACCCGACGATGGCCTTCGAGCATAAGCCTTCGCCGGCGTCATCGTCGCTCGCCAATACGGTCGTCCCATCGCCGGCGAGGATCTCGACGTAGGAATCCAATTCGTTTTTCGCACATGCGCCATCACCGACGTCATACGTTCTCACGGTGACGCTCGTGTTGGGCATGGATACGGGAAACGCAATGAAATCGACGTCCCCGGAAGCGACTTTGGCCAGGTAAAACGGCGTGGTCACGTACGGATTGGCTTCGGGGAACGTATTGTTCGGTTCGATTTCGTTCGATTCCACCGTGCAATCGGGGCGACACCCGTCGCCGATATCCTGATTGCCGTCATCGCATTCTTCGCCGGGATTGATGACGGCATCGCCGCAAAACGGCTCCGGAGGCATTCCGCCGTTGCCGCCCATTCCGCCGATATCCCCTCCACTTCCGCCATGACCGCCGCCCATTCCTCCGGCCGCACCGGAGCCGGAGGAGGTCGTCGAGCCGACGGACGCGGTCGTCGGTTGGCGGGGCGGCGGTCGGTCATCGTCTTGGCATCCAACGAACGCCAAGACGATGAAGCCGAGGGCGAAAGCGCAATGGTTTGTCATTCGGTAGGCGGACATGAATACGTGAGCTCCCATCCGTTGACTTTTGCGGCCCCGGACTTGTCCAAAGCCGGATTGATCGTCACGGACAATTCGAGGTAGGACTTGCGAGCATCAACCTCGCCAAACGCCGTATACAAGTTGATTGGGCACGGCGCGGGTCCGGACATCAAACAAACTTGCGTATTCGTCGGCGTCGAGCGCGAGGTGGCCAGCGTGGTGTACATCGACGCCGGCAAACCCGCAATCGTATCCGCCGTCTTGGCTTTCCAGACGACGCTGGAATTGAGCGGCGTAATGGTTTCGTACGAGAAATACGACCATTGCGTCTTCGTACCTTGCGGACAATCCGAATAGTATTGGTACGTGAACGTGACCGGCTCGAAATTACCCGGACAACCAAGATCCACTTCGACCTTGGTTCCGGAGTCGTTGAGCACGGTGGCGCAGGTGGTCGGACACAATTTGATTTGTGTCGGTGCGGCGGGATTGTCGTAATACCAGCCGGATCCGCATTGCGCCAACGAACCCACGTTGTTGACCACGACAGGCATACCCACCGTGGGCGTCAACTTGAT
>CAYSYX010001001.1:0-2440 GCA_964435055.1 uncultured Polyangium sp. | reverse complement strand
GTGCCATAGGTATTGTCGCCCCAGGCCCACACGGTGCCATCTCGACGCGCCGCAACGCCAAAACCCCATCCATTGGCGATGGACCGAACGTCACTCAGCGATTGGACTTGGACGGTGTCGGTGACCTGCGCGGTCGTCCCAATGCCCAAACCTCCGTAAATGTTACGGCCTCGCGCCCAAACCGTGCCGTCACGGCGCAAACCGAGAATGAAATCGTATCCCAAAGCGATGGACACGATCTTCGACATTCCCGGTGCGACCGTGGGAACCGAAATCGTGCCAATCGATGCCGGATTGAGATTGCCCCGAGCATTGTCACCGAACACGTACACGGAGCCGTCGGCCCGCAGAACCGCCGACATGTACGAGAATGCCGCGATGGCCACGGGCGTCGAACCGGACAATCCCGTTACTTCCGTCGGAGTGAACGTATCGCTTAAATGACCGAGCCCCAATTGACCCAGATTGTTCCTACCCCACGCCCATACTTTGCCGTTCGATTGCAGCGCCAATACATGCTCGTAACCGGCCGCCACATCCACGATACTCGACAACCCGGGAACTCGCGCCCACGTGCCATTCGGTCCCGGCGGCGTCGTCGAACCATTACCGTATTCCCCGGAGAGGTTGTCGCCGGCAGCCCAAACCGTACCATCGGCGCGTAATGCCAGGACAACCCCGACACCCGCCCCGGCTTTCACAACGCCCGTCAAAGCCAATGTGGGATTGTTGATGATACCCAAGGTGGTCAGGCCCAAATTGCCATAAACATTGCGCCCCCACGACCACAATTGACCATCACGCACCGCATACGATGACAGCGGTCCGGCAACGATCGGCGACGATTGCGCCAACGAAAGCGGTCCCGCAACGACGCGCATGGAGTCAATCCCCGTATCGCCATCCCGCCCCGCGACATACGAACCTTCAATCCGAGGCGTTCCGACGAACCGACCGAATAACCATAGGCGGCTGGTTTCGTCAATGGTGAACGCGTCGGGGTTGTCGACGCCCGGACCTCCGTAGGTTCGGACCCACGCCAATGCGCCCGTCGAGATCTCATACGCCGCAACGAAAATATCCTCATTGCCATTTACGCCGGCTCGAGCACTGGGTACGTTCGTCGAGGTCGAACCTCGAAAATCCAGCGGTCCTTTGAATTTGCCCATGACGAGCGCCAGATGACCACGGACCTGCATCGAATGAACTTCAATGGAGCGATCCGGATCGGGCGAAATGGTGGTCAACCATGCCCAAGAACTGTTGCCCGCATAAACGCGACCAATGAATGCTCCGGGCCGGCCATCCGCCGTCGTGCCATTACCCGCCACGAAGACGCCTTCCTCCAGACCTTTCGGGGCGATGTTGGTCAGACCCGGTACGTTCAGAGAAACCGTTGAATCAAGGTAATTGTACCCGGGCGGGCCATACGTCCGTAGCTCCAGCGTCGACGACCCCGTGCCGCGAACCATATACATGCCGCCATCTTGAGCCATACGGCTGACCCACGGCGCCTGCACGAACGACAAACTGCGCGTTGCGACAATATCGCCCGTAGCCAAATCATATTTTCGATATTCCCGCGCCACCTCGTTCCATGTTCCCCCGGACAAACTCAGGACCGTACCGAGCGCATGAATGTACGACGTTCCATCGATTTTGAGCGATTCAATTCGATACCCGGACGTCGAGGTATAATAAAGCGGCTCCGTCCATTTGGTCGCCAGGGTGATTGGATTGAGTACGTGCAACGAACCCGTACCAACCCCGGACGTCACAAGCGCAATATTTCCGGCGCCGGTCATATCCGCGCGGGCGTCCATGACCACCGGGTCCTCATTGGAAAGAGCAATTCGCCTCATTGCGCCATACGTACCATCGGCATTTCCACGCACGATGAACATGTCCCGCGCCGTCTTCGTCCCCGTATCCAGGGCCGACAAACCCACCAAAGGCGACATCGACGTCGTGATCCCCGCATACACGATATTCGATCCATTCAAGGCCGCAGACATCATCGTCGTGGCGCTCGCGCCGGCAGGCTCGTGATCGACCGTCGTCGCCGGCGTACAATCGTACAAGCACGACGCTTGCGTCTCGCCCGCTTCGCAAACGCCATTTCCACAAGCACTCGGCGCCGGCGATTGCAACCAAACTTCAATGGCCGGAACGCTCACCGATGCGTTCGCCGCGTTTGTCGCAGTACATGTACCATTGGTCCCATTACACTGCGTCGAACAATCCCCCGTCACGTTCATCGAGCAATACCCGCCGTTTTTCGCACACGCGCGGCTCGTGATGTGCCCCATCTCCGCTCCCGTGCCGCGACAAACATTAAACGACGACTTCAATTCATTGCGATCAAAAATGTTGCCGTAGAACTTGCCCTCGAAGATCGGATACGAATCGATTTCCGCCTGGGTCGTCGTCAACGCCGGGT
>CAYSYX010001000.1:0-2454 GCA_964435055.1 uncultured Polyangium sp. | reverse complement strand
GCGGGTCGCGTCGATTTCGTGATCGTGTTTGTCCTCGTATAACAAAACGAACAGCCGACGTGTGACCATCGTTTGCGCCAATCGCAGGGGATTGGCGTGACCGTTCGTCACTTCGAACATCCCGGCGTCGAAAGGACGTGGACGGAAGTGTGTAGGCTTTTTTCCAGAAATCACGCCTTGCTTTTCATTCTGGCCCAAACTTGCGCCGACGCACGACAAAGCAAGGATCCGCAGCGAAAAGCGAATTCGATGATTTGGCGCACGCCTGAAAATACGCGCCAACCACGAAACAAGATCCGCTCGGCACGTTGGAAGAAATGACCGGCAATAGGAGGCAATATGCCGAGACGAACACATTCGACGCCCATTACGCGTTCGTTTGGCGCGCGAATGCGCGATTTGCGTCTTGAAACGGGAATGTCTTTGGATCAATTATCCAAAGCAACGGGAATAGGCAAGGGGCATTTGTCGAGCATCGAGCAAGGCTTCGCATCGATCACGATTGAATCGCTCGTGCGTATTGCCACGGGGCTCGAATTGTCCCCGACGATGCTCGTGGCGTTCCCTGAAATTGACGAATGCGCAAAAATCTTGGACCTTGTGCGGCAATTGCCGACAACGCGCTTGAAGCCATTACGCAAGCTCATGAAACAATGGATTGCAGACTGTGAAAAGGGCAAACTATGAAAACGAAGGTAATGGTTTGCCGAGTAAATGCGGGCGCGACTCTTGTCACGGTGCCAATCGAATTAAATGGCGCGACGCTCCTATGTGTATTCATTACGCGCAAAGGGGAGCTTGCGCGCGTTGGGATATTCGACAGCAAACCTCTTGAATCCGGCCCATTGTGGATTTTGGAGAGCTATACCCGACGCATCGTACCGTCGCAAGCGATACGCGATGCACTCGAACGCGCGCGGGAAGCGTTACGCGCATTCGATGCACGATCGGAACGAGACACTTCATTTGATTGTTCCGTTGACGTGGCAAACGCGTCATGAGCACGCTTTCACCAGAGGAACGCGCGGACGAACTGCGATGGATCGCTCGTCTCGCGTTGGGCGTAGGGTGCGTCTTGTGCCTGTATGGTCGTGATGATTTGGGGGTTGTCGCGCTTGTCGTGGGGTTTTTCGTTGGGCTGTTCTGCTAATGCCCCCACGCATCGTTTGTGACTTGGCGTCAAATTTCGTCGTCGTGATCGGACGAGTCGAGATCGAGCCCTTCGCCCGTGTCTTGGGCTTCGGTCTTGCGCGGACGGCCACGCCGTTTGGGTTCGACCACTTCGCCGCGAAGATTTACGAGCGCACCATTTGCGTGTCGCGTCGCCATTGTCGCGGCGCTCGCCCATTGAATCGTGATTTTTTCAATGCCCACCACGATCCGCTCGACCATCGCGGCAATGACCGCGCGCCGTTGATTTGGCTCCATGGTCGGCCATTTCGCCGCCACCTTTTCAATCCATTTTCGAGCACCATTTCGATTTTCGATCGTGTCGTCGCTTTCCTGAATCGTGCTTTGCCGTTCTTCCGCGGCAACGGCCATTAGATCCGATTCAATTTGCTTTGCCTTACGATCAATAACTTCAAGGCTCCATGTTCCTGCCATTACGAGCGAAAGCAAGCGTTCGCGAGCGGCAATGAGATCCGCGCGTTTGGCCTCAAATTGATCCGCGTGTGGGTTCCGTATGGCTACGGGGTTTTGCATGAGTTCGCCAAGGATTACCTCGAAATGTTTTTCCGTTTCATGCACCAAGAATTCGTCCGTTTCTGCTTGCCGTCGAAGTGGAGCTTTCATGCATCTTTCGCCCGTTTTGCATTTCAAGCGACGATGGCACACGTAAAACCCTGCATGCGAGCGTCTTTTCGTATTCGAGTTTGGCGCCGCGGCAATGGTTGATCCGCAAATTGCGCACCTTGCGATCCCGCGCATAATCCAATTTGCCGTTTTCGATTCCTTGCGCGGTACGGCGCCATAGGCGCGACGACTCACCAAAGCATCTTGAACCGCTAGCCAAGTCTCCATTGAAACGATTGGCTCGTGCGCGTCGATCCATTCTGCGGGGCGTCGAATCGTGCTCGTGTTACCTTTGGGACGAACTGCCGTCAATGCCAGTTGCCCCGCGTAAACGCGATTTTTCAATGCGAGCAAGATCCATTCACTTTCAAAGCTCAGGACGTCCGGGTATTTCTCACGCAAAATGGCGCTAATCCTGACGGCGCTATTTCCCGCGAGACAATGGTCGAACATTTCCCGGACAATCTTTGCTTTCTCTGGATCGATTTCAAGTCGCCTTGGTTTTTCGCTTGGAACTTCGCCACGAGCACGAACATAACCAAATGGCGGCTTACCCTCGACAAAGTACCCCATTGCGCGCAAGCGTTTTCGATTCCCTTCGGTACGCTCGCGAATACGTGCGCGCTCCATTTGCGCGATGCTCGCCCATAACGCCATTTG
>CAYSYX010000999.1:0-2457 GCA_964435055.1 uncultured Polyangium sp. | reverse complement strand
GTGCGTACGTTTTGTTCCATCACGGCGATCCCCGCCGCCAATGCATCGAGCCGCGAAAACTCTTCATTGTCTCGCGCCTCCAATTCCCCATACAACGCGCTCAAGACCGTCAGTCGCCGATACATGTCCCGGAAAAACTTCCGAAATTCGACGCGCTCGACCAACCGATTCCCATGCTCCATCCATACCGGCGTTTCGAATTCCACAATCACCCGCTCCACATGCAATGGCACATCGCCCACTTCGATCGGCGATTCCCGTCGCCCTCGTAATGACGCTCCCGCAAACGCTACGCGTCCCCCTTCATCGCCGAAATCGAATTGACTCATCCCTTCGAGCGTCGCGAAAATCGTGTCCAATTCACCGTCACGCAAAGGCCCGAGCACTCGAAGGCCCAAGGAAAATACATCTCCCGCCCGCAAATCTTTATGACCCGGCGCCGGAAACAAAGGAATCATCGGCTGCGGAGCCCGAGTTTGTCCCTGCAAAAAACGATGCGGCGCAGGCTCCGGCACCAAGGGATCAAAAAGCCGCGTATACGCGCATGACCGAGGATGCTCGCAATCGCCTGCGCACGCTCCCGCGCGATTCGCACAAGCTGCCGCACGTAACGATCGACCCAGCACCCCGCGCAACATGCTCCCCGCATGAAATGGCCGGCGAAACGGTGTCAATACGCGATATTGCCCCTCCACCTCGGTCGCGACAAACTTCATGACGGCAAGGTATACACAAGAACATCGCCCCGACAACCTTTTTTGTCTCCATCCATCGGACGCAGCGTGCTTCGCAAAACACATCGCGCATCCCCCTTGACTCCCACCACACGCATCGCGTAAAGTCCGGCACGTTTCGAATTCGTCGTGCTCGCTGCGGAGATTCCCATGAATAGGTTTGTTGAAATGGAACGTAAGCTCGGTGTGTTGCGCGTATGGCCCGTCGCGATCGCCATTGTCTCCGCCGCATGCGGAGCCGGCCAAAGTGACGCTGCGAAACAGCTTCCGCCCGCGCCGACGACGTCTGCGTCGAGCATTGCAACGAATACTCCGCCGGTCCTGCCTGTGCCGTCCGTAATGGCTTCCGTTTCCGCCGTTGCGTCTGCGGATCCCGCGCCGATTGCGCCTGCACCCGCCCCGCGAGCGACTTTGCGGCCCATTGAAAAAGTGCCGAATGTATTCGATGTGCTGGAAGTATGGCCGAGGCGCTGGCGCGTCATCTTTTTGCGCGACATGTTGGTGCCCGGGGGAAAACGATTTTTGTGGCCGATTGCCCAAGCCCTCGGCAACGTATCCGAAGTTTCGTCGACCACGACGCGGATCGCCGATGGCAAAATCAGCGAAAAGCATACCCTGCGTTTCGATCAAATCGGACACCTCGTCGAGATTTACACTGAACGCCCCAACGAGGCCCTTGGGGCGAAAGTGATCTCTTTGCGCCACATCTATGACCAAAAAGATGAAGACCTATTGTTGGGCGTCACGGAAACGTACGGCGAAAAGAACTGGAAACCAGGATCGTTCCGATTCGAATACAAGGACGGCCGTATCCTGCGCGAATACTACGACAGCCACATCGTCGATGCTCCGGCGTACCTGCCTTTGCAGCACTTGCACATTTATTCCAATGCCTTGACGCTCGAAAAATCGCTGCCCGTCACGTATAGCCACGAAGAACATTGGGAATATAAATTCGACAAAGAAATGCGCGTCGAACGGGTCCAGGACAAAACGTTCCACAACGTGTATCGGTATTGGTACGACAAAGCCGATCGCATCACGAAACTCGAAAATCGCGACGACACGTGGTTTTTTACGTATTCCGAGCGCGGTGTTTTGACGAAAGCCCGTTGGGAGTTGGAGAAGGCCACGCGGATGACGATCGAATACGATGAAAAGGGCCTTCCAACCCAGTGGGAAAGCAATTGGTGGAGTGAATTGGGGAAGTGCTCGTTTGCGTATTCGGACATTGGTTTGCCCACGACCGCCACGTGCAAAAATGTCCGCATCGATTTTACGTATACACCGCGATGAATGCGCATTGAGAGGCGTTTTCCATGACCGCGACGGGGTGCATCAAAGCCATTCGCATTTGTTTTCTCACGGCCGCTCGTTCCGGCTTGAATCCGCTCGAAGCCGCCCGGCAGCTCGATCTTGATCCAGCTCTTTTGGCGGATCCGAATGCGCGCGTGCATCATCGGATCATTCAACGAGCGTGGGAGGAATTGCCCAAACTCACGGGGGATGCCTGTTTTGGGCTGCACGCTGCGGAAATGCTCGCTTCGGCCCCGTTCGATATCGTCGATTACGTCTCCGCGCAAGCGCCCACGATGCGCGGGGCCTTCGCCCTCTCGAAACGTGCGATCGAGTGCCAGTCATCGGCCCGGGGCTCCGGGCGTCACATCGGTGGAGACAATCATGAGCGTCATGTTTAGCGAAGGTTCGGCGGCCCGGGATACCC
>CAYSYX010000998.1:0-2458 GCA_964435055.1 uncultured Polyangium sp. | reverse complement strand
CATGATCGGCACTGGCGGGTTCTGGCTCATATCATAAGGCACTTCTGTCCAAATTCGCGTCACCCCTCGCGCCGCTTGCTCGTAAAGCCGCATCTTCCGAATAAAACAAAGTTGCGGCTCTCGCCTTCCCTCCGGTGAAAGCGCATTTTCGCATTCACAAATAAATCGACAAATCAGCTCTTCATCCGGCACGGATCCCACTTGCGGAATCCCGCCCACCCAACCAAGCACCGGCAAATGCACCTTGCCGTCCGGCAAAAATGCTTGATACGCCGCAGGCACCACCGGCGATTGCGGCATCGCCGGAGCATTCGCCGTACCACCGCCCGAAACGCCCGCGTTTTCAATAATCGGCGAAACAAACACAGTACCCGGCGTTGCACGCACAAACGCACCGCCACTTTGCAACGTCGCATCCGCCGCAGCCAATAACAATTGATCCGCCGAGACAACAACCGTCTTCCCACCCACCCGCACGCTCAGCGTCTCACCAATATCAATACTTAAACGCCCGCCAACCGATAACGAAACTTCCCCATCCACCTTCGTAGCCGCATCACCACCAATCGCCAAATGTTGCGACCCACGAATCTCTTCCATTCGATCGGCCTTCACCACAAGATGCTCTTGCCCGCCAATCAAGGTATGCCGATTTCCACCAATCAGCGCGCGCTCCTCGCCCCGGACGAGCGTCTCTTTATCGCGCTCAGCACGTAAATACAAAAGCTCCTCGCCTTTCCGATCTTCAAAGCTCAGCTCTTGAAAACCGTCTCCCTCCCCCGTGCTACGCGAACGAAACACCGTTTTGGTTTGATTCGCTGGCAACGGATAAGGAGGTGGCATTTTTGCATTGGGGAGCTGCGCGACGATGATCGGCTCGTCAGGATTGCCTTCCAAAAAGCCCACCAACACTTCTTGACCAATACGCGGAATCGTCCGAAAACCATAACCAGGCCCCGCCCACGCCTGCGCGACACGAATCCAACAAGACTCTTCTGTCTCGTTTCGAGACCAGAAGAAGCGCACCTTCACCCGCCCATATTCATCGGTCGCAATATCCTGCGAAGAATCACCCACCACCACCGCTGATTGCAACCCAAACACAATGGGGCGTTTCGTTTGGCATTGCGGTTTGTAGGGCTGATCCGCGAACACCCCGCGGCATGTTGCATGCCATTCTTTATCGTGCTCTGCGGTTAGGCAAAAATGAGTGATAAGCAGCGGCGCATCCAACCCAAGCCAAGAATGGGGATGAGCCATCACAACACACATCACACCCGGCGCAAGCGACAACGCGTTCGTCTCAAAGGAAACGCGCCGCGTTTGTACGGCATCGGCAAGCCCATAACGGTGTGTGATCTCTTTACCAACGGCCGGATCATGCCTTCCGGGCGCGCGCGGCTTTTTCGCGGAAGCGGAAGCAGAAGGCGGAAAACGGGTATAGATCCGCGAAGACCCCGGCGCGAATTCATATCGCGGCGCAAAGGCCGGGTCCTCTGGGTCAATGGTGGCGTCTGAATCATGCGGATAATCAGGTCGACGAAAATCAACATCACGGCGTAGAAGCGGAGGTGGTGATTTCTTTCGCGCAAGCACAACACGCGTTGCAAAGGGGCTTGCACTCGCGCCGCTTGTATCGTGCAAATAGGAAAGGATGGTTTGCTCGCCAAGAGCAAGGCGGGACGGGTCGTCTGCAAGAACCAAGACCGAGCCGCGCCCTTCGTGATATTCGAAGAAGAAGGAGATGCCTGCTTCCTCAGCAATACGCGTGAAAAAGTGATAATCGCTCTCGCCATATTGAACGCGGTATTCCAGGGCCGGGAACGTATTGCGATCGATACGCCACTCATGGTCGACATAACGCTCGTCCAAAATGGTCTGAATGATCTCGATCGCGGTGCAACGTTCAAACACGCGATAATCGCGATTCATGGAGAGCGTAAAAAGATAAGGCGTCAAGAATACGCGATAATGCGAAAGTCCCGTGGGCTCATTATCCACCTGTTTCGCTTGTCGAAAAATGCCACTCCATTTGCGTTGATTGCCTTGGAAAAGCCCATTCGACAAAGAAAACGTCGCTGTAGTGCGTGTGAGCCTGTCGAGATCCAAATCGGCGTCGGTCGAGCATAAAAGCAGGCGAATGGTAAAAAGGCGGGAAATGGCCTCTTTGATATCGGCACGACGCACAGAAATATCGGCGTCAACCCCGTCGATAACAAGGCTTAATGTTGCCATGATGCGCCCCCTGCCGAATCGTGAGTGTTGGGGGGAGCTTTACAGATGATCGCCGTAATGTGTCAAGCAGAATCCCTGACATGCTGCGGCGCGCGCGTCAGGTGGCAGAGTCGCCGCATGGGCGAAGCGGGCGGTTCAATAGAATTACTCTGTGCTGAGCTCTTGTTCTAACTCAGCCATTTTCGCGGCAAGTGCTGCCGCGGCTTTTTTAGCGGCTTCCAGC
>CAYSYX010000997.1:0-2459 GCA_964435055.1 uncultured Polyangium sp. | reverse complement strand
ATGTTGCAAAAGGCGCGCTTGGGTCACGGCATCCACATGTTTGTCTCGGAATGACGGACCCGGCGCCGCATGGAGCAAAACATTCGCGCGTACAGGATTGTCGCGACCCGCGACGTGCAAAGGACGACCGCCTCCGGCACCCGCTACCGCCATCGCCATGATGGCGACACCAAGGCCAACGACCCCTACGCTGCCGAGTATGATGCCCGTCGTCGCCATGGAGGTTTTGTCGACGTCGGGGCCGGCTGCACGTACGGACTCGACATTGGGTAAATCGATTCTCATGCGAGTGACTCGACCATATCCCTGTTCGGTGGCCACGAGTTTATTGGCCGTCATGTACGCCGAGTGCATTTGTAGGTCATTTACCAACGACCCATCCCGCATCCGAATACTGAGCACCGTATCGCCGGTGAACGTCACACGTTCACCGTTTTTCGCAATGAGCACTCGCTCTTCGCCTTGACGAAAACCATCGAGATTACGCAGGCTGTCGGGATGAATGTCCCACGTCGAATAGCAGCCAAGTGCATTCGTTGTCGTCAGTAGGGTGATCAATATGGCTCGTGAGTTCATGATTTGGAGTGGACCTCAAAAGCAGTGACCCCCGCGAAAAACAGTCTTCTTCGCGGGCAAACCTTTCCTCTTGCAAAGCAATGGGTATGCCAAGGCGTCATCGATCGACGCGATCACGTGCGCACGCGATCGTGCGGGCAGTTTTGCTGGGCAAACACGCGTTGCGTCCTGCAACACATGCGCACGTCATGCAAACCTTTCACCAGAGGTTTTCCGGTGCGGCCGTTTTCCTCGAAACATCAAGTGCGGCACGCATCTTGAACAGCGTTATCGCCGCTATGAAACGATGGCTCGGGATACTGATGATCATTGGCGCGTTGCTCGCCAACGGTTGCTATTTGGGAGAAGGCGACGGCTGCGAATACTCGTACGAAGAGGTAAACGCGCGGGTGTCGATCACGCCCGTCACGGCTCCGCAAGATTGCTGGAGCGACCCTGTGGAGGTAACCGTCACGTGGAAAGGCGGCAGCTCTGTCCTCTACATGGGGATGAGCCCGGTAGGGGAATGGCCGCGGGCGTGCCTCGAGGCAAATGGGCTCACCGAAGGCGCAATTGTGCGCATCAACGTCGGGACTGTCACTGACGGCCCCTGTGAGCGCAGGGTCGAGTTGGTGGGGGGCAACGAGCGCTTGTGCTTCGACCTATGCAATGCGGATCCGCAATGCCCCGTCGCGGAGCCCACGGAAGGCGCACATTGCCTGCCAGGTTTGTCATGCCGTTACGGCGAACCTATCCACTGTCAACCTGTGCCAGGAGTGAGCAAGTATTTCGATTGCGTCGACGACCGTTGGGTTGCCTCGGTAAAGAGCAATTGCGCCGCGTGCGGGATGTCTTGCGACCAGCCGACGTGCGCGTATTGTTCCGAGCTACTGGCGTTGTCGGGCGAGTCGACCGGGGGCCCCCTTTACTGTACGGAAACGTCGAAACTTCTCTTCGAGGGAATGTTGAGTTGTGCATGCGATATTTTGGGCCCTTGCGGCTGGGCCTGCCTCTCGGCGCCATCGGGCGAAAAATCGTTTTGCGACGGCGGAAAACCCAGCGAGGGATGCAACACGTGCCTCCATTGGCAAGGTGGTTGCTCGGTGGCCATGGAAGCATGCGCTCAGGACCCAGGACCTTGATGGCCGTCCCATTTACTCGTACGCACGCCCTGGTGGCTGCCGCAAATCTCGTGGAATGGGCATTGTCACGTGAACCCCCCAAAAGGCCAATGGTTCGTTCTTGCGCCATCGAAGGCAACTGCGAACGATGGGCCCGCGATTCAGCACCCCACGAGCCGCACGCGGTTGCCGCGGTGGTTGATTTCTTTGACAAACAGTTTGTCCTGCCAAGAAAACTCTTTCCGCACGTCGAACAGCACGAGCCACCCTTCGGAAAGGCCGAGGCGATTGAGGTAGTCCGTCAACCGGTCGAGCGCTCGTGATTCCGATTCGATGTCACGTCGTAGCTTTGCCTCGGTGGCATGTCGATTTTCTTGCCGGACGACGACAATATCGAGCGCTCCTCGCCCCAGCCCCTATTCACGTTCGATGCGCCCGCCAGCGCCTCGGATGAACACGTTGTTCGTGCCGGGTCATCCTCCCAAACACGACGAAACAGCCAACCCTTTCAACATGACGTTGCCATTCGCGTCCTCTTCGCACGTCGTTGGACAACCCAGCATCGTCTCGAGGCACGCGCACGTGGGATTCGCCGTACACGGCGCGGGCGGCGTCATACACCGATGATAGGAACATCCGTCGCCCAATGGCTCGTCGTGCACGCAAATCTGCCCTTTTGCACAATTGAGCCACGTGCACCCGAATTCGTCTTGGCTCGGCGGCGGCGGAGGCGGATGACAAAGCGTATCGCATTGAGGCAAATACGAACACTTGACGTTGTTG
>CAYSYX010000996.1:0-2470 GCA_964435055.1 uncultured Polyangium sp. | reverse complement strand
AGCGGTGTGCTGGCATTTTGGTCGCTTTCGTTGCTTGGATGCTCATTCGGCCCGGAAGAACCGTCCAAACAAGATCTGCCCGCTTCGGAAGCCCACGTTGGGTCTGGAACGCAAGCGTTGCTGGGGAAAGACGGTGCGTACACTGTACCGGCGGCAAACACCATCGTGAACCAATACAGTCGCATTACGGCAAACGTGCCCGTGGGTGCGACGACGGTCACGATCAACAACATCAACGATCTGCAAAGCGCCACCTGGGGCCCGCTCGAAGCCGGCGATTTGGTGATGCTTTACCAAGCGCAAGGGGCGAGCATAGATTCGACGGATACCGCCAACTACGGTAACGTTACGGCCATCAATAACGCCGGACGGTACGAGCTGGTGAGCGTGACGGCGATTGCCGGAAATGTGCTGACACTGGATACCTCCTGCGGCGGATTGAAAAATGCCTATACGGCGACGGGTAATGCGCAAGTCATTCGTGTTCCACAATTGTCGAGCCTGACGGTCCCCAACAACACCTCGATTGTGGGTGGCGCATGGGATGGCCAACGAGGCGGCGTTGTTGCCATACACGTCACCGGCACGACGACACTCAATGGCACGGGCTCGATTGACGCGTCGGCGATTGGTTTTCGTGGCGGCGCGGTCGATAACGATGCGAGCAACTTTGGTGTCGTGAGTTATCGCGGTACGGTTGCCGCGGACGGCGCGGAAAAAGGCGAAGGCATTGCAGGGTATCAGGCAGCTTATGATGCTCTGAATGGTCGTTATGGGCGTGGAGCTCCCGCCAATGGTGGCGGTGGTGGAAATGCGCATAACGCGGGTGGCGGCGGTGGCGCCAACGGAAAAGCCTTGATGGGTTTTACCGCATGGAACGGCAATGGTGTCATGGATCCGCTCGCCGCGTGGCTTCCCGCTTGGCAATTGGATCCTGCTTATGGAATCGGCAATGCGCGCACGACGTCGCTGGGCGGCGGGCGCGGCGGCTACACCTATTCGGCAAACAATGCCGACGCGCTCACGGTAGGACCGAACAATGCGGCCTGGGCCGGCGATAATCGCATGCCCACGGGTGGTTTGGGCGGACGACCCATGGATAACGATCCCACGGCGCGCGTGTTTTTCGGCGGCGGCGGTGGAGCCGGCGATGGCAACAATGGTGGAGCCGGCGGCGGTGGCCGCGGTGGCGGCATGGTTGTGTTGCTTTCAGCGAGCGTCGCCGGAAACGGTTTCATTCGTGCCAATGGTGCCGACGGGACAAACACCTCGGCCGGCGGCAATGACGCTCCCGGCGGCGGTGGTGCCGGTGGAACGATCCTGATTCAATCGACGAACCTCGCCGCGACGCTTACGATTGCGGCCAACGGTGGATTGGGCGGCACGCAAAATATCGGAGGAAACGAAGCGGAAGGTCCCGGCGGCGGCGGAAGCGGCGGCTTTGTTGCGACATCCGGCGGCGCAGTCACTCCGACCGTCAATGGCGGCAACAATGGCACGAGCACCTCCGCCGCCGTTACGGAATTCATCGCCAACGGCGCGACACGAGGCGCTGCGGGCGTCGCGGGAAGCTTGACGGGCCTGGTGAGCTGTATCGACATCGCCGATACGTCGATTACCACGGCCGAGCCAAACCCGACAAATGATCCCACGGGTGATTTCGTATTTGCGTCGAACGAACCGGGCGCGACGTTCCAATGTCGCATTGATGGCGGAGCATGGGGCGCATGTCCGGCAACGTATTCGACGCCTTCCTTGCCCGACGGCATGCACACGATTGAAGTGCGCGCGATCGATCAGGCAGGCAATATCGATCCCACGCCCGCGACGTACACCTGGGTCATTGATACGGTCGTACCCGATACGTCGTTCATTACAACGGAGCCGAATCCGACGAATGATCCCACGGGTGATTTCGCATTTGGTTCCAATGAAATGAACGTGACCTACGAATGCAGCATTGACGGCGGAGCCTTCGGGCCTTGTCCGCAAACGTATTCGACGGTCAGTTTGCCAGATGGAATGCACACGATCGCCGTTCGCGCCAAGGACGCCGCAGGAAACGTCGATCCCACGCCGGCTACGTACACGTGGGTCATTGACACGGCGCCGCCGGATACGTCGTTCGTCACGACCGAGCCAAACCCGACGAATGATCCCACGGGCGATTTCGTCTTCAGCTCGCCCGATATGACGGCGACGTTCGAATGCAGCATCGACGGCGGGGCTTATGCGCCCTGTCCCGCAACGTATTCGACGGTTTCTTTGCCCGATGGATCGCACACCATTGCGGTTCGCGCCAAGGACGCCGCCGGAAACGTGGATCCGTCACCGGCAACATATACGTGGGTCATTGACACGGCGCCGCCGGATACGACCATCGTTACGGCCGAGCCAAACCCGACGAATGATCCTACGGGCGATTTCGTCTTCAGCTCGCCCGATATGACGGCGACGTTCGAATGCAGCA
>CAYSYX010000995.1:0-2470 GCA_964435055.1 uncultured Polyangium sp. | reverse complement strand
GATCTGATGACCGTCATATTGCCGGAAGCGGCGATGGCGCAGGCAAAGGCGCGATTCGATCGTCCCGGCCTGTTTTCTCGACGTTGTCCTCACGTCGTCGATGGTTGTCGCAAACGAGCCGATGAATTGCGAGCGCGTAATGATGACGACGGAGCAATGACCGTCTTCGCGCAATGGCTCGACCTCGATCCCGGCGACGGTCAAGCTCGAATCGCCGCGGCCCTCACGCTCGTTCGATTGGGGAAAAAACAAGAGGGAGTCGCGGCGCTGGAAGCCGTTGTTCAAGACGAACGATTTTCGCGGTATGTGCGGGATGGAGCCTTGGAACAACTTGGCGATCTGTCGCTCGAAAGTGGCGACAACGCTCGCGCGATAAGGCATTATCGGGAAGTGATGTCCCGGTCGCTCGATGAAAACGTCCTGCGCACGCTCGATGTGAAGCTCGAGGGCGCGCAAAATGCGCAGGCAAATCGGGCGGTTGTGGACCTTTTGATGGGCCGTGACGGTCGAGGGCCGGACAAGGTGCGAGCAGCGGAATCGCTCGGGGCTTGGGCCGCGACGGACCTGCAGGACGGATTGCCCGAGTATCTTTTGGCCCGCAGTGATATCCAGGCCGGGCAATACGGTGACGCCATGAATCGGCTCGATCGAGCCTTGAAGCTTGGTTTGTCGATTCCCCGTGTCGCCGTCGAGGCGTATCGATTGCGGATCGTCGCGGCATGTGCGCTCGAAAATGCAGATTTGGTCGAACAGGCGGCGAAGTCTTATTTGGAGCGTACCGATATCTTTTTTGCGCGGCGTCAAGCCATGGCGAAGTTTGCATCGAGGTGTACAGGAAAAACCATTCCGATCGACGGTCGTTCGGGGGAGGGCCCACGATGAAAGACGGTGCGGAAGAGAGCCGACATCTGCAGGTTTTGAATGCGGTTTTGCGGGTCGCGGCGACCCATTCGAGTTTGCTTGCGCCGGCGGCATTTCGGGAATTGGCGCAAGTATTGTCGCAACACGTGCCGAGTGTCGGACTCGTGGCGCTCGTGCCCGAAGGTGACGCGCATTTGCGGATCTATGTCGATGTCACGAACAATCTTCGTCCGTCGCCGTTTGGATTCGGTAGTCGAGTGCCTCTTTTGCCGCACGTCGCGGACACCGTTTTTCGGCAGGGCCGACCGTTCGTGTGTGATGATTCGGCGCACGGAAGCGAAATTGCGCGGCTCACTTCGAAAGTGGGTTTTCAATCTCATATTATCGTGCCGATAAAAACCGCGAAATCGGCGCGTGTGGCGGGAGGTTTGGCGTGGTTATTTCGCGATGTGGGCGACGCGTCGCGAGCTCCTTTGGATTTGCTGATGGAGGTGGCCGAGATCGTCGCCCTGACGTTCGAGCGTAATTTACGTTTTGCGCGTAAACGACGTTTGGCGATGATCCTCGAAACGTCCGGCGATGCCATGTTTGCCTGGGATTCCGAAGGTCGCTTGACGGATGCCAATGCCGCGGCCGGTGTATTGACGGGATTGTCGCGGGAGCAATTGCTCGGTCGCGACAGTGCCTCCTTGTTCGATCCCCCTCCCGGACGCAAGGAACAGCTTCCCGGGCCCGATACTCGAATGACGTTGGTCGTGCCTGGAGCGGATGGTCGGGAAAAACGTTTGTCCGTTGCGGTGACCATGACCGCCGTCGAAGATGATCCGGTCGTCGCGTGCCACGCGTTGGTTCGTGATTTGACAGCCTGGGAAATCAAAGAACGTGAAGCCGTCGAGCGTTTGGCGCGTATTCATGAGCTCGAGGAACAACACCGCACGTTGCTCGATAATGCTCCGCTCGTCATTTTTCGCCTCGATCCAAAAACGCGCGAGCTTGTGTATTTGAACCATTGTGCGGAACGATTGCTCGGCGTTCCGCGAGAAGATGCCTTGTCGACGCCGCAATTTCTCCGCGAGCTGCATGCGGATTACGAAGGGCAATCGGCGTATGACGGTGCTGTGGCGCAAGCGGCGGCGGGCCTGTGTTCATCGCCTTATGAAGCGCGTTTGTTGCGGCACAAAGGGGGGCGCATGACCGCCCGTGGAACCATTTATCCATTGCTTGGGCAATCGGGACATCTCGCGGCCATTGAAGGATTGTTCATGGACGTCAGCGCCGAACATGCGGCGCGTACGCGGCTCATTCAGGCTGATCGGCTCACGACATTGGGCACATTGGCTGCCGGCGTCGCCCATGAAATCAACAATCCGGCGGCATTTATTCTGCTTGGCCTCGATATGCTGGGCCGTATGCTCGATAAAGAGCTTTCCGTCGACTCCGAATCGTCGCATGAGACGAGAGCCATGTTGTCCGAATTGCGGGATTCTACGCGGCGCATCGTGGAAATCGTTCGCGATTTGCGCATGTTTGCGCGTGCTCCCGGGGGGACGCGACGTATTGCCGTGGATGTCAATCGCACGGTCGAAAGTGCCCTCACGCTGACGCGCGG
>CAYSYX010000994.1:464-2472 GCA_964435055.1 uncultured Polyangium sp. | reverse complement strand
GGCACAGGAGAAAGCGAAGAAGGGCATCTTCCTCTACGCGCCGTTTTCCGACTACGAGAAATTGATCGAGGCAATTGTGAGGCAGTTTGCGGAGAAGCAAACGCTGATTCAGCCGCTCAAGCACTACGTTTACGAACGCTGGAACAAGCGTTGGGACATTGCCTTCAACCACTTTCACAACCTGTTCCATGAACTGTGCAAGTTAAAGTTCAAGCTACCCGACACGGCGACGGTGAAAGATGTAATCAAGAAACTCAGCGGAATTGGGATTGATGACGAGCTGTTGATCATGAAGTTCTATGACCGCAGGAATTTCAATGCCGTTTCGCATCCCAGCCAAAAAGGGAAACCGTCGGTAAAAGTCTCTGAGTCAGATTTGGTCGAATACGAGGGAAAGATTTTAAAGCTCATTGCCGAGAATCTTTTGAAGTGATTCATGCCCCACGCCTACACCGAAGACCAGCTAGTCGAGCAGCCCGCCATCGGGTTGTTCGCGGAGCTTGGTTACAAGGCCAGAGAGGTTGCGCCATGAGCGAAATCGAAACAGGCGAAAAGGCCGAACCGTTCTTCGGCGACAAGCTCTATCAGCAAAGAGCGCGTGCTGCGTTGCCGCTGTTAGTTCGGCAAGCCAAGGCCCAACAAACCATTTACTATTCTGACTTGGCAGAAGAGCTGGGGATACCAAATCCGCGAAATCTAAACTACGTCTTGGGCAGCGTGGGGGTAACGCTGATTCAACTCGGGAAAGAATGGAATGAAGACATTCCACCAATCCAGTGCCTTGTCGTAAACCGTGCCGATGAATTACCCGGCGAGGGCGTGGTATTCTTCATCACCAAGGAGCAATACCAAGGGATGTCCAAACGGCAGAGACGGATTTTGGTTGCCGCCGAACTGCAAAAGATTTTTGCCTACGCGAAATGGGACGCGGTGCTTGCAGCGTTTGCAATGCAACCGGCCACGTCGGATTTTTCCAAGGTGGTGCGCAAAGCCACAAGTTCAGGGCGAGGTGGCGGCGAGAGTGAACATCACAAGCTACTCAAGGAACATGTCGCGACACATCCGGCGCTCATAGGATTGGCGGCGACAATTGCAAATGGTGTAACGGAGTATGTTTTGCCATCGGGTGACGAGTTGGATGTTCTTTTTCGCGAAGGTCAGGAGTGGATTGCCGTTGAGGTAAAGTCGCACATCTCTGGCGACGATGATTTAGTTCGCGGCCTTTTCCAGTGCGTAAAGTATCAGGCCGTCTTGGAGGCTTTTCTTCTGTCCACTGGACGTAGTCCGAACGTCAGAACTGTGTTGGTCACTGGCAGACCTTGGCCGCAGGAATTGCTGCCTCTGCGAAACATTCTCGGCGTGGAGGTCATCACAATCGAAATGCCGACAGCCGCCACGTAATAACCAGTCATGCCCCACGCCTTCACCGAAGACCAGCTTGTGGAGCAGCCCGCCATCGGGTTGTTCGCGGAGCTTGGTTGGGCTGTGGCCGGGCCACCTCCCAATGCCGGCGTGGCCGGCGAGCCGCGTGACGCGGGATTGCTCGGGCGTGAAACCAAAGGCGAGGTGGTGCTTGTTCCCCGGTTGCGCGCGGCGTTGGAGAAGTTGAATCCTGCGCTACCGCCCGAGGCCATCACCGCCGCCATTGATGAATTGACCCGCGACCGTTCGGCCATGTTGCTCGAACAGGCGAATCGCGAGGTTTATCGGTTGTTGAAGGAGGGCATCCCGGTTTCCGTAGCGGACAATGGGGAGTCCGGTAGGGCGGAGTTGCCGCTCCGCCCCAATACCCAAGGCGGCGCAGCAACGCCGCCCTACCAAGAGGGAGGACAGACCACTGTCCGCGTTCGCGTCATTGATTGGGAGAATCCGGCGAACAATGATTTCCTGCTGGTCAGCCAGTTCAGCGTCACGGGTGCGCACTACACCTACCGGCCGGGTTTGGTGGACATTGACGGGAATCGAGCTGGTGAAGGGGCTGGAGTTGTCACGAGTTGATGATTCGAAG
>CAYSYX010000994.1:0-454 GCA_964435055.1 uncultured Polyangium sp. | reverse complement strand
GCGCAACGCTTATGACGACAACCTGACGAATTACAAGGCGGAGATTCCGCAGCTCTTCTGGTTCAATGCGCTGCTCATCGCCTCGAACGGCACGGACAGCCGCGTCGGCTCGCTCACGGCGGATTGGGAGCGGTTCTTCGAGTGGAAACGCATCGAGCGCGAGGACGAGCCGCGTCGGGTGTCGCTGGAGGTGATGCTGCGCGGCACTTGCGACCAGCCGCGCCTGCTCGATCTGGTGGAGAATTTCACGCTGTTCTCCGAGCACAAGGCCGGGCTGGTGAAAATCATCGGGCAGAATCATCAGTTCCTTGGCGTGAACAACGCCATCGCCTCCATGCTGGAGGCGCGCAAGCGCGGGCACGGTCGCGGCGGCGTGTTCTGGCAGACGCAGGGCAGCGGCAAGAGTTTTTCGATGGTGTTCTTCGCGCAGAAGGTGTTGCGCAAGGTGGCGGGC
>CAYSYX010000993.1:2159-2475 GCA_964435055.1 uncultured Polyangium sp. | reverse complement strand
TCCCTCGAACATCATGCCGCGTACTGGCCGATAACCTGTTTCCCCGCTTCTCAGCGCGGAGAGCAAAGGATCCGTGGCCCGGCCGAAGCAAGTCCATATTGACATTCCCGTCATGACAATTCGCTCCGACATAGCTCCCTCACCCAATAGCTGCGCCTCCGTCGACCCTGATGACTTCGCCCGTGAGATAAGGCGGCGCGTCAGTCGCTAGAAATGCGACCACTGAGGCGATTTCCTCTGTCGTCCCCATTCGCGGTATTGGTTGTTGCACCACGGCCCCGCCGCGTTGCCCTGCAGCGCGCCGGTTTCTCGCCAT
>CAYSYX010000993.1:0-2148 GCA_964435055.1 uncultured Polyangium sp. | reverse complement strand
GTATCAACGAGTCCAGGCGCGACCACATTGACGCTCACCCCGGACGACGCGAGTTCCCTGGCCAGAACCTTGGAGAGCGCGATAATGGCCGCTTTCGATGTGGCATATGCGGAAAGCCCGACGTTGCAATGCAATGCGGCGATCGAGGCAATGTTGATGATGCGCCCCTTGCGCTTGCTCACGAGCAGCGGAATCGCATTCTTCGAGCAATTGACCACACCGCCCAAATTCGTGTTGAGGACGGCCCAGAAATCATCGAGTTTCGTAAGCGCGAAGATCCCTTCGTGCAGCACGCCCGCATTGTTGACGAGCACGTCAAGTTGCCCCACCTCAGCCCTTAGACGGTGAAACATCGCCGTCACAGCGTCGCTGTCGGCCACGTTCGCGCGCATCGCCCGCGCGACCCCACCCAATGCACCAATTTCCTCCACCAATGAGGCGGCGGCGTCCACGCTCTGATCGTGATTCACCACGACAAGAAATCCCCTCTGCGCGAGGTTCAAAGAGATCGTCCTTCCGATTCCGCGGGCTCCGCCGGTGATTAACGCGACGGGCCTCGATTGTGTCGTGAATTCGATCATGGTCCAAACCTCTTTCGCAACACAGCAGTGAAATAAAGCGCGTGATTCTCCACATTGGAGACGAGCGCATGGGCGGTTGGTGCCTCGGTTCCGGGGTAAACACGCGGCGCAAATCGCGCTATTTCTCCGCGATTCAAGCAATCCGCAGCCCACGCGACCGATGCTGCCGCCGCCATCCCGAAACATTCGCCGATATGGGATTTTAGCGTTTTTGGCACAATGTCTCGGAGACCTATACGGTCGAGCGCGTCTCGCTCGGCGTCGTCGATGACAGACGCACCATTCGCGCTCCCGATATAGAGGTCCACTTCATCGACGCGGAGCTGTGCATCGTCGAGCACGCTCAGGAATGCATCGCTCAATCCGGCGCCTGTTGGCCGCCCCCAACATTCGATGTCTTGCTCATCAATGACATCGACGGCGGAATCCGGATTGAATGCAACGCTCGCAATTTCGGCAAGCGGTTGCGCGCCTCGTTTTTGGGCGTGGTCGGCTCGCTCGAGCAAACACATCATTGCGCCTTCGCCCATCGTGGCCCCGGGCCTTTCGCGTGTCCCGAGATAGCTGAGCGTCTCCAGAGCAGGCAAAGTGGTTGCCTCGATTTCGTCAATGCCGCCGCAAAGAATGGCGTTTGCTTCTCCGCGCCGCAGGGCCTCGAAGCCCAACATGATTGCGCCCCCGCCGACGGTCAGCAAATGCGGGCCGCGAAGCCCCAGATGAATGGACACCGCGCCGAGGGGTGCATTATGAACGCTTTGTGAGAAGGACAGCGGGCTCATTCGCTGCGGACCTTCCCGCAACATGGGCTCTGCCGATTTCACCACAATCGTGCTTGCGCCCCGATTTCGGTTGAGGAAGATGCCCGTCCCTGCTCGATCAGCGATCGAAAGCTTGGCGTGTTCAATCGCTTCATTTGCAGCAAGCAAGGCCATACGCGTTAGAGGAAATGGCAGAGGCGGCTTGATCTGCGGAAATCGACGCTGAAATTCCGACAGATCACGCACAAGGCCAACCTCGCGATCTTCAGCTCCGACGAGTGCACGTCCTGCAATGGCGATCGCCCTTCGACCTGCACCAAGCCCCTCACGCAACGCATCAAAGCCGATGCCGTATGCGGTGACCGCGCCAATGCCAGTAATGACGACTGAATTTTCTGCCGAGCGCATGTCCACGCCTCAAGACTTGCAGGCTCGTTACATTCCTGCAACATGGCCCGCATAATTTGTCATTCAAAACAGTCGTAATGCACACGACGACAAAGTTGTCAAGCGCAGTATGCAATCAACACTGGAACGCCCGTAATGATCATAAGTCGTTTGCAATGCACGAACGCAGGGTCAGGTCAATGAATTTTCGAACCGATGCCGATCTAAATTCGTAGTTAGAATGAGTCAATGATTGCGAGCATTTAACAATAGGACATTTCTTGTCGCATCCAAAAATCTATAAAACCGGCTGTGGCGATATGGACAATATTCTTCCTATCTACTTGGTATCATTTATTACATTTTGGTCCTTTTGCTCGCCGATGATTCCCCAAAGATGAGCGTTTCCGTTTTTATCTGCG
>CAYSYX010000992.1:0-2484 GCA_964435055.1 uncultured Polyangium sp. | reverse complement strand
CCGATACCCCCATCGCTGAAGCGCCTTCTTCGGATGCATCCAGTTCTGATGATAACACTGGCGGCAAACAGCGCTCAAACCAGCAAAGTCTGGCACGCTTCCGAGCCGAAGATTGTTTACGGCGGCGGGTCTCCTCTCCGGCTCGCGTCCCAGTCGTGCGGCCTGAATGATTGGGCACCGTTCAACGGCCAACCCGGCGCCGCCTCGGTGGCCGTCAGACCACATCCACGACAACGAACCCGGTCGACGATGCCCTGAAACATGGCCTCGCCGCCAAACATCTTCAGAGCGTCGGCCATGGACCACTCGTGCGAGCGACCACATGGGTTACGGCAATAGACAGCAACGCTATCAGCACCTCTTCTGGCGGCCTCTGCGAGCGTTTTGTTCGATGATGTGATGCGAGGATCCCTTGCCATAAGGCGGCCACATATATTAAGAACATTCGGAGAACAAATATAACTGCTCCGTGTTCCACATTTTTGCAGCCGGGATCGTGTCGATGTGCAACCGCTACAGGGCCGATATCAAGAAAGCGGGCTTGGAACTCGAACGCTATGGCTATGAGGAATTCTCCGAGACTCGAATCCGGCAAGAGTTTCCGCAAATCGTTGAGGATGTTTTTCCCGACAAGTGCGGTCTGGTCGCTCGCCTGAACACGCAAGGCAAGCTTGAGCCCGCCGCAATGCGATGGGGATTTGAACCGCCGCCGCAGAAGCCGGGCGAACGCAAGCCAGCCCTCGTCACCAACGTCCGCAACACCAAGTCAAGCTGGTGGAAGCCTTGGCTGAAGACGGAATATCGGTGCATTGTACCAGCCACCAGCTTCAGCGAATGGGATGTCGCGAAAAAGGGTCCGGCTTGGTTCGAGCCAACTGACGGCAGGGTTTTCGGATTTGCCGGAATTTGGAGGCCATTTACGGGAATTCGCGGCACGAAGAAAGAGCCGCATGACGGCGATCATCTTCTGTATGCCTTTCTCACAACTGATGCGAACGCCGTCGTGGCGCCGATCCATTCAAAAGCAATGCCGGTGATCCTCCCGATCGAAAATTGGGACGCATGGCTGACGGGATCGGTGGAGGAAGCGCTGGAGATGCAGAAGCCGGCGCCTGACAATTCACTTTTCGTGGCCTCAATTCCTTAATCGTCGTGAGACCAACCGCCATGTCCATCGCAGAACTCACAACCCGAATGATAACTGTCTTGCAAAGAGCCACCACCCAATTGAAGCTCCCCGCACCAGCCGCAACCGCTAATATTGTCATCCGTCGCCAAGCAGTTTGAACAAACATATATATCATTGTGCTGAACGACTGATCCGCTTCCACGGCAATGTGCGCAGTTCTTCTTTGAGTAATCCACTGGATCAAAGTTTTCTGTGTCCAGCGCCTCTTTGATGTGGTCGCTCCCGATAGGAGTATTGCATTTAGAACATTGGTGCGGGCCCCATGCATTCGCGTATAGCCGGGTGTTTAATTTGCAATTTGGACACGCCAGTTCCGTGTATGCCTCCGATAAACTGCATACACGGCAGTTCTTCTCAAACAACGCATCCGACAGATCATCTATTTGCGCCGCCTCTAAGTGGCATCCGCTGCATTCTAGAAATTGGATGCCGGCAATTTTGTCTGCTTCTATTTTTGGCTTCAGGCGCTCGAACGCGACGTTGAGATACGTGGTGTTCTGCTTAATTTTCCAACGCACGGCGGCGATGTCGTTCTTGAGATTTTCGAATTGTTCGCCCCACGCCAATAAAAGACGGTCCACGTAATACCATCCTAGACATTGCTCCGACGCGATGTTTTGAATGAGATCCGGGTCAGATTCACCAGCTTCGATCTCGTGGAAGAAGTGAATCATCTTGTTCCGGTGTTCTGCGATCGCTTCAAATTGAGCGGCAGTTTCGTTAGGGATATTCTCGTTGCAAACCTGTTTCAGGCGCCGGATCGCCTCCCGAAGCCCGACGGTTCGGGATTTGCCTTCGAGAAATTTGGCTATATCCGCCTCAGACGACTTTTCAACAACGAGCGTCCAGTGCTCATTCAGTAGCCGAGATTTAAGAAACAACTCGACGCCCGTAGCGAAATGAATAACTGAGTACTTGGGGTGGCTCTCAATCTCGGAGACTGATCGATAAAAAAAGTCAAATGCGCTGGTCGCCAAAGCGTCTTTCGCTTCATGAATTTTCAACGTCACATCCAGTCTCCGAAATTGAAGCACAAGCAGGATGTGCGACTCGATTGCTCATGCATAGTCGTGACAACGAGTAAAGTACTGCGGATCGGACTTACTCAGTCGCACGAAACAATTCGAGAGTTTTGGTTCCGCATTGAACTCTGCTGAATCAAAACAATCTGACACTGCTCGTAATCCCGGGTTAGTCGATCGGTTTCGATTTTTGCCCGAATGTTTTTCAAAAACTCCGCCGGGTCAAAAAGATAGTTGTCGCCCTCCGCTAACTGCACGTATCCAATCACAGGA
>CAYSYX010000991.1:0-2498 GCA_964435055.1 uncultured Polyangium sp. | reverse complement strand
GCTTATCCCGGCGAGCGTCCGTAAAATACTTTTCGAGCGCCTCGATGATTTTTCCCCGCAGCCCGACCGGAATCTCGCCCTCCTTGCTGGGCATTTCGATGATCGTCCTGCGCAATGCTTCGGTCAGAAACTGCGCGGCAAGCGATGTCATCAGAACATCTTGCGCATGTCGCTCGAAAATGCCCAGGCAATCCTCCGCGACCCGAAGTCGCTCCCCTTTGTCCAACAGGATCGGCGCCGCACGCAAGCGCACCATATCCGAGACCAGCTCGCCCGCGGGAAGTCGACCATCGAGCACATCGAGGCTCTGCGCCACTTCATCGTATTTGAGATGGTGTTTTTCCGGTACCGCCGTCTTGGGAGTCAATACCGCACGCGCTAGTTCCAACTGTCCCACCAGCGCCATGGCTTCCGCAAAATGCATTCGCCCCACGGCGTCCAAATCGTTGGTGGTGATCTTCGTCAAGAACTCCCGCGCTTCTACGATTTCTTGCAAGTTGATCGACGAAAGCGCCACATTGAGTCGAAACGTCGCTACCCAATTTCGGGGTTTTGCCCGCTCGGATACCTCTTCGGAAATCGCCTTTTCGAGCATCTTCTCTGCTCGCTCCAGCATCCGACGATAGATCACCCGCGCGTCGGCAAACCGTCCTTCTTCGTAAAGGCGCGACGCCTCCTTTTTATCTTCCTCGAAACTTTCGTCGATATCCCCTTCATACACATCGACGATGGGCATTTGCCCCTTGGGATCATGAGGAACGTTTTCCCCCGCCACTGCCTTCACCAAATCCGCCGCCTCGAGACGCGCTTGTTGCGACCATGTCGCCATCTCCCGCTCGAGTTTGTCCCAGGGCTCCCGCAAGCGACTCAACACTGGACCCAATAGCCGCGCCGATTCCCCATGCTTCGCCATCCAACGCTCGACTTCGCGGGCCGCCCCTCTCGCCACCGCCGCACAAAATGCCCCAAATGGCAACACCTGCGGCTCGAGCACCACCTCCCGCGTCAAACGTCGTGCATCTTCGACAAACGTAATGTTCTCCAGCCGCGCGTTCAGCTTTCGCAGCCGATCCCCACGCGCCCCCGACCCCTTGCCCGCTGCCGATAATATCCCCTTCGAACCTCGCACATGCCCGTAAAACCGCTCCATGCCTTCGTCGTCGAGGTCGTCGATATCGTCCGCGACAATCGCGCGCAAACCACCGAGCCACACCGCATAATCATTTTCCGCCGGACGAGCTCGATACACAAGCGACGCCATCGCAAATGGCTTGACCGGATCCACCGCATCGAGACGCCCCGAACCTCCCGCGCGCTTGAATCCCATGTCCACATCCGCGACGATGACGCCTTCGTCTTTCGCGGCAAAACAACCGGCATGTTCGGGAAAAGGCGTCACGCCTGAACGTTCCTTTTCGTCGACGAAAATCGTCGCTCCACCTTCTTTGGAATCATTCGTGTAAAGAACGGGACGACCATAACCTTTGACCTCTTCCCAACCTTTGTCTTCGAATCGCTCCACGGACCGCGAAGGCGTCAAACTCGGAATCGCCAAGAAGTGGCATTTGTCGAACTTATCCCCAACCAACCTGCGATGAGCGTCATTCTCGCGATAAAGAAAATCGAGACAGACCATCACGCCCATCGGACTGGGAATTCCCGCAGGCATTTCGATCGGCTGCCAAGAACTGGCCGGGATGATTTTTTCACCCACCGCCACCGCCGGATTGAACTTACCCGACAAACCAATCAATCGCCCGTCATAAAGCACGGGCGCGACCGCTTGACCATTCTTCGGCCGATTCTCTTTGGACCAACCAAGCTGCGTGTAAACCTCTTTCGAGTTTTTCTCAACCGTATGCGTTCCAGCGACAACAACAATGTTCGGTGCGGCTTTCGCCAACTCCGAAAGGCTCTGCCACGGAATGCTGTATTCCGGAAAAACCACCACGCGCACACCCCACGCATCGCATTGCTGAAGAATTCGCTTCACCCGACGGGCCATATAACGCGTGTATTGCGTGCGAATACGTCCGCAAAGCCCACTGTACGAATCCCACAATCCTTCGGGAAGGTCGTCCTTGGGCGGCAGAAGAAATGACACGCCACCCGGATCCTCCATCGGCGAACGCATATTGAAGCTGATCGCCGGATGGTACTCCAGTTGCACCACCGCTACGCGCACGTACTGCGTCTTTCCAACAGACCCCTGGACGCTTGATTCGGCGGTGCTCGAAGATTCACTCATAGCGGATCGCGCCCCGGAACCTACTCCATTCGCGGCGTCGACACAACTTCTTCTCCATCCGCCCGCTTCGTCACCGCCTTCTCGTCCCACCCGCCCCAAGTCCACCGCCCTGCGCACCGCCTTCTCGTCCCACCCGCCCCAAGTCCACCGCTCCGCGCACCACCCTCTCGTCCCACCCGCCCCAAGTCCACCGCCCCGCGCACCAGCCTCTCGTCCCACCCGCCCCAAGTCCACCGCCATCGTCACCGCC
>CAYSYX010000990.1:0-2499 GCA_964435055.1 uncultured Polyangium sp. | reverse complement strand
GACATGAAGCGGGGAGCGAAGTGGCGACGGGTGCGTCGCGGGGGTTGGTCGAGAACAACGCTTTGGCGGATACGGCTCTTGTACGGGCAGATATTGCCGCGTGAACCGGTGTTCTTGGCGCTCGAGCGGGTCATGACGGACACGTTGCCGGTGATGCGCGTTCGAGTGCCGCATCTCGGGGCGGAGATCTGGGTTTGTCGGCGAGCGGTTTGGTGGCGACGCGTGTCACGTGTGTCGCGCACGTCGGTGGGTTTGTCCGCGGCGATGGCGGCGTGGGAACGGGCGCTCGAGGGCAGTGAGCTTCGGCGTTGGTTGTCGGAGCCGATGGAGGGCGGGGTGCGGGATCCAAGGAAGCTCGAGGTGGTGCTTTGCCGGGCGTTGGTGATGGAGGTGCTTGGGCGCCGGAGCCGACCGCGCCGGAGGTGAGTTTACGTACGGACGGATGGATCGGGTGTGATCCGGAACGGGTAGTCAGTGGTGCCCGGTAATGAGGGATTACCAGGCTTGACGGGCGTTCAGGACGCACCCACGGGCGCCGCGACCCGCGCGGACGCGTGGGCAGGAAACGTGGTTGGCAGGAGGAACCATTGCGGGATATTGGGGCGGTTTCTGATGGTAAACGTTAATGGATCGTATGATAACTGCCATTGTTCTCGAAACTTGCCACGGCGGTACGCAACTGAGAATTGCGTTTCAACAACAAGTTTCGAGAAACGGAACGTGTTAAAATCACGAGGCGCGAGGAGCCGCGACACGCTTGTCGAAATGAAATTTTACGCCAAAACCCACTTTCTGGCCCGTTGTTCAAAAAGCGGCGACAAGATGAGAATCGTTTGGTGCTCGAGGTATTCGAGATACAGCAGTTGCAATGTCACGCCAGAGTGGCGCAATTCGACGTGCTGATATGATGGCTTAGGCTTGTCGCGACTTGACGATTACTGCGCGCAAGCACCAGCTCTTGTCGAAGAATTCTCGTCTATAACGTATGGGTAATCGCTCCGTGGCCAGCTCGCCTCCTGCTTCGGAGCACGGACAGCTCGAAGAACAACCCAGCGTCAACTCGCTACAGACGCCCTTGTGGCGTTCACCTTCTACCCGCGCTCAAACCCGCCATGGAAACGGTGGTCAGCACTGCGACACGAGTGATCACGATGGCGAAACAGGTGATCATGATGGCGTGAAACGGGTGATCACGATACCGCGAAATTCGCATCGGAGGCGAATCAGAAGCCCGCATCAAGTTGTGCAAGGTTGGCGCGAATGACTCGAACGTGGTCTGGACGCGAGGCGACTTAAACGCGTCAATGGCGAAATTCTGCCGGTGTTTTCCGTACGCGCAAATACGGCAGCTCAACCTCGCATAGCGTCGGTGCTGGCTGAGAGCGTGCTCAAGGCAGCGCTGACCTCGGATTTGGTCGAGAGCGGCAGATCGACCAGTTTGCCGATAACTCGTGAAATGCTGGCATGCAGCTTGTCATCCTCGAAGCCGGTGCCGTCATTGATTCTCTTGAAGTCCGGGTGGTCCGCGAATTTGGAGACCAACAAGCCGATTGGATGTTGGACCTTTTTTCGGCTATAGCGCCACATGTAAAACACCTGTACCGCACTTTTGCGCTCGAGATCCGGGTTTTGTGCGCGTTCAAGCACACGCTTCGCATAAGCCAAGAAGTGTGTCGCGTGGCGGGCTTCATCGCGGGCAAGTAAGGCAGCAATGGTGCCGAGGACTGGCTCGGGCGCGTATTCCGCCATGTTGCTGTAGCCGAAAGAAGCGATCATTTCCGAGATGATGTTCATGGTCAACGTCGCCATTTTCGACTTCATAAAAGGGACCGTTTGACGACCTTCGATCATGAATGCAGGCTCGAACGTTTCGCCAAAGTGAGCGAGCCACTGCATGAGAGCTTGAGGGTGGCGGGTTTCTTCGAAGAACCAGGTGGCTAGCCATTGCCCAAAATCGGGATCATCGGCAAAGCCGAACTCGAAGAACTGCCTGACGGCGTCGAAAGTGGTGAGTTCCGAGCGTGCGATTTCACGGACCATGGCCAACCAAAACGCGTTGACTTTGGTGCCGTCGATCTTGGCGAACGGGATGTCGGACATGTTCCAACGCCCCCGTTCGGACTGCGGGTAGAGCCGGTAGTACACGGCATCGCGCAGGAGGTCGGTGGTGATGGCGGGCTGGTCAATGCAGCTCGAGCCGCGGTTCGTGGGGTTCATAGTCGTAATCAGAATAATGAATGAAAAACCGATTTCCACTCGATTGAGAAATGCGTCGGACATTTCATGTCCTACGCACATTTTACGTGGTGCAGTTCACCGATTGATATGGGCACACGAGCGTTTTCGCAATTTTACGTATTGCATTCGAAATTCAATGCTCGGGTGTCGTGGGGCCATGCTGGGTTTGTCCAAGCATCATCATTGTTCTTCACGACCCGGCGGCTACCGTTTGTCACGACTACGTAGGCCAATGGATAGCACCGCTGGACACCATTGACC
>CAYSYX010000989.1:840-2506 GCA_964435055.1 uncultured Polyangium sp. | reverse complement strand
GTCCAAGCCAAGCTTGGCTCGGCCTTCGGTAAGTCGCGGCCGCCATGGGGTAAGTGTGCAGTTGCGCACTCAAAGCAAGTCCGAAATCCATTCCTTCTTGATGTCACCGTCCTTGGCGGCACCACTGACATTAAGCAACACTCGGGCCCCCTTGGAAATGTATCCCTCGCGCACTCCCTTTACCACGCCTGCAAGGGCAGTGGCGGGCTCTAGACCAACGATGCGACCCGTCTTCCGATACAGGTCACGATAGTAGTCATCCACGTAAAACAAGCGGAGCGCATCGAGGATCCCCTCTTCGGACACATCTTCGAATCGCCCTTCGGTCTTGTCCATGATCCGCTTGAGCACAGGGTAACTGTCGGTCGGCCGGCGCGTTCGTAGCACCCGGACGAAGTCCGACGGCACGACGGTCTGCGGGATGTAGCGCTCTTCCAGAGTCGGTGCATTTGCTCGCCAGGCATTGACCATCGGCGCGCATATGCTTGCCTGGACCCCAAGGAGGCGTGGGCATTCAGCTTCGCGCCCAAGATCCCTGTACGCCTTGTGATAGCTGTAGATTCCTATTCCACCGGCCACCGGCTGCACATACCAATCTACCCCGTGGCCCCAGTCGAAGATTGCCTCCAACGCGAGCAACTTGAGACCTTCCCGTCGCGCATAGTTGGAAAACCCCCCTTCAATCTGATAACCCATTTCCCTGGCAAGCTTCCCGGCCTCCAAGATGCACTCGTCGTTGCTTCCGGCAAAGAAGTGCAACTTTACAAACTCCGGATCGAAGAATTCAGCGTACGTCTTGATCCGGCGCTCCGAAGCCTTAGGCACCACGATGTGCAAGCGCGGTCCCTTGATGATCGACGCCGAGCGCGCCAGCGATGTCGCGGTGTTGCCTGACGAAAAGATCACTAGATCATTAACGCCGTTCTTCAGCAATCGATGTATCGAAACGAAGCCCTCGCGGTCCTTCCAGGTGCCGCTCGGCATTCGAACCTCATCCTTGTAATAGAGCTCGACGCCAAGGCGATCCGAGATCGCCTCTGCCGCAACCACCGGAGTTGCATCCAGGATCTCGTAACGGCTGAGGTCTTCCGTTACTGGATCGTAGGGCATTACTGGGTGAAAGCGAAAAATCGATTTGAAACGGGTATCGACTGGGGTTGCCGGAACTTCTGCCAGTTCCACTTCAAGAAATCCCTTGCACTTTGGGCATTCGACATAGTATGCGTCTTCAGGTGTCAAATACCCGCAATCCGCACAACGCAAACCATACTTGTTCATGAGGGCAAGCTTCTCCAATTACAACTATCGGCATCCAGTTGACGCAAATACGTGCGTGGCATAGCCTGGCAAGGTCGTCGCGACTTGGCGCTCCAGTTCGGCCATGTCATCCCGCTGCTCTGGATAGAGAATGCCAAGAAACGTGCCGCTGTGCGTATTCGCAATCCCGAGCCCCCCGGTATCCTCCATGAACCGCTGCACGTCATCGAGGTGGCGTTTGGGGTTTACCTTTTGCCAGAGCCGGGCGCTCTCGGTTGCGACACGGCAAAGTCCGTGAATATCGGCCGTCCCTAGATACGACTGTGCAAGCTCAAGCAGTTCGGCGTAATGCTGCATCTCGGCTTCGGTCCATACGAACGGCGTACGATTGAATTCCACTGTGTCGATC
>CAYSYX010000989.1:0-830 GCA_964435055.1 uncultured Polyangium sp. | reverse complement strand
TTTAGTGGCGGAACGTAATCAAAGCGCGAAATCAACTCCCCCAGGGTGTGGTGGTATGCAGCAGTGCCTTCGTAGTGCAAGCCATCGTTGGGCTCGATCTCGGTAAGCATGCGCCCGATATACTCCGGCTTGAGCGCAAGAGATAGCGCCCCAGCCAATGCCTGTATGGCAGCGATCATGTCGGCGGTACTCGAGCTGCAGCCCTTTCCTATTGGAATATTCGAATCAATCTCCAAGAGGCAGTCGTCGTGGCGTCCGATATCAGCCAGGATGTTGCGGAGCACCTTGTATGATTTCGAAAATTGGCGGTAGGACTCTGCAAACTGGGCTTCCTTCTCCCGGGAGTAGGAACTGGACATGAGATGGACGCGGGCTCGCGAGCAATTGCCGATTTTCAGATTGATCAGGAATTTCTTGTTTCCTGGCAGTACTCCCTGCAGGAGCTCCCCGAAGCTACCATTGCAAATTCCCTGTCCCATCACTTCCATAGAACCGCGATTCCTTCAGCGCTTTTCAAACAGGAAAACCTCCTTGCGTGCAGGATGGACGCGCAGGGAGGTTTCCGTATGCCAGAGCAAGTTACAGTGCGGCGCGAAGAGCGCCTGATAGTCATGCGGAAACATGTGAACCTGACGAAACCAGCTTCCGCCTTCGGATTCTTCAGCAGTATATTCGATAAGACATATATACCTTGCCGAGACGCGCAGGATTTCGGCAACGCATTGGTCGATTTCGTTCGGTATTACGTGCTGCACTGTGGAGTCGGCGAAGACAAGATCCCACGAGCCATTCGCAAAAGGAAGCTGGGTGATGGTTCCGCAAACATTGCC
>CAYSYX010000988.1:0-2509 GCA_964435055.1 uncultured Polyangium sp. | reverse complement strand
CCTGGCCGACAAACCCGTCTTCGCGCTGCCGGGGCTCGCTTTGGATCCCATGGTCGCGTCCGAGTTTCTCCGACAAACCGTCGCCTTGGCTGGAGCGTTTTCCAAAAGCGGTATTCCCTTTGTCGTCCAAGCTCAGCGTCGAGTCCACCCCGGTTACCGGTGGATGAAGAACTACCTTCAAAACGTTTCCCAGGAGTTTGGCGTTCCGGTGACGTCCGTGCACATCCAGCACGCCGACGGCATGTGGGTTTTACCGGACGAATGGGACCGGGAGCATCATCCCTACAAATACGGCTTCGGAAAATTGATGCATTCGGGGTACCACTTTGTCGACTTGCTTTGCTGGCTCCTCGGGATGACGGACGGCGATCCTTACGACGCGGTCGAGCTTGCTGGGAAGGGGACGTGGCCTGCCGAAGCGTTGGCTCTTTGGCAAGGAAATGCTTTGGTTCCGCCCGAACACCGCGTGTCGCCGAAAGTATCTCCGGAATCGCTTGGAGAATACGACGTCAGCGCGTTGCTGCAATTCCGGTCCGAAGGACGGCCCAAAACGCAGGCTCATCTCCAGCTCCAGCACAACTCGTTTTCCGACCGTGATCCGCGGAAAATCGTGACTGATCCGTACAAAGGCACGGGCCGCGTGCGGCACGAGCGCGTGGACCTCAAGCTTTCGAGCCTTGTGAATTTGCAGGTCCACAGTTATCAGTCGGCGAGCACCTCGGAGCCGACCGGAACGGCGCCGGGACAGCGGGATCATTTCGATCTTTACGTTTTCCGAAATATCGCGGTTTGCGGCGGAGAAGCGTTTACGAAACTGAGTTTCGGCCAGGCCCAAGGAACGAGGTGGCGATCGCATAACGAGGCGGCACGGGAAGAGCTTCTTCTTTCATTCCTGCGAGGCGAGGAGACGGGGAGCGAGCTTTCATCCCACCTGACGACGGTACGACTCGTAAGTTACCTCTACGCATTGGTGGCGAAAGAGCAGGAGCACTTTTCGACGATTCAGAGACCGCTCGGCCGAAACCATCGTGGCGGGTGAGGAGGGAATCGGGATATTCGAACTACGCCACCGGATTTCTCGGAGTGCAGCATGGAGAAATCGCGCCTCGACAAGGCAATGAACGAGCGCACCAAGCGGCGTGGGAAAAACGAGCGTCGACATCGGTGAGCGTATCCATGAGGCCGTGGGCAATTGGCCAATGCGCGTGTATCGAGCTGCAACGCCATTGCGGCGCCCAAGGTTGCCCGCACAGTTTTCGCTTCCTACTCTGTTTCATCTGCGATAGTCTCGCCGCCCGAGTACGATCCTTCCTCGCTTGGCAAACGCCATAAATGCGATGGGAGAAAGGTTTCGAAGTTGTCGCGACATGACGATGGTAATGGGTCTACAGAGACCGAGTCGAGCCTCGGTTCGACAGGAAATACCCTACGCGAACTGGCAGGGCTCGACGGACCACAGTCTTCGAGCGACTCGGATGATCTCACCGGCACGGTATTCGGCCGCTTTCGAATTCTTTCGGTGCTTGGTCGCGGTGGTATGGGCGTGGTGTATCTCGCCGTGGACGCTGCGCTCGCCCGAGAAGTCGCGCTCAAAGTCCTGAGTCTCGATGTTGCCGAAGATCCCGAACATCGTCAACGTCTGTTACGCGAGGCGCGGGCGTCGGCCGCATTGAGTCATCCAAACATTGCCGCCGTATATGAAATGGGCGAAGTCGATGGGCGCCTGTATATAGCGATGGAGCGCATCGAGGGGGAGAGTCTGAAGACGCGGCTGGAACACGGTCCGCTGCCGCAATCCGAGGCGCTCGACATTGCAAAGCAAATTTTGCACGGCATTGCCAAAGCGCATGCGGCGGGTATCGTGCATCGGGACATCAAGCCCGACAATATCATGGTATCGGCCGGCGGAACCGTAAAAGTCTTGGATTTTGGTATTGCCAAGTTCTTGGCCGAAGGGCACGAGCCCTCGGGGCTCGGTACGACGGCAACCGCGCATGGCCGACTTTTGGGCACTCCGAGTTACATGTCTCCCGAGCAGGCGAATGCTCTACCGGTGGACACGCGTAGCGACGTTTTTTCTTTTGGCATCGTGCTGTATGAAATGTCGACAGGAAAAACGCCCTTTGGCGGGAAAAACTTTTTGGACGTTCTCGCCGCACTCGCTCGAGACGAACCACTTCCCCCTTCGCAGCTCAATCCAGACGTCCGACCGGACCTCGAGCGAATCATTTTACGTTGTTTGCGCAAAGATCCTGCAGAACGTCATGCCCATGCCGGCGCCATTCTGGAAGAACTCGACCTGCTGCAGCCGCATTCGAGCAAGTCCGAGCCTCTCAAACCTCTCCGACGCACGCAGCGCTTCCCGCTGATCGTTTTCTCCGTTGCGGTCGTAGCCGTCATGGCTGGTGCCTGGGTTTGGCGTGGAACCAAGTCTTCAAGGGCTCCGACATCCACGCCGGTGGTTTCCTCGACCATCGGCGATGCAATGGCCTCCGCAGCCCCCGCAGGC
>CAYSYX010000987.1:0-2532 GCA_964435055.1 uncultured Polyangium sp. | reverse complement strand
GAAACGGTGAATTGGTTCACCATGAACGGCTTTTCCGAACGGCCGGCCGCACAAAAATCGGCCCTCGCACACGATCACACGAAAGCTGGGAACCTTGGGTCGAAAGCGCTGTCTTGGGTGGGCATGGAACGAACGTCTCCGAAACGCCTGGAAAGTGGCCGGTTCGGAGAACTCGTGGCGAGCGCGCAGCTCGCGCTGCCATGACGACCAACAATTTTAGAAACCCACAGCCCTGTTCGCAGGGATGAAATCCGCCGAAGGCGGAAGCGGCACGAAGAAAGGCCCGGACACCATGAGCAAGCAGAAAGTCGCATTGACGTTTGCCCTGTATCAAAACGAAGCATTGGTTCGTCGCGAGACGGTGACCCAAGATATCGTGAAAGTCGGAAAAGATCCGAAGAGCCATTTGCGTGTCGACGACGAACTTGCGTCGCGTATGCACGCGGTCATTGAAGTCGCGTCGCCGGAAGACATTACGTTGATCGACCTCGGCAATGAGCCCGGTACGCTCGTGAATGGCACGCGGGTGAACAAGGTCAAGATTCGCGTGAATGACCAGGTGACGATTGGCGGGACGATGTTGCTCTTGGAAAAGGCGGAAGCCGCTGTTGCCGCGGTTGCCGCAGCGCCTGCGAATCCGTTTGCCGCACCGGCGGGAAATCCGTTTGGCGCGCCCGCACCGGCTGGAAATCCGTTTGGCGGAGGAAACCCGTTTGCCGCAGCTCCGGCCGCCGCAGGGTTCGGCGCGGATCCGTTTGGCACGAACAACCCGTTTGCGACGCCGAAGCCGCCTGCGCATGACGAAGTTCCGCATGACGCACCGGAAGGTTCGTACACGTATCAATTGGTGAAGAGCGGCCCCGACGTCCCGAATGAAGAGGTCGAAACGCCGACCGCGTCCGTGGAAGTGATGATTATGTGGGATCAGACGATCCTGCACGTTGCGCACTTGACGCCCCCGCGCTCGTATTACGTGGGCGAGGAAAAGTCGAAGACGTCGCAATGCGATTATTACGTGCCGCAAGAGAAGATTGGCGCGGCACGCGTGCCGGTTGTCTTGGCTGACCGCGGCGGTTCGATTTCGGTCGTGCTTTTGCCGAAAGCCAAGGGCTCGATTGAATTGGCCGGCCAACCGAAGATGACGGTGCAACAAGCGATCGATAGCGGAAAAACGCAGCCTTGCGCGGAAGTTTCGGGCGCAATGCAAATGGCGCTTCCGGCGGGCAGCAAAGCGCGGATCGATATCGACGGATTGGTTTTCCAGGTGTCGACGGTGAATGCGGGTCGTGCGGTTGCGGGGCATTTCTCGGTGGATCCGCAGAGCTACATGTACCATGGTTTGTCGGCTGCGGTGCATCTTGGACTTTTGGCGGCCATGGCGTTTTTCATGCCCCCGCTCGGAGCGACGGGTGAAGACGGCATTTCGGATGACCAGAAGTTCATGATTCAGCAATATCTGAATGCGGCTGCGGAAAAGGAGCAAGAAGAGAAGCCGCCGGAGGAAACTGCGGAAAACAATGCCGATAACAAAGAAGGCGGCACGGGCACTCGCGCCAAGGGCGAAGAGGGTTCCATGGGGAATCCGACTACGAAGGCGAGCGGAAACAAGTTTGGCGTGCAAGGCCCGAAGGACAACACGGATCCGCATATCGCGCGTCAAGCTGCATTGCGTGATGCAGCGGAATTCGGCATGATCGGTCTGCTCAATGCAGGCGCCGGTGGTGATCCGAATGCGCCGACGGCTCCTTGGGGTCGCGATGATTCGCTCGGTAATGATCCATTGAGCGCACGTGGCAACATGTGGGGCGACAATATCGGCGATTCGTTTGGCGCGGGCGGCCTTGGTTTGTCGGGTATTGGTGAAGGCGGTGGTGGACGCGGCGAAGGTATTGGTCTCGGCAATATCGGAACGATTGGCCATGGCGCCGGAACGGGCACCGGTCAAGGGTTTGGCTCGGGACATGGCCGATTGCAGGGGTCGCACCGGACCAAGCCCCCGCAGGTGCGTATGGGCGCAACGAGCGTGAGCGGTCGTTTGCCCCCGGAGGTCATCCAACGCATCGTGCGTCAGAACTTCGGCCGATTCCGATTGTGTTACGAAAACGGATTGCGCAACAATCCGAACTTGCAAGGTCGTGTTTCGGTGCGTTTCGTCATCGGTCGCGACGGCGCGGTGTCGAACGTGGGTAATGGTGGATCGGATATGCCGGACGGCGGCGTGGTGTCCTGCGTGGTGCGCGCCTTCTATGGTTTGTCCTTCCCGCAACCCGAAGGCGGTATCGTCACGGTCGTGTACCCGATCATGTTCAGCCCCGGCGGCTGATCAATTCTCTCGCAATCGTAATGGTTTGTCGAGGCTCGCCGGTTGGCGGGCCTCGCGCCATTTTGGGGGTCGGGAATGAACGCGCGTCCGGTGAATTGGGGGCAGGAGGAATCGAGGCCGCACGCGTTGAATTGCACGTTCGCTCCGCGCGCTAACAAGCGCGCTCCGCGAAGAGTTTTGTTTGTGATGGGGGGCTCCGCTCCCTGACC
>CAYSYX010000986.1:0-2536 GCA_964435055.1 uncultured Polyangium sp. | reverse complement strand
GAGGAGGACCATCACTTCACAGCGCAGAGTGATGGCACCTTTCCGAGGACACCCAGCGTGGGTGAGACTATCGCGGCGCCTGTGGGTATCAACCCCCAACGACCCATGTCAATTGGGTCCTTTGTGAAACTTTTCTATCCAGCGCGATTTCCGCGGAGTTTGCGCGATCCACCGCCGACGGAGCACCTCAAGAATTATTCACGCCCGTTTCGATCTTGACGACCGCCCCGTTTCCAGCATCGACGTCGCGACACTTGGATTTCTCAGCCCGCTCCGCTAGGGTCGCGTCCCCATGGCACTCATCAAGGCGCACATCACAGGCACGGTTTGGAAGATCGAAGTCAAACCCGGCGATGCTGTCGAGGAAGGCACCGTCGTCGTCATCCTCGAATCCATGAAGATGGAAATGCCCGTCGAAGCCGAAGATTCCGGCAAAGTCACGGAAATCCTCGTTACGGAAGGACAAGCCGTTACCGAAGGCTCTCCTCTCGTCAAAATCGAGTAACGTTTCAAACGACAAACATGCCCGCAGTTCGCCCCCGGTTGAACAGCCGGGGCCGAGGATCCTTTGCGGCGTTCGTCGCTCCAAACCTCACCGTTATTCGCGCCAGAAAAACTTCCAGGGGTTGTGCTTGAGATCCCGCACCAGCTCCTGAAGGTCGTCGTACAGCTGCTCGTCCGCTACGAGCGCTCCGACCGTACCTTTGCCCCGACGAACCCCCGATGCGATCGCTTGCGCGTCTTGCGTCAGGCCCTTCGTGTTCTTTGCGACCTCGGCCAAGTCCGAAATCATCGCCTTCAGCTTCGCCTGTTCGCTTTCGGATCCAACGGTTTGGCTCACTCGCTTCACCGCCGTCATCGTCTCTTTCGCGTCCGCAAGCAGCGGCGGAGCGTCTTTCGCCAAGGCGCTCGTCGAATGTTCGACGTTCTCCAAGATCCGATCGATCGCCGGGTTTTCCACGTACTTCTGCTTCGCTTCTTTGACCGTGTCCTGCGTGTCGATCGTGATCTGTTCGACGTTCGCCGTGATCCGATCCAATCGCTGACCGTTTTTCTCGAAGAACTCGCCGGTTCCCTTGAGCGTCTTCGACAAACCGTTGAGCGCCACGCCGATCTCGTCCTTGTTTCCGTGAAGCGCTTGCGTCGCTACGTGCAAAAGTTCGTACGTCTCGGCGACGAGCAAATCGAAACGCGGCGGATCGATGCCGCGGACCTCCGCACCTTCCGGCAAAACCTGCCGATCCGCAGAACCGGGATCGACCGCCAAATACTGTTCACCCAAAACGCTCGCGCTCGTGACATAGAAGATCGCGTTGTCATGGATGCCGGGTTGGTACTTCTTCTCGACCTCGATCTTCAATCGCACCAAGGTTTGTCGTGTCCCGGTTGGGCTCGGTGCACCCCCGCGGTACTGGATCTCGGTCACTTTGCCGATCTTCACGCCCGCGATCTTCACCGGTGCTCCCGTTTGAAGACCTCCGGGGTTGTCGAAGTTCACGAACATCGAGTACTTAGGCTCGAAGTTGATCCCGCCCATGACCAGGATGAACGCTGCCAACAGCGCCGTGGCCGTCAGGATCAAGATGCCTACTTTCACTTCGATCGAACGCGGACTCGCCATGCGCGCAATATGCCCCAGAAACGGCTAGGATCCCACGCGCTCTTTACGACGCACTGCGCCGGATTCGCATGATCTCGTTTCGCCACCTCGCCAAATCGTTTGGCTCGAAGAAAGTCATCGAAGACGTCAGCTTCGATGTGCAGGACGGCGAGGTGTTTTTCATCATCGGCCAGTCGGGCGTCGGCAAAAGCGTGCTCATCAAACACCTTGTCGGCCTCTTGTATCCCGACGCGGGCGAGATCTGGCTCGACGGCGAGGAGATCAGCCGTTTCGACGAAGAGCGCATGTATCCCGTGCGCATGAAGTGCGCGATGGTCTTCCAACATTCCACGCTCTTCGATTCGATGACGTGTGCGGAAAACGTCGCCTTGCCTTTGCGCAAACACAAAGGTTTGAAGCCCAAAGAAGCCCTCGGCGAAGCTCGAAAACGCCTCGAACAAGTGCACATGCTCGAGTTTGCCAATCGCTACCCGCCCGAGCTTGGCGACGGCATGCGCAAACGCGTCGCGATCGCTCGCGCTCTCACGCTCGATCCCGAGTACGTTCTGTTCGACGAACCCACCACGAGCCTCGATCCCGTCAGCGCTCGGCGCGTCGACAAACTCATCCGCGAACTGAGCGATACGCTCGGCGTTACGAGCATCGTCGTCAGCCACGATCTCGTCAGTATCTTCACGATCGCCGATCGCATCGTCATGCTCTACAAAGGGTTTGTCCGCATGATCGGCACGCGGGAAGAGTTCAAGAACGCCGACGACGAGATCATTCAACAGTTCATCAACGGCCGCGCCGAAGGGCCTATCGAATAGGCTTCTTCGTGGGCGTTTTGCGCGGTTTGTCGGAGCGGGGCTTGGCCCCGGACCCCAGGGGGGGGGGGGGGGCCCGCGCCCCCCCCCCCGCGCCCCCCCCCGCCCC
>CAYSYX010000985.1:1791-2546 GCA_964435055.1 uncultured Polyangium sp. | reverse complement strand
GCGCCGGCAATGGCGGAGGATCAGGCGGCCAGGGAGGATTGGGCGGCAATGGCGGAACGGCGGGTCATGGCGGAACGGCGGGCGAAGGTAATGCCGGCGGAATGGGCGGAAAAGGTGGTATGGGAGGAACCGCGGGCCATGGCGGTAAAGGCGGCGCGACAAATGACGGCGGTCAAGGCACGGGCGCGGGTCCGGCGCCGAATGACGGCGGATGCGATTGCGCAATGGTGTCGTCCGAGGGGACGTCGTCCGCGCCGGGGTTGCTCGTGGCGCTGGGAGCTTTGTTGATGAGGATTCGCAGGCGGCAGGGGGGCAGGCGCTGGAAGTGACCGAATCACTCGGAGTGTTCTCGTTCGGATCAAACAGCCGATCGGGTCGATTTGGTACGGCGTTTACGGGCCAAGAGGGCGGCGAGGTCACTGGCGGCGAGGTCAATGACGGCATTCGACATTTCCTCGGGGCCTCCCCGTTTGCTCCACCAGGCGTTGAAACTCGCTGTTTCGGTTTCAGTCAGGGCGCGTTGCAAACGCCGCTCGAATAGATCGCGCAACAACGCGTGTCGGCCCTCTTGTCGGCCCTCTTGTCGGCCTTCCTTGCGTCCGATTCTTCGCCCTTGTCGGGTCCAGATGTCGGTGAGCTCGTTGCGAAAGAGCATGTTTGGTCTCCCGGATGCCGACCGTATCACGTCCAGGAAATGAGGACAATCTTTTTTTAGCTTCGCCATCGAAAACATCGTCGCCAGTAATGCCTCGAAT
>CAYSYX010000985.1:0-1781 GCA_964435055.1 uncultured Polyangium sp. | reverse complement strand
ACCGCATCGGCCCCGTCAGGCAGAGCTCCGCCTGTCATAATCTTCATGGTCTCGATCGTCCGGACGATCTCGAGTTCGTCGGCGTCAATCGCGAGCGGGACGAAGACAAGCCAGAACACGCCGCCCATGGATGCGATTTCGGCCACGGTGCGCTGGTAGATCGCTTCGATACCAAAGTGGACTCCCGAGAATATTCGATTGGCGGAGGACGTTCGGTAAAACCCCGACGCGGGAAAACCTTCTCGAGGTCCGGTCAATACAACGACAACACTATCCACGGAGGCTGGTTGCACAGGCGGTTGTCCGGGGACGCTTGCGGCTTTGGCATCCGCATGTGCGGCCATGACGAGCAAATGGTTGTATTCGTACACGCGAAAGCAAACATCGGCGGTCAGCTTTTCGGTCCATTCGATGTGTTGCCAATGATGTTTGTCGCCGATTCGTACGGACATCGCACGATCGACGCGCCGCTGCCGTGAAGCCAGTTGCGTCTCGATCCAACGCAATTCTAGAATCGGTTCGGTCGTGCCAAACAATACGCGCGACAGCGTATCCCCATGCGTTCGCGACACGTAACGAAGCACGGTGTCGATCGGATCGTCGGCTTTTCGTTTGGTCTTTCGCTTCGTTTTGCGCCGAACCATGGATACACCTCGCCCCTCCGTGGAAACACCACGACGTATTTTTGGCCGTTACTGATCCATCGTTTGGCGCGGACGCGAGTTGCGTAAAAAGAGATGTTCGGGCAAACTTTCTTGAAACAAGCTCGAAATAGGCAGGCTCCGCAGCGGGAATTCGCAAGAATGCCAAGCCGGTGACGAAGCGAGTAAAACCGAGCCGAGGAAAACGCCCGCATCGAGGATCAAGGCGACGCTGCGGGGTTGATGGATTTGGAGGGAGTGTCAGCGGGGGGCTTCTACGAACAAGCAGAAAACCTTTTGCTGGTCATTACGTCGGCGTTTTGGGTGCATCCGCATTCTTTCGCCGCGTACGCGCGCCTTTTAATGCCGATTGCGCGTTGTATTCGAGCGTCTTTTCAAACGACGCCAATAACTTCGCATCTCCCGAACGTTGCGCGGTCGATTTGACCACATCGACGATGAACGCCACCGTGTTTTCCCGTTCGTGTTCTGCCTTGGCGCGCGTTTCTCGCACGACTTCGAGCGCTTTTTCCAATTCCGCTTCATGCACGCGCAGCCGACTGACGAGATCGGTGTTTTCGACGAATCGAGTGTACACGTCGGGAGCAAGTCCGGCGGATTGACCATACGTGGGCATCGTATTTTGCAGTTCGGTGCACACGTTATCGATGCCCGGTTTGGGTTTACGCAGGCGGACCAAGGTATGAGGCGGAAGATCAATCAAATCATCCTTGCAGTCGTCGAGCGAAATCTGCAAAGGACCGGCATAGGGAACACCATTGAATGCACTCATGATGACGCCTCCTCGTGCGTGTGCACGGGCGAAAACTTTTCAGACGAATACATCCGCGAAAGACCGGACGTCACCGACCACAACCGCGTGGCCGATGACGTCCGACCCTGCGTTCATCGAGTCTGTTGTTGACCACGTGCCGAACGTTCAAAGAAATTTCTGATGCGCACGATTTTTACATCCACGCGCGCGATGACCTCGAAGAGCGCGTTGATGAAGTCATCGAGCGCGTCGGTGAAATCATGGTCGATGGTGGTTGATTTCAACGAGCGGGTCGTTGACCTCGAGAAGGACCGTTGTTGATTGCAACGACCGCGTGGTTGACCTCGAGAAGGACCGTTGTTGAT
>CAYSYX010000984.1:0-2550 GCA_964435055.1 uncultured Polyangium sp. | reverse complement strand
GTACCAGGGCGAACCCAGCGGCTCACGCCCGCGATGTCAGAGCCAGTTCGGCGTGAAAGACCTCGTGGGCAACGTCGAAGAGTGGGTGAGCACGTCGCGCAGCGCGTGGCGATTTCGTTCATCCTTGAAGGGAGGCTACTGGGCCAAACCCTGGGCGCATTGTCGCGGGACAAACGACTCGCATGGTCCTCAGTTCCGTTATTACGAAACGGGCTTCCGCTGCTGCGCCGATCCGGCGATTTCGTCTACTGCTCCGGATAAGACGCAGGCGCCGTAGGCGTTTCTTCGAGTCGTCCTTCCACACCTTTGGCCCGTTGCGGAAGCGGCGGCAGCTGACCTTCGTCGTAATCCGCGCTCACCCAATACACCTCGGGTGAAGGCCGATATCCGCTGAACCAACGACGATCTTCCACCCGACCATCGGGGTACGTCACGTGCACGGTGGACGTCACGTCAAACCCTGGAACGCCCTTTTGTCGATGAATTCTTCGACCGGGCGCCAAGTATGATTTGACCGTGATTCTTCGAACGAAATCGTAGGTTTGTCCCACCCCGTACGCGTACTCGACCTTCGCCACGGGATCTCCGCCCAAGATCTCCACCCGTACGCGGCCGGGCTGCGGGATGAACGCGTGGATCATCACGGGATACGGCAGGTTGTTCTCGAGCTGCAGATCCACGAGCGGGTAATGCACGGTCGCATCGAGGCCGAGCTTCACGTAGCTCGAAGCGCGCGAGTGATTTTGTCGGCGCAAGATGTGCAAATTTCCATACACCGCTGCGACGTGCAGGGTCGACGAAAGCTGACACGTGCCTCCGCCGTACCCATCCGTGAGTTCGTCGCCTTGGATCTCGGGCGCCAAGGTAAAACCGTTTTCCTTCGTGCGCGGTCCGACGCGATCGTTGAACGAAAACATGCCCCCGACGGGAATCACCACGCCGTCGATTTTCTTGGCTGCGTTGCGAATGTTGATCGCTCGACCGGCGCCGGATCCCCACGTGACGAACGTCGTATCGAAGGAAGCGACGACTTTGGTCACGTCGACTTGAGCCAGCTCCGACGAAGCGATCTTCGGCGCCACCCGCCGAGTGACAAGACGAACCAGCACTTCATCTTCGAAGGCGGCGCCGCGCAGTTCGTCCAGACAACCGCCGACATCGAGCTCTCGTCCGGGGGTGTCTTCGACTTTGCGTTTGTTCTCGATGTCGAGGACGGCATCGACGGGAGCGCGGTAAAACTTGGGGGCGATCTTTTCGAAATAGGATCGGGCTTTGGGTTCGTCGATCCAGAACTTCAGCGGAACGTTCATCTCGCCGCGACGGGCTTTGGTTGCTTCGCGAAAGCGCCGCATGATCGACCCGGAATGGCCGATTTCTTCCGCTTGATCGAGCGTTGCTTTGTAGTCGATTTCGATGCCGAGGTCGGCGAAGGTCGCTTCGATGATCTCGTCGTCGTGTTGCAGACGAATGGTCCATTCGGCGACACGCGCTTGACGATCTTTGAGCCACGCCAGGGGTGATTGTTCATCGGGGACGCGTTGATCGCCGATGTGCAGCCCACGCACGACGGTGGAACGCAGCGCGTAAACGTACCCGGCCCCGGCCAGGCTTACCGAGGCAAACGCTACGATTCCAATCGGGAGAAGAAGCGACGACGCACGCACAAAACGGTCACGATGGTAACCGGGTTGGCGGCAAAGGGAAAAGATCCGGGTGACGATGGAATCATGCCGCAGCTTGGGGCGTAGGTCGGCCTACGTGCGCATCGCGCGGCCAATTCGTGTCGGTTACGAATCGGAAGACGCACGTTCTTTCAATGGAGAACTCGAGCCCGCGCGTCTCATTTCAATATCGCGGTATACCCTGGTTAAACATTTCGGGCTTCGAGACGCCTCAAACCGCTTGGCCGGAAAAACCCAATCGCCATAACGCCGCCTGGACCTCGAATTCAGTCACGACACTGAAGACAACGAACCCTCGTCCGTGGTAGACGCTTGGAATTGGAGGAATCATGGGCAACTGGAAGATCACGATGCTGGGATTCGCCGGCTGCATATCGGCATGTGCACCGGATTTGCGTGTAACCGGCGGGACGGGTGGGGCCGGAGGAACGGGCGGTATTTCAGCATCGACTTCCGGGATGGGGGGAAGCGGCGGCATGGGCGGCTCGGAAACGGGCTCGAGCAGCAGCAGCAGCAGTAGCAGCAGTAGCAGTAGCAGCGGAGCCGGAGGCATGGGTCCGATTGGGACGATTGGACAAGCGTGCCCGATGATTGGAATGCTCGGTTGTGCGGGTAATGCGCAAAAATCGCAAATCATCTGCGGATCGGACAATACATGGCAAACCAATGGCACGTGTGGCCCGGGTTTGCTGTGCGATACGAGCCCGGGAATCAATCAAGGAACATGTCAGCCGATCGTCGCGGTTTGTCAGAACGAAAAGCCCGGCGCCATTGTGTGTAATGCGAAAGATGTCGTCGCATGCGGTCCGGATCTGGTCACGACCACCGTCATCGAATCGTGCCAAACCGGATGTCAGGCTGGAGCCTG
>CAYSYX010000983.1:0-2564 GCA_964435055.1 uncultured Polyangium sp. | reverse complement strand
CTGAAAATCAAGCACTCTCCAAGCCCCGCTTCGATAAACTGGCGGAGTAGTGCTAGTGTTTCTCGGCGCCCATCGCGGCGACGCGGGCTTGGAATTCTTCGGTCGAATTGGTCTTGGGGTATTCGACGGCGGGAACGGGCACGCCCAGGAATCGGCAAAGAGGTTCCCAGCCTTGACCGGATTCGTACACGAGAAGCCGTTCAGCCGCAATGGTGCGACGAACCTCTTCGTTGTGCGCTTCGAAGACTTTGCCGATATGCTCCGGATCCTCCAAATTGCCGCCAAAGTCGTTATCACGAACGAGTCTTTGCGCCATTCGCCGCTGAGCGGCTCGAGGCGACCCATCTTCGACGACGGGCTCGCTGATATTCTTGAAAATGGTATTCTGCGCGCTCTTGACCCAGGACTCCGTCGAACGAACGGTGAGAATGACCTTCGCCTCCGGATAAGCGGTGGTCAATTCGCGCCAAAAAGACGTCGAAGGCCAATCCACGGTGCTGGGATAGCCGGCCAGGAGTTTTTCCCAGTCGACGTTGCCATCCGCCGCGGCGCTCCACGCTTCGGCATGACCGGGGTGTTTGAAGACTTCCACCATGTGATAACAGGGCCCGAAGCCCAATATTTCCAATGCGGCTTTGAGGGACAAAGTTCCCGTCCGCCCAAATCCGGCACCGATGACCTTTAATGACATTACCCTTGCCTCCACGCGCGAAAACGAGATTTCCGGCGCATCGTCGCACGATCGCTACGAATTGTCGACAAGAATCGACCGCGACGAACAACGTGAGCTTTGCGCCGACGTTATCGCAGGTTTATCCACGGCATCAGCCGACACGCCCCGCAACGAGACGCAATCGTCGCGCTCGCATCAGGGTGGCAAAACCATCGTCGTGTGTGGCCACCACCGACAAACCGCCTCGACCCGCATGGTCACGCAATACTTCGGCCAACATCCGCACTCCATCCGCGTCCAAACCATTCGTGGGTTCGTCCAACAATAACAACCGAACATCACCGACGAGGGCGGCGGCGAGGCACGTGCGGCGACGTTGACCCAGGGACAAACTGCCCACGAGCTGATCGGCATATCCGTCTGCTCCGACGCGGGTCAGGAGATCGGCATCGACGACACGCGCTTGTTTCAAGGAAGCAACCAGCGTGACGAGCTCGCGCGGCGTCAAGTGCGGCGGCGCATCGGCCGCTTCGGGAACATACCCGAGAGCGGTTCGTCCGGGCAATCGATGTTCGAGAATGGTTTGTCCGTCGAGGGTCGCCTGGCCGGCATCGGCATCCATGATTCCGGCGAGAATGCGGAGCAACGTCGACTTTCCCGCTCCATTTTGGCCAAAAAGCGCCAAAATTTCCCCCGAAGGAACGTCGAACGATACGTCATCGAGGACTTTGCGTCCTCCAAGACACTTGGAAATGCCCACAATCGACAACGTCATGAGGTACCTCGACGACGACGCAAGACCAACCAACGCTCCGGGGCGAGAAAAAGCGATAAGGCGGCAAAAAACAAGGCCGCCGGCAAGGTCTTTTCGCCCCAAAACGAGCAGGCGAGGAGCCCGACCATGACAATGACGAGAACGAAGACCATGGCCCAATCACCGCGCTTGGGCGATGCCTCGGCTTCACGCGCCAAACTCGTCAAAAGAAATCCCATGCTCCACACCCAAACGAGGGGACTCGTGAAGACGCGCAGGGTTTGAGGCAGATTCCCGGCGGGCAAGCGCAAGCTCGCGACCAGGCTCAGAAAAACGGCTCCGATTGTCCCGACGATCGAAGCGGCAAAAGCGGCGGCAAAGACGCGCACTCGCGCGGGCGTACGCAAGACGTCGGCGAGCCAAGATGTTTGTCGCTCGGAACGAAGCACGGCACCGGACAAACCCGAGAGCGCCGGCGTCAGGAGGACAATGGAAAACACGAGCACCAAACCGCCCATTTGCTCGGGCGTTTCTACATCGAATCCCCGCGCCGCCAGAGGAATGCATAACCCAGCCAAACCGGAAAGAACGAACAATCGCCCCAGAACACTCGATTCGCGACGAATCACGTAACGTATGTGCGCGATGGTCATCGCCGTGACGGGATGCCGCAGACGGGTTTTACCTCGCGCCAAGGCATGCACTTCCGGCGCGCGATCGACGGCGAGTTTTACCGCGTACGCGGCCGAGACGAACGCCACGGACAACGCAACCCAAGGTTGTGGGACAAACGTAGCCACGATCCAGCCGATTCCGATAAAAACGTGTGAATAACCGAAGGGGCGCGTGATTGCCGCGGCATGCATTGCCATTGCGCCAAATACCGTCGACAAACCCGAGCGAATTCCGTCGCCGCGAAAAAACAGAAGGCCGAGCGGCAATTCGACACAGAAAGCGTTGGCCATCGCCGCAGCATAAAGAACGCTGCGCGGCGCCGGGAGCCACCGCAAATACGAAGACGATGGCGGCACGAGGGCCAAACGGGCCACGGCGAGCGTCAAGATGAGCCACCCGAGCTGAAAAACGAGCGCAAATGGCGGCGATGAATGCAAGGTGAAAACAAGGTCGGCGGCGCGC
>CAYSYX010000982.1:0-2573 GCA_964435055.1 uncultured Polyangium sp. | reverse complement strand
CCCTGAAGCCGTCCCGGTGCCGGCGCCGTACCTCTCGCCCGCGCCCGCCGCAGCTCCACCAAAACCCGGGACCAAAGCGGCGGCAGCGCCGTCAGCGCCCGCAGCACCGGTCGCCCCGGTGCCTCAAGTGCCGGCCACGACGTACCGCGTGAACAATACCGTGGAAATCGTCATTCGCGATGTCGCGAAAACAGGCGCGATTCTGCAAGCCGCCGTCGATGCGGGCGCAAACAATGTGTGGAATGTGAGCTTCGGCCTCGACGATATGCGGCCACTCGAAGCCGATGCCCGCGCAAAAGCCGTGGAAGATGCTCGCGCCCGCGCCGAAGCCTTGGCCAAATTGGAAGGTTTGACGCTCGGCAAAGTCATCAGCGTGAGCGAAGTGATCGGCCGCGGCATGACGCCGCCGATTCCGATGTTTTCCGCGGAAGCGAAGTTCGGCGGAGGCCCGTCACTGGCCGTGGGCGAAGCGAGCGTCGGCATGTCGGTCGAAGTGGTGTTCGGCGTCGAAAAATAAGCCGCACGCAAAGTATTCGGCACCTGGTGCCACGTTCCGGATACGCGTGAGGATTCAAGCTCCGATCGATGACGTGTGGTAACGTCAACGTGTCAGCGGCGAAATTCCAAGGTCATTTTTTCCCCGACTTTGCGCTGTTGATGGACATCGCTTTCCAATCATCGTTGTGATTTACTGCGCCGCGTGGAAATTGCGTTGCCATCGTCAACGGCGCTTGTCGGCTTGGCTCTCGCCGTACCGTTGATTCCGTACGCAGGAGCTTGGATGACGTCGCGGGCAGTGGCGGATCCCGAAGGACGGCGATTGCTTGCGCCCGGCGTTGGAGCAGCTTCGTGGCTCATCATGCTCGAAGCGGTCGCACAAATTTTTCACAACTTCATCACGGGACTCATCGTGGGCACCATCGCCATTGCGCTCGTTGGGCTCCGGCACATTCGCGATTGTATTGTTCGTCGTGTTCCTGTCCTACCTCGGTTCGTGCGCCACAAGATGGATGTGGTGTTCGTGGTGGCTTCGTTCATCGTGATTGCGCCAGCCGTGAGCCGCTATGCTCATGACGAGCTGTTTCGGACGGGGCACCTGGCGCTCGTCTCACAATTCGAAAATGGTACTTTTCCGCCGAGGTTTACCCAATTCGCTGAATTCGATTTTCCATATCACTATGGCTTCGACCTCATGGCGGCGGCTTGGGGAACGATCTTTCGTTTGTCTCCGTCAATGGCGATTGACGTGACGACCACGCTCGCGTGGTGTTATACGGCCTGGCTCGGTTGTTATTTGGGGCGCAGACTCTGCGGAGCGCGTTGGGGTGTGCTCGCCGGATTGCTCGTGCTCTTTGGAGGCGGTGTACATTTGTTATGTGGTCCCTCTACCGCGCCGCTTGGACACAAACTCATGGGAGTCTGCGATGTCGACGGCCTTTGGGTCAATCCTCCCTTGAGCAGCTATTTTTTCCAGCATCCATTTGGTTTGGGGATCCCGTTTTTCTTGACGACTCTTGCGCTGCTTGCAGACCGCGCGTCCGGAGCGCACCTTCCAAGGTACGTACTCTTTGGAATTCTATTCTTGGCGCTTGCGGAGAGCCAATTCGTCATATTTGCCTGTGGATCGACAGCGTTTGTCGTTGCGGAATCATTCCACCGTCGCAGACTCGAGTTTCGCCGCGTGGCGGGAGCCGTTGCGAGCGTCGCGTTCGCCTGGGCCGGAGCATTCGGTCTGGGCGGATTTCTTGCCGATTCGGCGCATCGACCAAGCATGGCCTTGGATTTCCATTTGGGCACGACAAATCACCTCTGGGGAACCTTGGTTTGGTCGGCACGTAGTTATGGCGTGCTGCTTCCAATTGGTTTGGCTGGGCTCTTTCGGCTACGGCGGGAAAAGGGCTTCGTGACCCTGGTTGGCGTGGGTGCGTTTTTCGTACCGAACCTCGTTCGCTATCGTTTTTCGTGGGATATCGTCAAATTCGCGACCGTTGCAGAGCTCGCTCTCGCATTGAGCACGGCGGCCTTTTTAACGCATATCCTCGAACGTCCTCGCGATGGAAAATTCGCCGCGGTTTTCTCGAAAATGCTTGCGGCAACCATCGTCATTGCCGGCATCGGCTGGAGCATTTCGTTTTTATCCGCGCCATGGTTGAGAGTCCGCAACACGTGCTTTGATCCCGCCCCGGCCGGTTACTCGGCGGATGATGCCGCGGTCATCAGCTACCTGCGACGCCATGTAAAACCGGGTGAAAGTGTTTATAGGTCATATTTCGCCTCCGTTGCTTACGGCCAAAGCGGCGGCCTGTCGACGCCTTGGCCGGACGAAGCTGAATCTTTCGGTTTCTCCACCCAAACCACTTCAGATCGGAGGCGTTTTCTAAAATCGTTGCCGCCCGACGCGACGCAATACGCCGCACACAAAATCGTGTGGCTCGTGCTCGATTCGAGCGACAACCGTCTTCGGCAGCATAGCGCTCGATGGATACGCAATGGTCTGGCGGATATCGTGCTCACCCACGGCGAGTTGATCGTTGTGCTTTTCCGCGAAAAACGCTGATCGACCGGGCCCAACC
>CAYSYX010000981.1:0-2586 GCA_964435055.1 uncultured Polyangium sp. | reverse complement strand
CCGCAAACGCAAAAAATCAAACCGCTCCCTGGGCTAACTCAATCGAGATAAGGCCGGAGCAAAACGTGCTCAGGGTTCGTCCGAGTCTGGGGATTTCGCTCCCAGGCCGGGAATCGTGGGCATCAACGAATCGACGAGGTTCGTCTTTACGTGCACGGCGTTGAAGCGAAACCCCGGAAGCTGTTCGTAATTTTTTGCAAAATCGGGATGCTCGCGCAGTCCCGGGACCAAATAACCATCCACGATCACGTCGGGTTTGACCACGTTCAACGTGTAGTCGGGATCCGATTTTTCATGCCCGGCAATCCCTTTGCCCAAGGATGGGACTTCTTTGGCCGCAATGTGGGCATCGTTGAGGCCCAGCATATCGTGCGCATAAAGGCCGGAAAAATACGGAATCTCGCCCGCGGCGTAAACACCGACTTTCGCGTCTTTCGGAGCGTTTTCTTTGAGCCATCGGCCGATTCGAATCCGTTCGGCATCGTATTGGGCAAACGGTCCAAAAAACTTCCGTTCACCCAACTTCCCGGTCACGTACCACGCAAAACCCAAATATCCAACCACCAACAGCGACCCAACAGCCTTGGGAACGTACGCATCCCACGTCGAATCTTCCCCCACGATTTCCCGCATGACGCCGACCATCGCCACCGCTCCGAGCGGCAAACAGGGCGCAAATAAGCGACCGAACGACCAATCTCCACCCGCCACGACGACGAGGGCAGTGGCGGCGCCAACCAGCACGGCCGCAGGAGCAAGCGCGACGTAACGATTCTTCCGCACGACAAACGCGAGAGGCGCGAGCAAAATCAGATATGGCGAAGCGAATCGATCGTGCACGTATTCAATGCCGCGTTCGATGGACGCAAACGACAAACCAACCTTCGCCCGAACGGAATTGGGAAACAAGTGCGGGCCGTACGTAACGATGCGAAAAACCTCGTACAACCCGAGACAAACCCCAAGCACCAACAAGAATCGCCAAACCTTGGGATCTTTCAACGACTGTCCCGACAAATACTTGGTGCCCAAAACATATCCGGCCCCCGCGAGCGCAATGAAAAGTCCCTCGGGACGGGTCATGGCCAAAAGCGCCAAGAGCAACGCGGAAATGGGAAAACGTCGCTGTTTTTCCGATTCATCAAAGTAGAAAAACCAGGCCGCCAACATCAAAAATGCGTACAGGTTGCCTTCGAGTCCCCCGATGGACCAAGCCGCAAAGTAGCCGCTCGTGGCCGGCAAAAATGCCACGAACACCGTAGAAATCCAAGATCGAGCTTCAAACAAGCGCCTGGCGGCGATCACCGCCAGGACAATCGTCGCCGCGCCAAACCCGATTCCCAAAAACTGAGACGTCCGAACGACGTCCATTCCCGCCAAACGAAAAGGATACAACAGCAAAATCCACAACAAATTGGAAAAACCTTCGACACGTTCGCCGGGGTTGTAGACGAGGCCATGTCCCGTGGCGAGGTTTTCCAAGTACCGAAACGATATGTACGCGTCATCGACCGCGTTTCCCAAAAACAACGCTCGGTACGCCCACGCGTGCTGGACATACACGACGACGGCCGCGAACGTGATGATCAGGGCCACGACATCGAAACGCGATTTCCCTTGTGAAATAGGCGCGGGACGCTCTTCACTTTCGCTCGGAGAAACAGACACGCGGCGGAGTGTACTCGGCCGCAACGCGTTCGTCCTGCAAAAAGGCACGTGACGCGTGTCGCGGGACGTAGTAAGCCGCGCGGATGCACGTTGCGATCACGGGAGCTTCGGTCGGCATTGGGGAAGCCATGGCCCGCGCTTGGGCCGCAAAAGGCGCTTCATTGACGCTCATTGCGAGGCGTAAAGACAAACTCGATTCCCTGGCCAAAGACTTGGGCTCCAAGGTTTACGTGCACGAGCTGGATTTATCCATTTCGGACCGCGCGACGGAATGGATTGCCCCGGCCGAGAAAAACCATGGTCCCATTGATGTGATCGTGAACAACGCCGGCGTTCAGCATATCGAACCCGCAGAACTGGCCGTTCCCGAAGAAGGCGAAAAACTCCTGCGCTTGAACGTGTTCACGCCCCTGCGCATCGTGCGCGCGTTGCTCCCGGGCATGCTGGCGAGAAAATCCGGTACGATTGTCGATATTGCTTCGATGTGCGCGATCACGCCGATGCCGGGCATGTATTACTACAATGCATCGAAAGGCGCTTTGGCTTGTGCTTCCGAAGGTTTACGCGGCGAACTTCGCGGCACAGGCATTCACATCGTGACGGTATACCCAGGACCCGTCGCCACCGATATGGGCACGACGGGTTTGGCCAAGTACGAATCGACCTGGGCATCGCGTTTGTCCCCGATGGGCAACGCGCATGACCTGGCCAAACTCGTTATCCGCGCCGTCGAAAAAAAGAAAGCGCGCGTCGTGTATCCACACTCGCTCGCCTCGGCCATGATGTTCCCTCGTCTCGCGCGGTGGATCACCGCAATGGCCACGCCCCCGGTCAAACGGTGAATGGCACGTTATGCCCGGGGTTTCACCCCGGACCCGACCAGGGACTATCCGTCCCTGGACCCGGACCAGCGAGCGC
>CAYSYX010000980.1:0-2589 GCA_964435055.1 uncultured Polyangium sp. | reverse complement strand
CCCCGATCCTTTCGACCCCGAAGCACCCACAGGGCCCATCGCTTCGATCGCCTGCGAACCACCCCACATGCTCCTCGGGGCCTCAGGCTTTGGCTTGACCCTTGGCAAGTTCACCCTCGACCTCAGCGAAGTCATATCGCCGCAAGAGGTTTTGGCGCGAAATCAAGGCGAAACCTGGAAAGGTTTGTACGCCAAAGAAGCTGCCTTGTACCTGCCTCCCGATACGCCCGTCGTGGGTCCTCTGTCCCTTACCGTGCGCGACGCGCTCTTCGGCATCCCCACCGGCATGCAGTTCGAAGCGCAGCTCGAGTGGGGGTCGATGTCCGGCAATGACGCTCGCCAACGTTGTGGGTTGGTTCTGCAACAAGGCACCACGACACTCGATACGTCGAAGAGCGATGTACAACTCCAATCGGGTGCCGGCCCATCGTATGAGGTCATAACAAAGTTCACGAAGCCGCCGTCCGCGAACGGCGAGAGTCCCGTCGTAGGTGTACGCGTCAACGATCGCGTCCTTGAATTCGCCAAGGGACCCGGGACAACGGCGTCCACGACGCTGCAAGTGCTCGATGGTTCGCAACTTCGCGTGGCCGCGCTGATTGGCGCCAATGACGGAGACAAACCTTCGTCGGCCGAGCTCCCCGAAGTGGTGTGGACGTTCCGTGCTCCCACGGGCGCGAGCGCGAGCCTGCAAGCTGCGCTGTTGAAAGTGCAGCGGAAATCCGGAGGTACGCCCATCGACACGACGTCGGTGCGCGGCACGGCGGCGGACCTCGCGGACCTCGTGTTCAGTTTGCCCGGAGAAACCGATCCGCCCGTGTGGCAAATCGGCGCGGATTTTCAAGCGCAGACGACCACGAAAACGACGCTGGACCTGAGCACGTTGAAGCTCCCGCTCGGCACACAGATGCTCGAGGCCAAAGGAAAGTCCTTCGTGGGCCGCGTGCGTATCGAGGTGGTCGAGCGCAGTCTGCTGTTCGTTGGTACACCAACGGGTGTGGTGTCGTTGCCCAATCCTGCAACGACGACGCCGCCGGTCCAACCGCCGATTCGTCGCGCGCTCATGACGTACGCGTTGCCCGCGTTTCTGCGCGAAGGACAACTTACGCCGGTGGGTGAAGCCAAAGCCAACGTTTCGCCTTTGTCTGTCCCGAAAAACACCTTGGCCGAGGTCGAAGTGGACCTCGAAGGTTTGTCCACGGGGCAGACGGCACCTGCGCAACCCACAACGCCCGTGACGCCGGTTCGCAAGGTCGTGCGACGAGCCAGTGTGGGGTTTGCGTTTGGCAGCGAAACCATCAAGGGGTGGGTTTGGAAAGACGATGACGGCACGTTGACCGATGCGTCGCAACTGGAAGGCGGCACATTCGACAAACAATTGCAAGCGTGGTTGAACGCCGAACCCGTACCCGATGAGATCTACATCGTCAGTCGTACGGACGATGTCGCTTGGAACAAGACTCTCGACGAGAATACCAAATACAATGCCAAACTGGCTGGAGATCGGGTCAAAGCGATCGAGTCCCGCATTCGCTCTTTATCGTCGGCCAAGGTTCATGCCCGCTCCGAGTTTGTCAAGCCGGACACCCTAACCCCGGCTCCTCCCGCGGATGTCGATGGTTCCTTTGAATCACCGGACGACGGCGTTTGGCGCAAGCTCGTCACGCAGCGTGGAGGTTGGGCGGATCCACTCAAGACTCCCGTATGGGCCAGCGGCCTGAAACAAGCGGCGGACAGTGCCACGTACCTCGCGACGATTCCGACTGACGAAACCCGCATGGCCTATCGCCGTGCGGATATCTGGTTGGTCTGCGAAAACCCGAAAGATTCGCCTACGACCGAGCCTTCGACGACGACCGAGCCGAGCGAATCGTCAGCCAAGTTTTTGATTCCCGGTCCATTGTCCACGGACCTGGCGTCGACGACGCCCAAGCCCATTACGTCCGAGCCGACGGCGCGCAAAGAATCGCTCGTGCGCTTGCGAGGCGTGTGGGACAGCCCGGTGGTCAATGGGTTTGGCGACGTCTTGCCGACGATGGTCGAAGTGACGACGAAATGGAAGCCGTCGCAGCCGGTGCAATTGCCCGTCAAAAAGCCGGATGGCCAAGACGAACAGCCGGTGCCCATCGGACTTGGGTCGAAAGCGTGGCAAGTGCAAGTGCGCATTGCGCATGATGCGCGGGCGGATGCCACGAAGGTTTCGCTGACCGTCGACATTCCCGACGACGAAGTGACCTTGAACAAAGCGTGGGTGGCCGTAACCTTGGCCCTCGCGCCCGCCATTGTGGCGCGACTCGATGCCAAAGAAGGACTCGTGGCGATGCCCTTGCTCCTCGGCGCGGGCTATCTGTTCGAACAATTTGGCTGCGTCAAGTCAGGCCGCGCGATGTTGCATCGGGTCGCCACGGATTACACCGATCGCGGTGGACGAGCCGTGCGATTTGCGTGTGATTACAGCGTTGGTCTCGACGAAATCAACATATCGCTGTTCTTCGGCGTTTCCATCATCGGTAAGGGATTGGTCATTCGGTACACCGGCGTTCACGTCGAGATCGATTGGGACAAAGGTGCAGGCAACGGATTGCATCT
>CAYSYX010000979.1:0-2595 GCA_964435055.1 uncultured Polyangium sp. | reverse complement strand
ATCCTTGGGAGCGCCGAGATCGACACGAAGCGATCGTTTGCCGGGGTGATGAAGACATTCGACAACACACGTCCGCTCGTTGCGGCGATGGGCGTAGGGGTTGCTCGTGCGGCGCTCGAACGGACGCGTGAATTGCTGGCGAAGCATGGAATTCCGCTTCGTGACGAACGGACGCTTGGCAATGCGTCGGCGGTGGAAGCCGAACTGACGCGGCTCGAAGCCGAGGTGGAAGCCGCACGTCTGCTGACGCTCAAGGCAGCCTGGATGGCGGACAATGGTCGCCCCAATTCGCTCGAGGCTTCCATGGCGAAGGCGAAGGCGGGTCGAGTGGTCAACGAGGTCACGCTGCGGTGCGTGCAGCTCGCGGGGACCTCGGGATACGGCGAAGAGGAGCTGCTCGAGAAGTGGGCGCGGGATTCGAAGATCCTGGACATTTTCGAGGGCACCCAGCAAATCCAGATGTTGATCGTCGCGCGACAACTTCTCGGCAAAACGAGCGCCGAACTGCGCTGAGCGGCAACGGGCGACGCGACTCGGGATTGGGCGCTCGGCGTTGACCCTGCTTTTCAACCACAGGCGGGACCCCGAACTCGCCCTTCGGGCTCAAACAGCGGGGTCCCCCCCGCCCGCGCTTGAAAAACAGGGCCAACACCTCATTCGAGTTATGCCGTGCAAATCAAGGCATGCGTATTCAGTCCGGATTGCGCGCAATTCAACGGACGCGCTGCCAATTCGACTGCCTGCAATTCCCTCTGTGCAGCGTTATCGACAGTTCATTCTTGCCACCGTCGCCCGCAGTCGCGTAGCCTCTTTCGCATGCGTTCCCTCCTTGCGACGTTGCAAACGTTGTTCGTCGGGCCATTCGTTCGCCGATGGGCATTTCTCTGCGTTTGGATAGCAGCGGTGTGCTCGTCGGTTGTGGCGGCGGGATGCAGTCCCGCGGTGAGCGCAGCGAACACCGATGGCACGGTTGCGGATTTGAAGCTCGTCAAGGAGCAGCTCCGACCGCTTTGCTGGGAGCCGCCGGAGGTAACCGCCGCAAAGGCGAATGGTGACGACGACATTTTTTTTGCATTCGTGCCGACGACGGGTGAAGCCGTCACATCGCACGATCGGTGGGTTCTCGACCAGGCGCTTTTCCAGCACGGATTCGTTTTCAAATATGCGCCGGATGCACCGCTCGAGAATGTGCGCCTGGTGCCATTGAGCCGCACCGATACATGGTGTACGCGCATTCCACGACCAACCGAGGATGCCGTTCTCAATTTGCTCGATCCCTGCAATGATGCCACATCGACGGTGAAGAACGCGCCCGGCGTGACGAACCTGTTGGCACAGCCATCGGTGGCATCGCCATACAGCCCATTCTTCTGCGAAAAACGTCCACAGATGGCGCCGACGACGCAGCAGTCCATCTCCCTGCTTCAGCGCAACATGGCCTATCAAGGCGCCTACGAGCAAGCGCAGCAGATCGCACGAGCGTTGACGAAGGCCGAAGCCGAGATGCAGGCCGTGATCAACAAGAGCGATGGATGGCTCAAGCGCGCGTTGACCGAGGATCCCGGTTCTATCGAGCAGATTCAACAACGCACTGCGGATCAGCTCAACGTGATCGAAGCACCAGCGGAGTACGATGAGCCGTATCTGGAGATGCTCGCTCTGGCGGGGTACAACGCTGGATTCGAGAAAGGCCAGTTCGATGTAAAAGCCAAGTTGTTTGCTATTGACGCCGGCATTTTCATTTTGGAGATGGTCGCGCTCGAGGTCGCGCTGGGCCCGCTGGGCGGGGCGAAAGCCATCGTTTCCGTTGTCGGCAAAGGTGCGAAGGCTGTCACGACGGTCGCGGCAAAAGGTTCGGAGCTGATAGCGTTGACGTCGACGAAGGGCGGTCAAGCGCTCGTCGCGGCGCTGAAACGATTGGAGAACATCCCGATTTTCATTCCCGGTGCAGCGGGAGGCGTGGGGGGGTTCGTCAAAGCCGGGGCCCTCGTACGTCCGTTGACGGCGAGAGCGCATCGTTATGCGCTGGAAAATGCCCTCAAGTATGCGGACAACCCACTCGTAAGACGAGCTCGACAGGCGGGCGAATCGCTGCACCATATTGTGGCGCATACCGAACCGAGGGCTGAAGAGGCTCGAAAAATACTTGCAAAGTTTAAGATCGACGTCGACGAGGCTTGGAACGGCGTCTTTCTGCCGGCAACATTGAAATCACCAAACCCCACGGGAGCTGTTGTGCATTCGGTGGTGCATACCGCGAAGTATTATGAAACGGTCGAGCGTTTACTCAGAGCTGCCAAGACCCGAAAAGAAGCAATTCGGGTACTTCAAGATATTCGGAATGCTTTAGAAAACGGAACATTCTGATGCGAATCTATGACTACCATCAAACCACCGGCTATGAGATCCTTCAAACCGCGGACGGTGAAGCATTCGCGGTTCTCGATCGCATCAACGGCAAACCCGTAAGCAAACGGTGGAAACCCGTGCGAGTACGGCGCGTCCGTGCAAGTGCACGTCAAGGGTGTCGCCCGTCGGATGCTCCTTTTGCATATATGTCCGGGGTACTGGTCTTCCGCCGATCCGCTGTGGATG
>CAYSYX010000978.1:0-2601 GCA_964435055.1 uncultured Polyangium sp. | reverse complement strand
GGCTTGATGACGGCCACGTAATGATCCACGGAACCCTTGCCCTTGCCCATGCGGGTTTCAGCCGCTTTCTTGGTCACCGGCTTATCGGGGAAGATGCGGACCCACATCTTGCCGCGTCGCTTGACGTACCGCACAATCGTGCGGCGCGCGGGAATTGGTGGCAGTTTCGCTTTGCAAGCCCGAAGTTCTCAACGGCGCCCGAAGATGCAAAATCCACGCGTTTTTGTGAGATCTACTTTTCTTCCTTGCGCAGACGATTGACGTGCGTAAGCGTCATATTCGCGGCGAGGTGGGGTTGTGGCGTCTTCGCTCGAGAAGAAACAAATTGACGAGCTGCTCGCGAAGCAACACGCCATCGCGGTACGTGCGCAGCGGCGCGTCGATGAGCTCGAGCGACAGAACGCGCATTTTCTTGGCCAAATCAGCTCGAGTCTGACCGTTCCGACGTCGGCGTTCGGGCTGTCGTACGCGCGGGCGTATTACGGCGAGCGCGCATCCGTTTTCGGAATGCCAATTGATGCCGCTGTCGGACTCCTTCTACATGGGCTTGCCGCATGCTTCGGCATCTCGCTGGATAAAGGATCGCAAACGGCGGCGAAATTTTTGCATGACATTGCCAACGGCGCGTTGGCATCGTGGACCGCTTCGCTTGGAGCTGAATTGGGCGCAAAGAAGCGACTTGAAAGGCCCGCGCTACCGCCGCCGAATACAGGTGCGGAAGAAACGCCCGTACATGCGCCGAGGCCGATGACTCACGAGGAACTCGCCGAAGCCGTAGCGGCAATGAGGTCGATGGCAAAACCCGCAATGCCAGAACGACTGCCTGCGCCAATGCCTCCACCAGCACCATTGCCACCGCCTGTGCAGCAAAAGACGAGTCCGGCGATGCCAGAACGACCGCCTGCGCCACCGGCTCTACATGCGCCACCACCAATGCCCGCGCAACAAGAGACGAGTCTTCCACCGATAACGAAGTCCGTGGCAGCAAAGGTGCCCGCGCAGACTCCCGCGCAATGGACGCTCGATCCCGAAGCGGAAATGCGTGCTCTTCTGCAATCCCATGGCGCGCCGTCGGATCCGAAAACGGTAACGTTTTTTCTATCGCATGAAAATCCCGGTGAGGCGTTCAGGGCAATGGTACGGGGGGCCGGAGCATCGGCGACGAAAGCCACCGCACCGTCGGCTCCTCAAAAGCCAAATCGCGTCACTCCCAAATGGGTGCTCGATCCCGAAGCAGAGATGTGCCGCCTTCTGCGATCGTATGGAGCCCCATCGGATCCGAAAACAGTGGCGTACGTGCTGAAACACGAAAATGCGATTGAAGGTATCAGGGCGATTGTAGGCGGCGCTCAGGTGCCGACAACAACAGCTGTGGCTGCAAAGGCGCCCACGTCGGCTCCTGTGCCGCAACCGTCGACGCCACCGCAATCATCACTGAATGCGCCTCCTACAACAAAGAAAAAATCACGTCGTTCATTGGCCGCCGCTCGCACGGTGGGCATTACGGAAGCAGCGTTTGCGGCATCGCCGCAAATGCCACCGAAGGCCAATCCAAAGGAGCTGCCGAACCAGTTCGCCCAGGACAGCAATCACGCAGTTCCAATTAGCCAAGGAGAACTCGAGGCAGCGGAACGATGGCGTCTTCTGACGGCAGCGTAGGGCGCGAGCGCCGATCGACTTGATTGATAAGGAGAACGTATGAATAACCGCGATTCGACGGAATCGGCGAACGGCATCGTCATGGCTACGCTCGCCATTCCGAGTGACGCAATTCGTGTGATCGCTGCGCCGCCGGATACCATTTCGCAAAAGAATGTGGAGGCGGCGACAGGTGTTTCGGCTCGTGTGTATTTGGAATCGATTCGTGATCCGAGTTTTCCCCTGCCTGTTACTCGGCTGGGGAAACTGCGCATTGTCAACCGAGTGGCTTTTATCACGTGGCTCGAAAAAGGTGCATTCAATGATGCTTGTAAAATCGAGCGCGATGACGTAGCGATTGAAGAACTCAACGATGCGGGTAACGAGGAACATGCCGATGACATCCTTGACGCCATTGGATTGCATCCACCATCTGCAAAAATGAACAAGAGGAAGTCAGCCGCAAGGAGGTAAACCTCTTTATGGGCCGAGCACGCGTTGGCAATGCGTATTTCAAGCATGGTAAATGGTATGCCCGCGTCACGCTCGGCCAGGGCGAACGCCCGAGCTTTATGCTTCCCACGTGCGCCGACGAGACGGCTGCGCGATTGAAAGCAACGTTGTTGAGTGAATTGGTTACAAAACTCCGAACCGCAGGGCAATTGGAATACGCGCGGCCAATCATCACGCGAGCTGCCGAACGCGAGGGCAAACAGCTCGATGAAGTTCTCCGCGCCGTCGAATTGATCATTACCGGTAAAGCGACTCCGAAACACAATAGCCAGATGCTCACGGTGGCCGAACTCGGAAGACGCTGGACAAACGGTGACTTGGCGCGTGCCTATCCGGACCATATTCGCCATAAGCGCAGCGCGCAACATGATGCGTGGCGTCTCGATAGATACATCGTTCCCATCATTGGCGATGTCCGCATGGACAAATTGACCCTCGACCATGCCGAAG
>CAYSYX010000977.1:0-2607 GCA_964435055.1 uncultured Polyangium sp. | reverse complement strand
GCACAAACGCCGTGTTGTTCGCAACCAGCGGCGGACCCGCGACTTCTTTGATCGGACCGCCCCATAAACCACGTTGCGGATGTTCGCATTTCACTTCGCCCTCCCACGGATGCAGCATGACATACCGGCCTTGGAACATGTTGTATCCAGCCGGCTGAGCACCTCGCGTCATTTTGCCTTCTTGATCGGGGATTCCATTCCCACCCATGATCCCCGGTGCGGCGCGAAAAACCAGATCCTCGCCCAACGCATTGGCATCATAACGCGCATGCAATCGCGTCAACGTAAACGCATTCGCGATCTCCGGCGGAGCTTCCTTCGCGCCTTCATACCCAGGCAACGCATCCACGCCGAGCGTCGCCAAGTCGCTCACGTTCAGCGGAGGTTCGGGACAAGGATCACATGAACCCGCACTCCACGCATATTCCGTAATCACCGCCCGCGGATGTTTCGCCAAGACCTTGTCGAAAAGCGACGCGTAAAACGTCCCAAATCCCGCCTTGACCGTTTCATTGACGCGAATGTTCGTCGGAATGGCAAAGTTTTCGTAGTTGGCCACTTCGAATCGCGTCCGCGCCAAAATGTGCACGATGAGGTCCTGCGTGCCGGCCGAATTGATGAGGCCCAGACGAACCGGCAGGCTGAAACTTTCGCTGTCGTAATGAAAACGCAGCGGAGAAAGCATCGCTTGACCATTTTCGAATTTCACCTTCTTGGCGTCGACTTTGGCCACGAAGAACTTGCTGCCCTGCGCGACGTACGGACGCAAATACGGCTCGGCGCCTGCGGGAATTTGATAACGTTGGCTGCGCAGAAACGTATCGAGGCCCAAGGAATCCTTGGCGCTCAAGATCAAAACGTTGTATTCGCCGACGCTGAACCTTGATTCAATCTTGACACCGTGTTTTTCGGCCACTTCGACATCGTCGGTTTCGCCTACGCTTTCCACGACCGAGACCGAACGGAGCACCTCCATGTCGCGTACCGGATGGCAAGGATCCTGTTCCCAGTATTCGACGAGGCGCGGCGCGGCGAGTTTGTCCACGCGCGCGAAGACGTCATTGGGAAGCGTCTTGACGTTGGACTCGTTCAAGACGACCGGCACGGGCACGACCATCGCGAAGTCTTGCGGCGGACCTTGGTAATTGTTTTGCATCGAAAGCACGGTGCGCGTGCCTTCCCGCATCAGCACGACGATCGTCGCGTTGTTGAAGAGTTTCGCGTCGGCGCCGGACACGTAAAACCCGCAGAAGGCGTTTGCGTCGGGGGTTACGGCAAATGCCGCGGTTCCAAGGGCGAGGGCGATGGTGAACAAGCGGAACGAATTGCGCATGGTGATCCCGGGACCCTACACGGTTCATCGTACCGGTACAAGCGCGAAGTGCCGAATGCTTCAAGAAGGCATCATTTGGGTTTGTGATTTGAATGTTGCTCGACGGGGAACAAAAGACGCTTGGCCGCTGTCTATCGCTTTTCGTGATCGTCCGCCGCGCCTCGCTCCTGCTTACAGCGTCGCTTCTCGCCGCGTGCAGCTCGATTTCGCCACCCTCACCGCAACTCCCCTCTCCTGCGATTTCACACCCGACGGAATCGGCGCCAGCCGACAGCGGTCGAGCCATCCCGATGCAGGAAGTGGCGCTTTCGTTCGATCGCGGCATTTGGCATATCGATGGAACGTTGACCCTGCCCACGCGACAAGAGCATACACGTGTCCCGGCCGTGGTCATCGTGCACGGAAGTGGTCCGATGTCTCGAGATGGCCTGATGCCGGGACAGTTGGGTCTTGGGTTTGGCTTCGAAATGCCGGTGTACCGCATGCTCGCGACGGCATTGGCTCGGCGTGGTTATGCCGTGTATCGTTATGACAAACGCACGTGCGGTCAATTCAATGGTTGTTCGGAAAATGGTTTTACCTCGATTCCGTTCAACATGATCGAATCCGAGTTTTCGACGAAGGAATACGTGGGCGATGCGGTGGCCGCTATGGATGCCGTGCGAAACGCCTCGGATATCGATCCGGAGCGTACGTATTTCATCGGTCATAGCGAAGGCGGAGAACTCGTGCCGATTTTGCTTGCCGAGCGACCGCAGGTGCGAGCGGGCGTGATGCTGGCCCCGCCTTTTCATACGATGGCGGTTGTCCTGGAACAACAAAGCGAAAAGTTGCGGTGGTCCTATACGACCATGGGGGATTCGAATCGCGCGACGACGGAGGGCAATCGGCTGCTCGATGCGGCGCATTCGTTGGCGGCGATTGAAAACGGAACGTACTTGGGCGGGTTGATTTTGGGCCAACCTCCGGGATTATGGGCATCGTGGCTCGATTTGGCGAAAAAAGCGCCGATCGTGGCCCGGGAGCTCGATCGACCGCTCTTGATCCTGGGTGGCGGATACGATTACAACGTCAATGCGGCGGAAATCAATTTGTGGGCCAATTGGCTCACGACGGCGAAAAACACACAGCATCGGGTGAAGGTTTTTCCTTGCGTAACCCATGCCTTGAATTGCATCTCAGAACCGGACCCAAAACGCCTGCGCGACGAAGACATCGGACGCGACATCGATGGTCGGTTGCGACGACGGCGGGGACGGCGAGGGCGGGGCAGG
>CAYSYX010000976.1:0-2608 GCA_964435055.1 uncultured Polyangium sp. | reverse complement strand
CTGCACGCGGGAACCTGGACACGATCAAGGATGAACTCACCGCGACGCTGGATCGACTCGCGGGCGATAGCGCTACCGCGGCGAATGGGGGCGCGTGATGATCCCTGCCGATCAACTGGAGGTCTTGCGTAATGCCTGCCGAGACTTCGTGGCCACACTCGGATCGAGCGGCGGCGCGATCCCTATCGCGGCACTCGACGCCATGGCGATCGTCGCTTCGTTCACCATGTTTGCCCCGCGCGCGGAACTTCCGATCATTCGATTCTTTTCCGAGGGCATATTCGTTGCGGTTGCCCCGCAAGATGAGCTGGTGACGTGGCTCCGAGCACACGAAGGTGCCGAGGTAGCAAATGCAATCGGATCGGCGCGAAAAGGTTGGGCGCGCATGGTCGTGCTCTTGACGGATGGCCACATAGACACGGCAAGTCTCGAATTGCGGCCGCTCTTGGAGTTTGCCCGAAGCGTCATCCCATTGTCCCCCGGTGGCACCGCGTAAAACCCGTTTTTCTTGCCGCAACGAATTCGTCGAAAGTAGGCATACGTGGACGATACAGATAGAAACGACGTCGAAAGTGGGGGGGCCGTTGCGGCGTCGGGAAAAACCAAAGAGGGAAAACCGCAGAAGCGAGCGGCCAAGACGAACACACCCAAGGCGGAAAAACCGCAGGTGCGAGTTTTAGACGACGGCGCGCGCGTGAATGATGCTGCAATCATTCAGCGGGGCGACGAATCCGAGCTTGCGGTGATGTTGCTCGATCATTTGATCGCAATGAATACAGGCGCGATCGTCCACGATGAAGGGGATCTTTACCAATACGATCCAAACTCGGGGCTTTGGAAAATCATCGATTTTGACGCACAAGGGCGAATTCTCATTTCGTGGCGTGGACGTGAGTCATTGAAGAGTAAACTCGGCTTGACGGTCAATCACTCGACAATCGAAGGAACGGTCAAGACTGCCGCGATTTTGAAGCGAAACCCTCGCTTTTTTGCGAACGCACCAGCGGGGATCGCGTTCCGTAATGGGTTCGTCGCGGTAGAGCCAAGGGGCCTCATCATGCGTGGCCATGTACCGGACAATCGAGCGCGATGGGGGCATCCATTCGATTACAATCCGGATCTTGATTGCCCACTTTTCAAGGCATTCTTGGGCGAAATGTTCGTGGCCAATCCCGACAAGGACGAGCTAATCGCGTGTTTGCAAGAATGGATCGGGATTGCGCTAATCGGGAAAGGTGCGAAGTTTGGCAAGGCACTCATTATCCATGCTCCCAAGGGGCGCAACGGTAAAAAAGTGCTTGCGGATATCATGACTGGCATCATGCCGGATGGCGCGGTTTCAGCATCGACGCCAGACACGTGGAGCCATGAATACTACATTGAGGATCTGCGCGGAAAGCTGCTCAATATCGTGCCCGAAATGGATTTTCGAGATATCTCGGATGCAAAACGTGTCAAGGCGATCATCACAGGTGATCCAATGCAGGGGCGGCGGATCCGCAAAGAAATCGTCAAATTCGAGCCCATTGCCTCGCATTATTGGACGACGCAAGAATTGCCCGGAACGCCTGACAATTCCTATGCATTTCACGAGCGTTTTATGATGTTCCATTTGCCCGGAACCATTGCGCGAGAAAAGCGAAATCCCAACCTTGCGGCCGAAATTCTGGCGGCTGAAAAACAGGCGATCGTAGCGTGGGCACTTGCGGGCGCTGCTAGGGCGTTGGCACGTGGGTCTTATGCAATCCCGGCAAGTAGTGACATTCTCGTGAACAAATGGCTTGCGACGGCTGATAGTTTGTCGTGGTTTATTCACGAGCACTGCGTCACGTTGACGGACAGCGATCCTCGTGATCAATGGTTGGCCTCTGAATCCCTCATTGAAGCATACCGTGAGTTTGCCAAAAAAAATGGGTTCAGGAACCCGTACAACGCGCGAAGCATAAAAGGCAAAATGGAAGCCATGGGTCTGCATCAGAAGCGGGGCAACATGGGAAAGATCTATCCCGTGCGCGTACGCAAGTTTTCGGATCCGTATCCCGACGACGGCACGGACGAGTAGCGCGGGGCTTGCGTGCACGTGCGCGTCGTGGAGGCGCGTACGCCATCACCTCCCAACGACGTGCGCCCTACCGCGGGGCGTACGGGGGCGAGTGCATGAAGCGTGCACGGAAAGTGCAGGTTGCACGGGCGTGCATGCACTTCGGAAAGCCTTTAGATCAAGGCGTTCGTGGCGAAAGTGCATGAAGTGCACCTTTTGCCCCCCTGGTAAACCCTGATGCGCGTGTGTGCGCGCGCGTGTATGTAGTTGCCAGTCAAAAAACATACACTTCCTACACTTTGAAACGATTTTGCCGAGATCTCAAGGGTTTTTCGAGTGTATCTTTGGGCGTTTTGCATGCACTTTGGGTGCACCTTGCATACACTTCGCGACGCTCGGATGACGGGCGAGCGTGCAAGGCGCAAGCTAACGAACACACGAGAGCGAAGCAGTAGCAGTGGGGGAAAGTAGCGGGATTTGTGGGGATTTGGGGGACAGATGGCAGGGGATAGCAGGCGAGAGGAAGGCGAAAGATTTGCTGAAAGTGCTTGAAAAGCAGGCTTTCGT
>CAYSYX010000975.1:1480-2613 GCA_964435055.1 uncultured Polyangium sp. | reverse complement strand
GGTCCGTCCTGACGATCCAAATTCCACGAAATGGTTCGCGCGCCTGTTGGCAGAGCAATGTCCATGCTGCGTGCCGACAGCGTGCCGACTTCGGTTCCATCCAAGTAAAGCGCCGATCCACTACGCGTCATGGACCACGCTTCCGCCAATTCCGTTTCGTCGCCGCAAGGAAATGCCCGGCGACTGATATCAACGGCGGTATCCGATATCGCCACCTCCATCAACATCGGTCGACACGTGACGAGCTTGTCATCACGGGTACGCGTGATTTCGGAAAATAAATAAATGCCTGCAGTGAGCTCCATGTTGGTCGCGGGGGAACCGCAGGCGGAGACGCCCAACGAGGCGACGGCGCAGAGCGCAGTTCGACAAACCTTATCCCATCGCCGTCGACTCGTTGCGTTTTTCATGGTGCAGCTCCAAAATGCTTACTTCGGTGGTACGCCCCCGCCAAACCCTTCCGCGGGCTCGAGGCTTTCTTGAATGGCCGCGATGTCGCATCCTTGCAAGTATTTCGACATGACTTCGGCGCGACGCGGCAGGAATGAATCCGTAAGCGCAGGCGAGAGCTTGCCGAATTCGTCGATATGCGCGCGTTGCGCCACTTGCGGCCAGCTTTGTCCACAACCCAAGGATCGATTGGTCCCCAAGTATTGTTCGGGCGCGTGACAACCCGCGCAGGTCAACATGGATACGCGTTGCACGAGGTGCTCGGGAAGCAGCGGATCATTCTGCGGACAACCTTGGTTCAATTGTTTTTCCGCAATGGCCGATTGAATTTGCGTCCAGAAAGCCTGCCCCTTTTCGCCTTGGAATGCACGCGAAACCATATCCAAAGATGCATCGGACGAAATCATGCTCGAACCGGCATTCCAATGTGGTTGCGCCGGGGCAAACTGAATTCCGAACCCTTGTTTGGATGCCAGTTTCGGCAGCTCCTGCATGATCTGCTCGCGGAATTGTGTCCCATCGGCGAGCGACGACGTAGGATCGAAGAGTTCGGGACGGGGATTGTTTTTCGTGGTCACCGGCGCAAAGAACAAACTCGGCCGGGGTTCTCCTTCGAATGCGAATTGGACGTGAAATTCACGGAATTCCCATGGTTCTTGCATTCCTTGGCTCAGCAGCAATTG
>CAYSYX010000975.1:0-1470 GCA_964435055.1 uncultured Polyangium sp. | reverse complement strand
CGTTCTAGCATACATTTGATAAAAAGAAATTGACCTAGCCGCGGATGTCCCGAGGGATCTCCATACCCGCCACCACCGTCATCGTCGCCGGCATGCGCCAATGTGTAATGGTCCGGCGAAACGACCGGATTGAAGTTATCGAGGCCCTGGAAATAGAACTTTTCCAATCGATCGGCGATGACCTTGATGTCCGTTTCTTTTTCGAGGCTCGCCCACATTTCCGCCACGGGGCGACAACCAATCAAAGTATCCCCGAACGTGGGATTCTCGATGATCCCCTCGAACGCCAAAAACACGCGCTCGTTCGGATTGGTCTGTCCGGACAACTTGGCGAACATGATGCGATGTTCGCCGCAATTGTTGCCTTGACGCGGCGTCAGGTCGAAACGATTGACGAGCGCGACCGGGACGAACGAATCGGGATGATTGGCCTGGAAAAACCCGGTGCTCGTCGCCAATTTGCCTTCGGCGCGAGGACAGAACTTGGCCGGAGCGACATTGAAGGCATCGTTTTCAGGATCGTCGCAATGCACGACGTCGGAAAATACGCCGGTCGCCTCCGAGTTTTGCGTATCGAAGAGCTGCTGCATCATCTGCAGCGGCGTGCTCGTTCCAAAATTCGCCCGATCAATGATTTGTTGCAAGACTCGTTCGAGACTAAAACGAGCCAACACCTCCGGATCGGTCACCACCATGGCGCGGCTGTCGGGACTCACGACGATATCGGGTTTGCACACGAGGCTCGGCGTATCAATCGGCGGATTTTGGGGACCGTTGTTGACGGGAGGATCGGGGGGAGTGCCGGGATGCTGAGCCGATAAGTCCGGTATGGACAAACCGCCATCGGAACAGCCGAGGGCCCACCCTGCACAGGCAACAGCCCAAAAAAGCGGTGAAAAAGTACGAGTAAAGCGAGTCATGCGAAACCTCCCGAGATGGAATGCAACGAGCACCGATTGAGCCTATCATTGGGGCATAAAAAAACAATGTTTTTGTGGAATGAACGCCGTTCATCGTTCGCGGATCGCGCCGTGAATACGCCGTTACGTGCCAAAACCATGCTCCGGGTCGTCATCTCACGCCCGCTGAGCTCCGAGAGCACTTCGCCGTATCGTCTAACAATGGGCTCGGAGTTCTGTTTCTCGAATCGTTCCGTGAATCGTGCACCAATGAATGGCGGTCCGGCGCCCGTCAGAAATCATAACGGAGGGAAACGAATCGCGGCCCGACGGAGAGCTTCGGCCCCAGGGTCGGCGTGATCGCCTGCTTGGATCCCTCGGGTGGACGCGCGCCCGAGACCCAAAGCGGAATCCCAATGCCACCCAAAATCAACCCCGTAATGATAAGCGGCGCGCCCACGAAAAAGGTGATGGAACCGCTGGTCTCGGGAGGCGCAAACCACGCATCGTAAACGCAAAAACCCGCGCCGCTCAAGACCGCCGCCCCGCCAAGTCCGGTCAACGCCATACC
>CAYSYX010000974.1:0-2616 GCA_964435055.1 uncultured Polyangium sp. | reverse complement strand
GGCGTGATCATGCGTGCGCGAGTTTGCCTGAAGGAACCGTGGATGTCAAGAGATGTGCCGTTACATTTGGACGATCCATTGGGTGTGAGCGGGTGGCTCGCCAGGCTTGCGCGTGCATTGAGAAACCATTCGCCGGTCGGCGGTCATATTGGCAACCCGCATGGTTTCACGGGACCGTTCGACAAAAACGCCCTCATTTGCGCTTGCGTTCCACCTTATTCCTCGGTATCGTACCACGCAGCTTTCCCGCGACACATCGAAATGACCTTTCAATTCGCAACACTGTTCTTCGTGCGTAGCGCTCGGGTCGCGATGGGCCGGTCCATGTTGCCTCCTTTGATCGCTACCGCTATGCTGCTCGCTTCTCCGCGTCTCGTTTTCGGCGCCGAATCCGTGCCGGCATCCACGCGGGCTCATGAAATCACCGCAGGCATGGCCACGTCGTTTTTCCAGGGACATCGCGATTCGACCCTGACGGCGTGGACGGTGGATGTTGCGTACCATTATCGGCCGCAAAAAATCGAATCGCTTCAAAATGTGCGCTTTACGGGAGGTTTGCGCGGCGGTTGGATCCCGGATGCCGACGGTGCGGTATTCGATGTGTACGTGCGGGCGGACATGGTGGGCCATATCGGAGCCTGGGCTCCGACGCTGGGACCCGAATTGGGTTTTACCTCGCTCGGCACGGGATTTTTTCGTTATCCCGCTCCATTCCCGGACGACCTTACGGTGCTCAATGAAAACAAATTGTCGCCCTTGTATTTGGCCTTCGTCGTCACGCCGATTCGTTTTGGTTTTTCTCGGTTTACCTTGAGCGTAATGGAACTTTCTCTTGGCGCGCCCATCCTGGGCGTCGGATCCATAACGCGTTTTCAATTGGGTGTTTTCCGCTTCGGAGGTACTTTGTGAAGTTTCGCTTCATGATCGGCTGTTTGTTCAGCGTGCCTTTTTTGGCGCAATGTTCTCCCGCGCCAACCTTGGACGAATCCCGAGCCGCCATTCTCGGCGAAATCGTGGCGCAAGTCGACCAGGACAACCTCATGCAAACGGTCGAAGCTTTGGTCGATGCGCACGATAACGAGGATCGTTCGGGCTGCGTTTATCCTGGCACACGTCTATGCGCATTGACGCGCGACAAGGCTCGAGCATTGCTCCAAAGTCGATTTTCGGCGCTTGGTCTACAGGTCGAATCGCACGTCGTGAATACCGGGGAATTTGCCACGACGAACCTCGTGGCGGAAAAGAAGGGGACCACGCGTCCCCAAGAAATCGTCTTGGTCGGCGCGCATTACGACGCCTTTTATTCCGGCGCTGATGACAATTCGACGGGCGTTGCCGCGATGCTCGAAATCGCGAGGGTTCTTGGCGCTCGCGATTTTCCTCGGACGCTTCGGTTCGTCGGGTTCGACCTGGAAGAACTGGGCCTCGTGGGAAGCACGCGGTATCTGACCGCCCGGGCGGCCGATGACGACATCGTCGGCGCGATCATTTTCGATTGCATTGGGTTTAGCAGCGACGAACCCAATTCGCAACAATCGCTTCCCGGGTTTCCCGCGCCGAGCCAAGGCAACTTCATTGCGGTCATTGGAAACGCCTTTTCCAGACACCTCAGCAATGACGCCTGGCTCGTTCAAGATCGCATTCGCGTCGTCGATGTCTTGGGCATCGAATCGGCGGGTTCGAGCGATACGCTTGCGGGCAGCAACCTGATGCGCAGCGACCACGCGCCGTTTTGGATCCAAGACAAACCCGCTTTGTTCTTTACGGATACGGCTAATTTTCGCAATCCGAATTATCATGAGCCGACGGACGAGGTACATACGCTCAACCCGGCGTTTTTGAAGGGCGTGACGCAATTGTCGGCCGCGTTGGTTGCGTATTGGGCGGGAGGCTGAAATGACGATTTGGGCGACTCTTTTGGCCACGTCCATCGCCGTGCCGCAATCCTCGCCGGTGAAGGAGCCGTTTCACTGGACGGCGTATTTGCGTTCGGGCGTGACGGTGCATGTGGCGCCGTCGCAATCGACAGGCGGCTTGGGCGGCGGTGCCGGCGTGCGCATGTCATTTGCGAAGCCATGGTTTGTTCAGGCGGATTTCAATTATCTAACGCTCGTTGGTCACGTGGGGGAATTGCGCTTGGCGGGCGGAATTCAACGTCCGGGTTTGTGGAATCCCGCGGTATTGTTCAATGGCTCGGTTCTTCTGGGACAACGTTTGTCTTTTCGTACAGCCGAACATCCTTGGCCGACGAGTGCGCCGATCGTGACGGGAGGCATCGTGGTGGCTCCATTGCGTTTTACGCAGCAGAATCGGACGGTTTCGGTGTTGGAATTGGGAATCGGCGTCAAACCGGATTTCCCCGGCGTCGGCGTGACGTACAGTTTGGGGTTATTGGAGGTTGGACATCTGTTTTGACTAAGCGCGGACAATGCTTTTCGTCACTTAAAACGCCCCGTGAACGGCTTGTCTTTTTCGTCATTCCAGTGCTCGACAGCCATCGATGCGGATGTACCACCGTGATGCGTGGGTTGTCGAGGAGTCTTGACATGACGCAGCCGGTGCGCGTATTCATTTCCGACAGACCCCAAACCAAAACCCAGTTCCGTGTCCAACGCC
>CAYSYX010000973.1:0-2625 GCA_964435055.1 uncultured Polyangium sp. | reverse complement strand
CAAAAGCAGAGGGGTCGCTGCACAGGTCGCAATACCTGCAAGCGTCATGCTAGCGCGCACAACGACGCTTCTCGGACTTATTGGCACTCCCATACCAACGGATGTGGGATCACTCAAGGCTTGTCCGATGGCGTCGATTGCCGGCTCATACATCGCCGCGCCAAGAAGCATGAGAAGCGACGCTTTCCCATTCGCATCGGCTTTCTTCAAGGCTTGCAGCATCACCGGCGCAGCAACATCACGGATTTCGTTCAACGCTTTGAAACCTTCAAGTGATCTCGGCGGAATCAGCTTCGCCACGCGCGTTTGAACCTCATTCCTCAACTCCGCCGGCAATTCGATCGCCGTTTCTACGCATTGCGCCGCGAGCATCGTGCCTATCGAAACACCATCGCCATCCTTGCGTAACAACCGCTCCACGAGGAGCTGCGCATTGGACCCCGGAAATCCCGCCGCCAACACGATGACTTCATGCCACCATTTTTGCCGGTATTTGCGCACCAACAAGCCGAAGTCGCGCTCGTTCACAATATGAAACGCGGCCAAATATTCCTGAAACGTCAGGTGCGAAAATGCAAATTGCCCCGGGCTGCGCTCGATCAAGACGCCATTACGATCCCGAATCTCGGCCACGATCCGCGCCGCATCGTCCGCCGAATGGCCAAGATGGGGCAATTGTCGCGCAAACTTCGCAATCAAATCGTCCGCGGCGATTTCGGCTTCGTGCGCTTCGTGCATGTCCCGCGCCAAACGCGCGAGAAGTGACCGCTTTGCATGCGCATCCAGTTTGCCCGTGGCCGAACCTTCGGGAAACTTCGCGTGATCCCATTCGTACAGCAGCGCGTTCGTAATGGCATCATAAAGAACAACGCGACGCTCGGGAATTCGCTGACCCAAGAACCGATGCACAATGCAAATCACCGAACACAACAATGGCGTTTGCGCCAGTTTTTCAATGGCGCGGCTTGCCCGCACTCGCTCCATCAAGTCGTCCGCTGCGATGCGCGCGTCGTGCTCCGCTTCGTTGCGCGCCTTCGACAAACTCAATTCCGCAGCGAGACACCATTGCTTGATGAATCGCGTGACGTCGTCTCGAGTCATCGGCAATAACTCGGCCCTTGCGTACACGTCGGGCGCGGGAAGTTCTCCACCGGGAATACCCGCCGGGCGGCTCGTCACCAGCACCCGCGTCTTCGGGAAGGGCTGAAGAATCGATTCTATGCTGTTTAGCAGCTTGTTTGCAATCTCGGGACGCGCTTCGTCCAAGCCATCGATAAAAAGACACGTGGACGTATTGCGAAGTGCGCGCTCGAAAAACCACGCATCGGCTCCCGCAGCAATCGCCAAATGTTCCAGGTTTGTCGGTACCGAATGCAACGAACGCACGGGTACGATGAAAGGAATGGGATTCGTTGGTAGTTCGGCATCCGTGCCCAGGTGTCCTTGGGCGGCACGGGTTGCGAGATACGCGAGCAATGTCGATTTGCCACTTCCCGGAGCGCCGACCAGCAAAAGACGCGCATGCATGCTCATGGCGCGTGGTGCGGGAATACGCGGTCGAGCCAATCGGCGCACCATTTCTGCCATGGCGTGCTCGGCCGAGTCCTCGTTGTTTTCGTTTTTCCGGGCATTCTGCGGAGGCTCAGGCGTGTTCGTCTCGACATACAACGGGACGTAGGCCAATTCCAGGTCTTGGTACACGCGCGCGCTGAGCTGAAGGCCGCGGATTTCGACTTTGCCGTGTTTTCTTTCGACGTCGCGCAAATAGGCGCGTTCGGTGGCTACAAATCGCTCGTGGTCTTCACCTTGGGCCGCCGCGTCAAGAATGGCGCGCTCGGCGACGCAACGAAACTCGAATTCGTCGGCCTCGGGAAAAGCGTCAATGAATCCTTTGCCTGCCCAACGTGAAATAAGTTGCCCCATTTCGCTGCGCAAAGATTCGTTGAGCGGATACGGACCGCGCGCGTCGAGGGCATCGAGCAAGCGCCGCTTGGCCCGTTCACGACGATTACGACGGACGACTTCCGGTGTTTCATCGTTGGGCGATGTGTTCGGAACGATTGCGTCGAAAGCCGCCTCGACGCTTCGAGGCGGCGATGGAGCTTCGCCGTTTGGCGGGGGAGATGCAGGCCCGACCTGCCGCCCCCGTGTTTTCGTTCGTCGCTCCGCAACCCGCATGGCGCGCATCGTAAAGGAAATTGGCCGGCGTGTCCAGAGGTTGGCGTTCGAGTTCGGACGCGTACCGCTCGACTTCGAAAGCTCTCCGCCGGAACCGAATCTCCCCAACGAAGGACATTCGCGGAGTATCGTTATGAATCAAATCCTGGTTCCTCGAGCACGTACACGCGTGCGACGTCACCGCGTAGGAAACCGACGGCAAACTCGATACGGGACACGCATCGTGCTCGCATTCCAGCACATCCACCGCCGGCAATATGGTGATTATGCGGCGGCGTGAACGAGAGCGATTGCAGAGTTTGCTGGGATGCCTGCTTGGCACCAAAGGGCGCCAAGCAGGAAGTGCGACCGAGCTAAGGTTTGTCCAGCTGGAAAACCAGGTGCGTTCACAGGCGGGGGAAATCGTATCCGAGTTCAGCCGGTTTGACCGGGAACCGAGGCGGGGGG
>CAYSYX010000972.1:0-2632 GCA_964435055.1 uncultured Polyangium sp. | reverse complement strand
ATGCGCATCTGGTCGATCACACCGTGATGGAAAAACTTCACGAGCAGGAAGAGATCTTCAAACGAGCCGGTCGCAAGCTCGAACTGTGCGGCCTCGATGGGCACAAGGGTTTGTCGACGCACCCTCTCGCCGCGCGCAAAAAGACGGCGACCGAAGCTCGCGCTTCCTGATTCAATCGTACGAACCCAAAACAATACGCTCCGTCGCCTCGGTTGAAGGTATGCGACGGAGCGTTTTTCTTTCCAGACTCAAGGGCAACCGATGCGCGTCGCTCCAAGCGCGACGTCATCGAACCAAAGCGTCATGTTCTGCCCGGCATAATCTTCCCAGCCGATTTTGAAATCCGTCAGATTCGGTTTCCAGCCGGGTTTTTGATTGATCCACGCCTGATCGACGTCGGCCGTCGGCGTTCCATCCACGACCAACCCCGCGACCTCTGCGCCGTCGACCCAGGTTTGGATCGTACCCGCCGAACCATCGACGTGGAATTCCACGCAACGCCATTCGTTCGCGGGCAACGCGACGCTCATGCCAATGCCCGCGGGACTCAACGAAGGCAACGTCGCGTCGTCGCTTTCTCGATTCCACATGAGGATTTTGCTCTGACCACCCATGCGCAGATCTTTGTTTTCGACGCTGTCGTGCATCGTCATGAACGTGGTGTGTCCGTCGCCTTGAGCTGCTCCGGGACGAACGAAAAACCTTCCGTAGAAGGCATTTCCGAGCATTCCGACGGCGGCCGTATGCACCGCGAAGACGTGATTGCAGTAGTTGCCTTTGCCATCCACGCGCAGCGATTTCGATCCGGTATGGGCCAGCGTATCGTCGACGGCGATCGTCCCGGTTCCCGAACAGTTTGGCGAGACGATCTGCCAACGAGCCGCGTTCGGAGGGCCCCCGGCCGCAGCATCTTCGAAGTCTTCGCAAAGCGGATAGTCCTTGCAGCTCACCGCGGCACCGCCGCCGGATCCGCCGCTTCCGCTGCTCGAAGAGCTCGAGCCTGACGAAGACGCTGTCGAAGACGACGACGATGAGGATGACGACGACGAACTCGAAGCTTCACCGCCCTGACCGCCGGAATTGCCAGACGAACTGGAGGTTTGTCCGTCTCCGCATCCTGCGGCGAGGCTCATGGCGACCAGAGGAAACGCTAACAATTGCAGGGTTTGCCAAGTCTTCATCATGCGCGGTCGTAGCAAATCCCGCAGACGGAAGCGAATGTTTGACGCGATGATGTTTCGGTGCCGGCGCGGCTACGTTGTGATTTTTGTCGTAACGTAAGGGCGATCGTGTTACACGCCGCGGCACTCATCATGAAGGCTCCTTCACGTAATGTTCTCGGTGGTCCTTTGGCGGAATGTTCCAAGAAGCCCATGACGGGGTTTTTCCGGAACGGTTGTTGTGATACCGGCAGTGAAGACCTGGGTTCGCATACGGTTTGCGCCGTGATGACCGCGGACTTTCTGGCGTTTTCCAAGGGCCGCGGGAATGACTTGTCGACGCCGATGCCTCAATTCGGTTTTCCCGGGCTCAAGCCGGGTGATCGTTGGTGCTTGTGCGCGCGACGTTGGCAGGAAGCGAAAGAAGCCGGTAAAGCGCCGCTCGTCGTGCTTTCGGCGACGCATGAACGAGCGCTCGAGGTGTGTGAGCTGTCGGCGCTCAAGAGTCACGCGATCGACATGAATTGAAGCGTTTTGCAAATTCGTTGGCGCTCCAAAGAACTCGGCTCTTGACGAGCCGTTCCGTCATGCGCACGTTCCGCGCTTGCGTGCGTTGGGCGCGAGGTGCGCGACGCGCACGCGTGAAATGGAGAATCGATGGGCGACAATCGACCGACCGAACAGACGACGATGGGCACGTTGGGGAACATCCTCTGGGTGGTGGTTGGTGGAGGTCTTCCGTTGTTTTTCGGGTATCTCGTCGCGGGGCTCGTTTTGGCCGTGACGATTGTGGGGTTTCCGTTTGCCGTCGCGACTTGGAGGCTCGGGCGTTATGCGCTTTTGCCATTTAACGCTCGCGTCGAAGATCGCAAAGAGAGCCTCGGATCCGGCTGTCTCGGAATGGTCTTCAACATCCTGTGGCTCGTGTTGTTCGGCTGGGGGTTTGCCCTGGCGCACTTGGGATCAGCGCTGCTCTGCGCCATAACGATCGTCGGAATTCCCTTCGCCGTGGCCCATTTGAAGCTCGCCATGCTGGCGTTTTGGCCCTTCGGTAAGGAAATCGTGTAATCTCACAAATACGCCAGCGTCCCATCCTGCAGCGTACACACGCCTTCGACAGGTTTTCCCACCGAACGCACGATTTCACTGGCATTCGCGGGAACGCGATATCCATTCAATTCCGACGCAATGACGCGATTCACCAAAATGTTCAACTTCTGCACGTTGTAACAGGGAATCGTCGGCTCCAAATGGGACCCGCCCACGCCGGAATCATCCGTGAGGAAAAGATATCGTCCGAGCGTCGCTTGGGCTCCCATGCGCATCAGAAACTCCGCTTCCGTATCGACTCCGCTTGCGGCAATGGGAAACAGCTTGACGCCCATCGGTCGCAACGTATTGGCGGCGTCCAAAAATGCCGCTCGGTTTTCTTTGTGCGGAGGAGCATCAGCCACGAGGAAACTCATGCGCAC
>CAYSYX010000971.1:0-2633 GCA_964435055.1 uncultured Polyangium sp. | reverse complement strand
TGGTCATTCAGAAGCTCGCGAAGAAGCCGCCGCGTGAGATCGCCACGATGTTGGCGGAACGGCTCGGGCGTCATCCCGACATTCGTGGCGTGGAAATCGCCGGGCCCGGTTTCTTGAATGTTCGGCTCGTTCCCGGCGCATTTCAGCGCGTCATCGCCGATGTGCTCGAAGCGGGTCCTTTGTACGGACGAACCGCCGGCGGTCTCGGCGAGCGCGTTCTCGTCGAGTTTGTCAGCGCAAACCCTACCGGGCCGTTGCTCGTTTCGCACGGTCGAGGCGCCATTTTGGGCGATGCCGTCGCCACGTTGCTCGAAGCCGGCGGCTGTCGCGTGACCCGCGAGTACTACATCAACGATTTCGGCAACCAGGTACGGCTTTTGTCGGAAAGCGTGCGCGCCATGGACGCGGGCAAACCCACGCCCGAAGGTGGCTATGGCGGCGACTACGTCCGCGAGCTCGCGACGTGGGTTCGTCAAAACGATCCCGCGGCCCTTGATGAGGACGATGCATCACGTCTTGCGCGTGTGTGTGTCGGGCGCATGCTCGATGGTTTGCCCGGTTCGTCCACGTTGCCGGGCATCAAGCGCACGCTGGCCAATTTGGGGATTTTCTTCGACGTGTGGTTCTCGGAAGAGAGTCTGCATCGTTGGGGTCGGGTCAACGCAGCACTCGTCGAACTGAAGGCGAGGGGAGCACTCGACGAACGCGATGGCGCGGTCTTCTTCAAGAGCATGGACGAGGGCGACGACAAGGATCGCGTCGTGCGCAAGAGCGACGGGCAATTCACGTATTTCGCCAGCGATATCGCGTATCACGCGGACAAGATCGCGCGTGGTTACGATCGGCTCGTCAACGTGCTCGGTGCCGATCATCACGGGTACACGGCGCGGGTGCGCGGAGCCTTGGCGGCGCTGGGTTTGCCCAAGGAACGTTTCGAGGTTCTTCTCTACCAGCTCGTGAATTTGTTGCGCGACGGCAAACCCTACAAGATGGGCAAACGCCTCGGAAACCTCGTGACGATCGAAGAGATTGTCGAAGAGATTGACGAAGCGGCCGGGCGCAAAGGCGCGGGTGCGGATGCGCTGCGGTACTTTTATCTGTCGCACTCGAGCGGCACGTCGATCGATTTGGACATCGATTTGGCCAAGAAAGCCTCGATGGACAACCCGGTGTTTTACGTGCAGTACGGCTACGCGCGGCTTTGTTCGATCAAGAATCGAGCGAAGGAAACGTTTGGGCTCGAAGTACCTCGACCAACCCCGCAACTGCTCTCGCGGATCGATCACCCGGACGAACTCGCGATCGTGGCTCGATTGGGGCGTTTTCCGGCGCTGGTCACCGAGGCGGCGGCGCTTCGAGAACCGCATCGGATTCTGCATTTCGTCCGGGAGTTGTCGCAGGAGTTCCAGAGTTACTTCACGCGACGCAAGCAAGAGGGCGACACGATTTTGCCGCTCGGTGCGCAGATGACGCAGCCGGGTTGGGAAGCGAATTGGGACCGCGAAAAGAGCGCGGCTCGGCTGCTTTGGGTCGAGTCGATTCGTACGGTGTACGCGGCGGCATTGAAGCTCGCCGGGATCACCGCGCTCGAACACATGCACAAGCTCGCGGGGGACGCAGATCGGGCAGCAGGCGACGAGGAGGTCGAAGCATCATGACCGTACGTGCTGACATCGGAGAAAGCGGAACGATCCGCGATCTCGAAGAGATTCAAGAAACCGATCCTGGGGCGCGACCGTCGCGAGCTGCGGCTGTCGTCCTCGCATCGTTGGGTGGAGCGTGCATCGTGTTTGCGGCGGTCGCTTTGTTGCGAGCGCCGATGAAGCCGAAGCCTGCGCAGGTCGATCCATTGGGCGACTTGGTGGCGAAGACGCATCCGGCAGGCGTTGCGCCGCGTCGTCCGGATTTGTCCGGGAACGACATCACATTCCCGTCGATGCTTTCGGACACGAAGAACACGACGGCGCTCGAAGTCGTGCGTTCGCCGCAAGCTGCAAGCTCGGCCGATGCGAACGGTTCGGCGTTGATGCCTCCGGAAGCCATGGCGGAAAAACTCCCGCCGTCGCCGTTACCCGCGCAGAACATCTTGCAAGCGCCGCCGGACAACGCCGCGGGCAAAGACACGCTTTCCGCGATGGCGCGTCACGTCGCGCGTGAAGAAGGTGCCGAGACGGCGACCGTAGGCGGTCCCGGCGGTTATCAGCTTCAGGTGAGTTCCTTCAAGACAAACCAAGAAGCGGACAAGTTCGCTGCGGCGCTCCGTCGTCGAGGACATCGCGCGTACGTCGAAGCGGCCAACGTGAAGGGGCGTGGGCTTTGGTACCGCGTGCGCATCGGACCCTTCAAATACAAGAACTCCGCGGCGATCTACCGTCAGGACTTCGAGGCGAAGGAACGCATGGTGACGTTCATCATCGAGCCTCCGAAGAACAACGTGAAGATCAAGAGTGACGAAGAAGAGCTCGTCGCTCCGGCATCGCCCTGATCCGCGACATTGTGCCCGGACAAACCTCGTCATCCCGACGTCGACACGGCCGCCGCGACCGCGGTTTCGCACGACAAAACGCCCTTTACTCCTGCGATTTTCCCCGCCAGCTCGGTCAGTTTGTCCGCCTTCGCGCGCACGACGAACG
>CAYSYX010000970.1:0-2635 GCA_964435055.1 uncultured Polyangium sp. | reverse complement strand
CCGAGGTGCAGAGGCGCCTTCTCGACGAGGCACTGGCACTCTTCGAAAAGGCCGTCGAAATCGCCCTCAAGATTGGGACAGCCGGGTTCGAGGATGTTGTCAGTTTTTCCCATAACTTGGCCAATTGCCAGGCACAATGCGGCAATCATACTGCGGCGCTTTTCTCGATGGATCGGGCAGAAGCGTACGTTCGCCGAGTCCAAAAACTCATTTCCGACGAGAAGACGGTCGAATACATCTCGCGCATTCTTTTCCATGCGGCCAGTCATCGGACGCAACGCAAAGCCAAAGGGGATTTGGAGCAAGCCCAAAAGCAGCTTTTGGAGGTGATCGAGGTCGGGCATCCGGACTGGGTCGATATGGCCCAAATGCGTCTCGCCGCGCTGTTTTTGCTGGAAACGCCACCCGCCACAGAACAAGCCCAAGCCATTTTGCGCCGAGTTCGTGTCGAGCGAATTCGCCCACGAGCTCTCGGCGAGCTTGCCGACCATTACGCACGGGCCGGTATGCGTAAAGAAGCGCTCGTATTATTTCAAGGCATGCTCCAGGGCGCCATGAAACATTGGCGCAATGCAATGGCCGATCATCTGGCCGATCATCACGTGGCCGAGGCGCAAGTCTTCGCCTACAGAGCCGCACGATTGCATCTTGAAGAGGAAGACGCGTTCGAAGCCTTTTTCACCCTCGAGGATGTGTCGGGTCTGCGCTTCATGGAAAACGTCGAGGCATTCACCCGCGTTCAACCCAGTCCGCTATTGCGCGTGATCGCCAGCTACCACCATGCGAGAAGCATGATCGCAGTAAAGCTCGAAGATTTTTCGAGTCGGCTCGTCCAGGGACTCGTCGACATTCAAACACTCGTGGATCATACGAAGAAAATTGAAATCCCCGCGGACGATGATGAAAGTCAACGCGAAATTGCGTTGCTCATTCAAATCCTCGAGGAAGCCGCACTCCATCCCGATGCAATGGGGTTCTTGGCGCAAAAAGCGCGCGAGGTCGGCCAGGATGCGATTCGCCTTCGCGATCTGATGCATCAAATGGACCCGAGTATCATTCCTGGTCGCCACAAGCCATGGCTTTTTCGGCTAACGCGCGATGTTGTTCGTGAGTTGCTCGCGGAATATCCCGGTCACGCCTTGGTGCGCCTCAGCCTCGCGGAGGATTTGCTCGTAATCGTCTTATGGCTCGAAGGCGACGAACTCAAGGCCCGGCACCATCGCGTGCAGGTGCCAAAGGAGCTATTTTCGCGAATCGCACGGCAACGGCAAAACTCGAAAGATGCGCCGCTCAAGCTATTGCAAAAAATTGCCAAGGATCTCGAAGCCATCGACCTATCGCCCGCATTTCCGCCGCATCGAATGGCTCACGCCGTTCTCCTGCCTTCGTACACAGCATCGCTTCTTCCTCTTGGTGCCCTGGGTCCTCGAGGGAAAACGCTGCTCGACCATTTTGACGCTCTTTCGTGGACCCCGTCCGCCGCGCCACTATTTATGCGCCAAGCTGCGATGCCACCGCGGCACGGAGTCGTTTCCGTCGCCCCAGGAGGAACGCTGCACCACTTATTTGCATTCGGACTTCGATTGCCAAGCGAAGTCCGAATTGAAGGGCCGGAGGCGACCGAGGAGCGCGTTCTGGCAACCGCTCGAACTGCCGACGTTCTATGTCTGTACACGCATGGTAAGCATGCTGGTGAACGAGGCCCCTATGTCAATCTGCACGGAGATGAGTCCCTAGGCGAACCGTCTCCCGTAGCGGGCTGGGCGGGGATGGAGCGCATTGAGCTTTGGGCTTGCCAATCGGGCGTCAACCTGCCAAGCGACCCGCTCGTACCGCACGTTGACGAAGCCTTTGGCCTTGATGTCGAATTTGTTCGCAATGGCGTGCGAAGCGCAATCGGCACATTATGGTCCGTCCCTGATTTCGTTACGGCCTGTATTGTTCGGACGTACCGAAGAGGACTCCGAAATGGTTTGCCCGCTCCGCACGCACTGGCGGAGGCACAACGATTTTGGCGCGATGAAGGCATTAAGTCGCTGATGGACCACCTCACGAAAGCAATGACCGTCGAAGCGGGTCTGCGCGCTTTCAAGGCCACGCTGGGCGGGGATCCGAACGAAGAATCACATGACGCGGATTTGATGACGTTTCTTGGTCCAGCCGCCGCCCCTCGTGAGGATTCGCAACGCCGTATGCTCGAACAGTTGCAGCGGCTTGCGCATCCACTCGCATGGGCCGGATTCCGATTTGTCGGAGTACACGAACGGCGACCAACAGAGCCATACGATCCCGAGAAGTTTCGACCGCTCACGCCCGAGGAAATTGCCGAAGGCAAGCGAATAGTAGAGGAAACACTGCGCAAACCGGCAATCGAGCCCAAGGGGAAACCGCTCGACGAATGGATCGAAGAATGGCTCGCGGAGGCCATGAAGCTTGCACCCGGTGAATCTCCTTCGCCCGGGCAGGCGGTTCGCGTCGCGCGACTTTATCGAGATAGGTTGATCTCTTCGCACCCGCACAACCTGCTGGCAGCGCTCGCGTGGCTCCATGAGGCCATGGTCACCGAATCGCAGAGATCCGCGGTATGGCGACAGCTCGCCATCGAGGCGGCTTGGTTATGGTTCGAATTTGCTCG
>CAYSYX010000969.1:2360-2635 GCA_964435055.1 uncultured Polyangium sp. | reverse complement strand
AATCCCACACGCATTCGATGCACGACAATCCCCGGCGGCCCGCATTCCAATACGCGTCAAAATTCTGTCCATTGCGAATCTTCCGACAAGAATGATTCATCCATTGAGGGAATGGTAACTTCACGCTCCACCGTGAATGCATGCTCTCAGCAAACAGAGCAACGTTCGTTGTTCATGCTTGCTCTACGATGTAGCAGCCGGCAGTCTCGGAACTGACCGTCCTCGACATTGATCCAGGCAGGTTTCCAAATTCGATGGGACGCACCGCCTGATTG
>CAYSYX010000969.1:0-2350 GCA_964435055.1 uncultured Polyangium sp. | reverse complement strand
GCCTGATTGCGTTGTTCGATAAAGACGAACCCACTTGCAGAAGGAGCGGAGTATGCGCGCATCGATCATCTGTTTGGTTGGGCTGGCTTGGTTGGGCTCGAGTGCCGAAGCATTCGCGGACGATGATGCATCGGACTGGAACGAAGCGGCGGAGGAGTCCGGAAATTTCACGATCGAATCGGTGGTTCGTCGTGACCTCGGTCAATCGCTCGCCGAATATTCCGCGGTCGTACGAGTTGGTCCGGGAACGTACGACAAAATCGGCGTTCATCGAGTGGTCAAGGAGAGTCGCCCCGGACGTCCGATTCACGCCGCGAAGGCGATCGTTCTTGCACATGGCGACTTGTCAACCTTTGATTCGGCATTTTTGCTGAGCGGTTCGGCGGGTGTCGGCCTGGCACCTTTGTCGCAATCGTTGGGAGCCTATTTGGCGCTTCAAAACATTGACGTTTGGGGATGGGATCGCCGTGCAACCTTCGTGCCCAACTCGGAAACGGATTTGGACACCATGGCCGATTGGGGCACGCAAAGTTCGGTGGACGATATGGAAGTCGTCGCAAGCTTGGCGCGCTGGGTTCGCGAAGAGACGGGCAGCCCCGGAAGCAAACTGTTCGTGGGTGGTTGGAGTCGCGGGGCGCAGATATCGGTGGCCTTCGCCAATCACGAAGCGCAACTTCCGCCGGGCCGGCGAAATGCCAATGGCCTGGTGCTCATCGATTACACGATGAAATACCCGTCGACCATGGCGGACAGCACGGCAGCGGCGTGTCAACGGGCCATTGCCGATCAAGCCCAATACGATGCGGGCCTTTATGCCAACAACACGGGCATGGTCGGGCAATTCCTCGGGCAGCTCGATATGTTTTCACCCGAAACGCCGTCGCCGATCCTTCCGGGGTTCACGAATCATCAGGCCTTGCTGCTCGTTCTGACGAATACGTATCTTTTGGCCAACGTGACGCCTTGGTATCATTTTGGTGCGGGCTCGTATTCGCCGCTCGGGTTTCCCGAAGATCTGCAATACACGCCGCTCGAATACATGCGCGCGTGGGTGACGAATGCCCCCGGATATCAACCGACGCTCGAGATTCTGGAAGGCGATCAATTGCAATGCGGTACGCCTTCGCCACTGGCCGACCATTTGAGCGATGTCTCGATGCCCGTGTTTTATCTCGGCGCTCGAGGTGGTTTTGGCGATACGGGATTGCCGATGCTGGATTTGTTCGGCTCGAACGATAAGAGCAGCTACATCGTGCAATTGGCGGGATCCGCGAATCCGCTCTTCGATTATGGCCACGCGGACTTGATGTTCGGCGACAATGCTTCGTCCGTGGCGTGGCCTGCGGTCAGGAACTGGATTGCGAGCCATTGAGAGGAGCTTCCCGAGCATCCTCACGTTGCGATAGTGCCGCATTTCGGCCCTCACTCCATTCATCAAATTGCCGTTGACACCATAAGGTTGGTTTGCTCTTCATAACGCCGCGAGTCGCTCGTGCGGCTCGTGAATACGCAATACCGACCCATGGAGTTTCCATGCCATCACCAGCTCGTCTAGGTTTGTCCCTCTTGTGGATCTTGTCCACGATTTCTCTCGGTTGTACGAATGAAACCGAGTCGGCATCCGCCCCCGACAAACTCATTCGAAACCATTTTCCCGCGAGCGCTCAATCGCTCATCGACGCCCCGCCGCCGGCCTCGGCGCAAATCGAAACGACGGCCAAAGGATTACGCGTCGCGATGCCCGGGCACGTGGAAATGCTCGTGCCGGTGGAGGTCAACGATGCGCTCAGAATACGTCAGGACAATTTTGAAATTCGAGTTCGTGAAGAAGGTCGGTCCGGACCGGCCACGCTGCATACCGGAGCCGTCATGTATGGTCGGCGCGGAGGTTCGTCATTATGGCGTCCCACGCCGCAGGGATGTGAAGAATGGTTGATGCTCGAAGACGGAACGGGACGCGGGGACGAACCCGTGGTGACGTGGCATGTCGAAGGAGCGTTTGTCGCGCAAGACGGTGACTTCGTGGTTCTTCGGGACGAAATGGGCACGCACCATCTGACGGTCAGCGCGCCGCTCGCTTACACGCGTCGTGGAATGCCCATCGGCTTACGGCTCGAAGCCCGAGCGGACGCGATTGCATTGTATGCGGACCCGATTGATGAACCGGTGATGATCGACCCGGTATGGACCAACGTGGCACCGCTCGCGAATACGACGTCCGGTCATATCGGCATTACGCTGATCGATGGTCGCGTTCTTGTCGCGGGGGATAGTGTGCGCGGCGAGGTCTACAATGAAGCGACCAATACGTGGACGCAAACGTTTCCCCTCGTGACAACCCACTCAGACG
>CAYSYX010000968.1:1250-2636 GCA_964435055.1 uncultured Polyangium sp. | reverse complement strand
ACCCGGCGTTGACGACGACCCAGGCGGAAATCGATTCGTATCCGATCTTCGAGGGAAAGTTCTATGGTAACATTTTTGATCGCAATGAATTGAAGTCGCCGTTCAACGTTTGTCGTGGCACGGGCGCGGACATGGGGCACATCACGAGCCGCGCGTGCGCGAAGAACGGCGGGTATTGTTCGATGACCGCGACGGGGGATTGTTCGACGCAGTGTAATTCGACGAATGGCACATGTACCACGACGAACCCGGCGAACGCATCCGTGAGTGTTCCGGCGATTGAAGTTTGGTTGCAATCGCCGGCGCCGAGTGCTTGTGGAAATGGCGTTTGCGAAGCGGGTGAGACGCAAGCGACGTGTTTGTACGATTGCACGCCCGCGGGCGTCGTGGATCACGAATCCGCAGGCTCGAGCGCGACGACGATGGTATCCGCCGCGCTGAATGGTTCGAACATCGTGTACGCGGGCATTACGACATCGACGTCGTCATTGATGGGGCTGTCGGCCCTGGATACGGGGACCAAAACGGCGCGGGATCTGTTCATCGTGCGGGGAAATGCGGATGGTACGTATGGGGCCATGCAACGGATTGCGCTGAGTGATGCGGACCCGGTGGCGATGCACGCGAGCGTAGATTCGGCGGGAGCCGGGAACGTTGCTATCGCGACGGCGGGCGTCGGCGTGGGTTCGTTGCGTATTCACAATGCAAGCACGTTGGCGACCAAGTGGACGCAATCGCTTTACAATGCCGGGGCCGGCTACCGCATTCTGGCGATCAAAGTGGAGGGGACTTCGTATGTGCACACGATCGGGACGGTGGAGAATCTCGTAGGGGGTGCATGGGTCCCGCAATCACGGGAATACCGCAAATATGATTTGACGACGGGAACTGTTCTATCGTCCCGCTCTTTGGTGCTTGGCCAAACCTCGAACGTCGTGCGCATGGCGGACGATGGTCGAACGGTCTCGGTGCGCGCGTCGGATCCTTCGACGCTCGAATTGCGGGCATTTGGTGCTCCCGGACAAACGAATTTGGATTCGACGACCACGTTGACCGTACCGGGCATGTCGAACCTCGCGCCGCAGGCGGTACAGGACGGCGTATTCATCGCGGGCAATGGCACGACCGCGGGGGGGCAACCCGGTGCATTCATCGGTCGTGTCTATTCCGGAATGAATTCATGGGCGTGGTTGACCACCATTTCGCCGGATCCGAACCGGGCCGTTGAAATTCAATCGATGGAAGTCATGGGGCAAGTTGTCATTGTCATGGGCAAATTCAAAGGGCCTTTGGATTTTCGTGGTTCGACGCCGACGAGCATTCCGAGCGCTCGAGCCGGCGTGAATGGAAATGAAGATGTTTTCATTGCGGCGTATGAAGTAGGAA
>CAYSYX010000968.1:0-1240 GCA_964435055.1 uncultured Polyangium sp. | reverse complement strand
AACGGGCGCGTTGTCTTGGGTGCGGACGTACGGCGGACCCGGTATCGACGTGCCTGATACGTTCACCATCGACGAAACGAGTCGCCTTTGGCTTTTCGGTCGGTTTGTCGGAACACCACGAATCGAAGGTTCGTATGTCGCGGGGCGGGATGGAGATACAGGGACGGATTCCATGCGCATCGTTGCGGGACCGCTTTCATTGGCGCAAGCATCGCCGATTGTTGCCGGGCCGCTTGCATCGTATGCCGTGCGTGATGGTCAGCTTTGGTCATGGGGGCACAATAGCTATGGCAATTTGGGTTTGACGACCCTTGGCACCATCAGCTCGCCAACGCCGGCGCTGAGCGGAGTTGTCAAAGTTGGAGCGGGGGTTGGGGTTGTTCTGGCTTTGCGCGCTGATGGCACGGTTTGGGCTGCCGGGGATAATATGGCCGGCGAACTTGGCAATGGAACCACAACCGCTCCACCCGTCATCGGGTCGTGGGTCCAAGTGCCCGGCCTTTCGAGTATCGTGGATGTCGTGGCTGGTGATTGCCACGTTCTAGCCTTGCAATCGAATGGCAAAGTGTATGCTTGGGGGCGTAATGCCGACGGACAAATCGGCCAGGGGCATTATCAGGATGTTCTTACGCCAACCGTCGTTCCCGGACTGTCGGGCTCTACGCCGGTGGCCATCGCGGCATTCTTGAATTCTTCCGCCGTCCTGCGAGCTGACGGATCGGTTTATGTATTCGGCGACAACAGGCGCGGAAATCTCATTTCGTCGTCATCATCGACGTCGTTGCCGACGCCCGTCGCAGTTCCGGGGATGACGAAGATTGTTTCGATGGCTCTTGGTTACGACTTTGTTCTGGGCTTACGTCGCGACGGCACGGTATGGTCGCAAGGTCGCAATGTGAATGGAGGATTGGGGATCGGTACAACGATGCCTACGACCCAGACCGTTCAAGTTCAATCGCTGAATGACGTACGTTCGATCGCTAGTGGTTGGGGTTTTGGGGTTGCATTGCGGCGCGATGGGTCGGTATGGAGCTGGGGCAACAACGAGTGGGGCTCGTTGGGGGATGGGACAACCACGTCACGGTCGGCGCCGGCGCAGGTCGCCAATGTGAGCGCAGCAGTTCAAGTTGCGTCCGGTTATGAGCATACGACCGTTCGCAAAGACAACGGAGACATGACCGGATTCGGCAACAACATGTATTCGCAGCTCACCGGACCGGCCGCCAATGTTGGTTTGCCT
>CAYSYX010000967.1:0-2642 GCA_964435055.1 uncultured Polyangium sp. | reverse complement strand
CCGATCGCCCGAAGACGCGCTCGAATCGTTCGCGCTTTGAAGGATCGACGCGAGGTGTGACTCCCACCCGCTTTCTTCGACCTGCACATCCGCGAGCCCGGGCGGCGCTTCGTCGCTCGTGCCACCGGAGGCACCTAGCGCGCGTGCATACGCAGCAGCGGCTTTCTCGTGATCGCCGAGGTCCACATACACATGCCCGAGCTCGATCAAGAGCTCCGCAGCCTCGGGGCCGTCGGACAAACTCTTGAGCTCCAGCTCGAGCAGCCGCTGGACCATACTGACCTTACCGAGATCCCAGTACACAAGGCGCGCAAGTCGCAGCGCCTCCGTGAGTGCCGGATTCTGCTTGTAGGCGTCTTGAAGATGCTTCAGCGCCTTAACACCCTGGAGAAACTTCTCTTCGAGAAGCTTCCCAAGCCGCAAATGACAGCTCGCCTTAGCTACGGCATCCGCATCGCTAGCGAGCCCTTTTTCGAGCTCATCGGCGAGCCCTTGCCACTCACGAATCGACTCGAGATGATTCAGACGCTGCGCAAGATCCATGGATTCCTCGGCCCCTGGCCCGGTCTACGAAAGGCCTTGCAATCGATGTCGCCGACCAACTGCCAAAATTAACTGCCACCAAGCTTCGTGAGGAGTGATTGCGACTGCTCGCATTCAGTCTTGTACGCGGCCGCTTTCGACCCTTTGCACGCGCGTGTCGTGAAACCTTTCAACATCTGCACGGCCTCTTGCGTTCGCGGCGGTTCGAGCACGGCGTACGTGCTGCCGAGCATGAAGAGAATTTGAATCGACTCGGCACCTTCGGTGCCCGCCACAGCCTTCGCTGCTTCGAGCTCCGTCACGCGTTCCGCAACCGACTTCTTCTCGTTGTACACCTCGGACTGAAGCACGTGGACCCAGAAGAGCGACTTGTCGCCCGACTTCGCAAACGCCTTCGCTTCCTTCAACACCTGCTCGGCTTCATTGACGTAACCGAGGTTCAAGTAAAGGTCGGCGAGCGGCGGGTAGTAACGAAGTTCCGTCGGTTGGTGCTCGATCGCTTTCGTGTAGTTCGCGAGCGCATTTTGCTCGTCGTCTGTCCACAAAAACACGTTCGCCAGCTGGTGATAACAATCCGCATAGTTGGGATCGTTCTCGATGCACTTCTGGTACGGCTCCTTCGCCTCTTCGTACGAGATCGTCTTCTTCTTCGCTTGCATCTCGAGCGCGTAACCGCGTTCGAACCAGTAGTTCGCAAACTTCGGTGCAAGCTGCACGGCCCGCGTCAACGTCGACGCGGTCTTGTCCCAGTCTTCCTTCTTCTTGTAGGCCATCGCGAGCTTGAAAAAGATGCGATGGTTTGTCGGGTCAAGCTTGGTCGCTTGCTCGTACTTGTTGGCTGCACCATCGGGATTGAGTGCAAGTTCTTTGTCGCCGCCATTGGCGAGAATGACGGCTTCCTGTCGGTTGCGACTGCAACCGAGACCGATCAAGCTCGAAACCGCGAGACACGACGCCATCAACATTGCGCCAAGCTTCATTGCTTCGCTCACCTTTCTCGGGGACGAATCAACCGTCCCCTCGCGTGCCGCATGTAGAAATGCCTTCACGGCCGCGCGTTGCTGCCAAAAACACGAGACAAAACCCCGATCTCGCAGACGAAATCGCTATCGCCCTACGTCGATTACGACGCTTCGAGGCGGGGCGAGAATAGGCGGAGCGCGCAGCGAAAGTCCAGCATCGATTGGATCCGTCCGTCTTGCCGAACCACAACGTCTCGCGCCACTCGGCAAACGAGCTGTCACGACAACAAAAAAGCAACGCCCCGCGAGGAAAAACCCGCGGGGCGCTCGACGTCCGCTCGACGTCAACCGAGGTGAAAAGAATCAACCGCCGGGGCTGAACATGATCGGGTACACGACCGTGACGATACCGCCTTCAGGCTGCGGGAACGACAAACCGTAGAAGGCACGCACCACGCACGACACCACGCCGCCGTCCGGCATGTCCGAACCACCGTTGCCGACGTTCGAGACCGCGCCGTCACGACCAATGACGAAACGAACCGAAACGCGACCCTGCAAGTTCGGGTTGTTGCGCAAGCCGTTTTCGTAACAAAGACGGAAGCGACCAAAGTTCTGACGAACGATGCGTTGAATGACCTCCGGGGGCAAACGACCGCTGACGCTCGTCGCACCCATACGAACCTGCGGCGGTTTCGTGCGGTGCGAACCGGACAAACGCCCGTGACCCGAGCCAAACCCTTGGCCCGTTCCCGTGCCGGCACCGTGACCGATCGTGCCGATGTTGCCGAGACCGATACCTTCACCGCGGCCACCACCGCCTTCGCCGATACCGGACAAACCAAGACCGCCGGCTCCGAACGAATCGCCGATGTTGTCACCCCACATGTTGCCGCGCGCGGAGAGCGGATCGTTTCCGAGCGAATCATCGCGACCCCACGGAGCCGTCGGAGCATTCGGATCACCGCCGGCTCCGGCATTGAGCAGACCAATCATGCCGAACTCGGCCGCGTCACGAAGAGCCGCCTGACGAGCAATGTGCGGGTCGGTGTTGTCCTTGGGACCCTGAACGCCGAACTTGTTGCCCGACGCCTTGGTGTTGGGGTTACCCATCGACCCCTCTTCACCCTTCGCGCG
>CAYSYX010000966.1:0-2644 GCA_964435055.1 uncultured Polyangium sp. | reverse complement strand
GTACCGGCTCTGCGAATAGTTCGTCCCGGGATCGTCGTCGTAGAACTGCGTATTCGTCGTGTGCATCAGCGAATGAAAGCTCGGTACGTTCTTGCGCCGGATAGCTTTTTGCAGGCCGGCCAGGCGCCAATTGGTCAAGCCGATGATATGCCCGTCGCGCTCCGCGGATTGTTCGAAGAGCGACCCCAATCCTTCGTTGATCCACGCGGGACAATCGGGGACATTCGCTTCGACAAACGGGTGAACGATTTCATGCACCAACGTGCCTCCACCGGTCGCGATGTTCATGACGAGCGCGTTTTTCTCGGACGAATAAAACCCATAAGGTGTCGACGGAGACCGGCTGAAATGAAGACGAACGGCTTCGTTGTAGGCATCGGCGGTGCCGAAAAGCCAAATGGTGAGGATCCGATCCGGGTCTTTGCTGAAAAAATCTTGTTTCAAATGCTGCACGGCCCAGCGTACCGTGCCCGCTGCATGCGCACGTACGCGCTCGGGCGATTCGTCGCCGATGACCACGAAGGGCGGCTCGACGAGAACCGTGTAATGCGAACGAAGCATGCGTTTGAGGGACATGATGTGCTGGGCGTAATCGGCGGGCGTGAAACCTTCGACCTTGGGCAAAGGCGGGAGGCTCGGTTGACCTGCCAAACGCATTCGAATGACGGTCCATTCGTCGGATCGATACGCAAGCGGCCACAATCTTAGGAATCGATTCCGCGGCATCCGCAAATACGCCCCGTCGTCGAGGGCTGGATCGCTGTAAATGACTTCGTCGGTGGCTTGGTCGTACCCCAACACCAAACGAAAGTGTTCGGTGGTCTTGGGCGATTCATCGAAATGCGTGCACACGATCGAAGGAATTCCTCGGGCCAGGTCGGCGTGCATTTCGTGAAATAGTTTGTCCAGGTCTTGTCGAGCATTCGCGGATTTCGCGGTGAACCAAACCGGTCCCACGTCCAACCCCAAATTCACCAGCGCCTGAGTCATTTCCCGCGTCGTCGCGCCCATACCGCGCGCGGGATCCATTCCGGTGATCCCAAAAACGGCGTCTTGATCGAAAGCGATTCCTTTCGACCGCAAAAACATCTCGACATCCGCTTCGCCACAAAAATCAGGCTTTTGACGAACGTGCGGTACGCCTTGAAGAACGACCGACGTCAACGCGGGCGCAGGCGTGTCCGCCACCGAATCCGGCATCGTCGTCTGCGGCACCGGAAGCGACGCATCCGGCGACGTTGGAGGCGCGGTCGAGCAGCCCAGCAACCCGACCAGAATGCAACTTGCTCCAAAAGTTCGAACCATAACGGATTCCGACGCTCTGCCTGGGGTGATCATTGGGTCCATACGTAGGACTATCGAGCGTGGGTGGCAAAGTGTGACATGGACTTTCAGCAACGAACCATGATTCAACCTACGTCAAAACGTACGGGTAGTGGACATTTGTTCTTGAAGTCGGCTTTCCACGCTCGTTATCATCGACGGATGTTTCGTTGGGTAACGATTGTCGCGATGGGTTTCTCGGCGCTCTGGTTATGCGGATGCAGCGATGGCGTCGTGAGTGATTTGGCTCTGGTCGTCGTGCAAGGCTCGCCGAACGTTCCTCCTTATGATCCCGGGGGAGTGTCGATTGACGTGGGCGAGGACGTCACTGCGCTGGGCGCCAAAGGAAGTCGATTGCTCGTGGGGACGAAATCGACCGCTTATGGGTTGGGCGAGGTCATTGGGACGTTGCAAGAGGCATCGGTTTGGAGTGACGATCCAATGGCGGCGGCGAAGACGGGAGCCGTACAGGCCATAGGAAGACGTTCGGCGAATTTGCTGCTCGCCGGAGACAATGGCGTATTTCACACGTCGGGCGATAAGTTGCTCGTATCGCCGGCAAGCACGCAGCTCGTGGCCTTGGGCATCAAATCGGTGGCGTCCGCGGCGGTGCCGGACGGTGAACGGCTCTGGATGGCGACGGCGAAGGGTTTTTACGAGCTAAAAGGAACGAGTTTGTCCGAGTGGACATTCGACGGGGAAACGGGATTGCCCACGGTTGTCGGGGCAAACGAAAAACTGGTCTTCGTGGCGTACGGCGATCATTTGTACGAGCTCGATCCGGCGACGGAAGAGGCGGGGCGGGTTCCGCATGCTTTCGGGACGATTCATGATATCGCGCACGGCGCCGAAGGCACGGTGTACGTCGCGGCGGACAAGGGATTGTTCGAGCGCGGAGCGGACGGCGGATATACGCAATATACCCTGGCTGATGGAGGCGAACCGGCGAAGGCTTATGCGGCGGTATTCGATCCGAAAAAGGGTATGTTCGGGCTCACGTCGGCGGGAATCGTGCTTGCACAGCCGGGAACAACTCCGGCGGGTGTGATGCCTTGGCCGACGAGTTTGTCGGCGGCGCAGAGCGTCCCGCTGGCGGCGGCGGACGATATCGGCAATATCTGGATCGGCGCCGGAACGAAGCTCGAAGGATTGAAATTGGGTTCGACATTGACCTTCGATGCGGATGTCGTCCCGGTATTTCGGCAATATTGCGGTTCGTGTCATCTCGAGGGAGCGCAGAATTCACCGCTCATCAAGCTCGATGATTACGAAACCGTGGTGGCGATGTCGGCGAAAATCGATTCGCGCATCAGCCTTGGAC
>CAYSYX010000965.1:983-2649 GCA_964435055.1 uncultured Polyangium sp. | reverse complement strand
ACCACATCAAGATCGCTCCGAAGCTGTGGCTCGCTTCGCAACGCAGCAATCGCCGGATCTTCCAGGTGATGAACGAGATCGACATCGCCCGACAGCTGCTCAACGAATGGGGCATCGAGCATGTGGCGAAGATCCAAGGCCAATACAAGACGCGCAAATACCGCGTGCAATACGGCGAGACCGACCTGGCGTTCATTTCGCGGATGCTCGAAGAAGCAGGCGTTTCGTTCTACTTCGTCGATCACGACCACAAGACGATCCTCGTGCTGACGGATGCGCCCCAAAGCGGCGAAGAGCGGCAACACCCGATTGCTTTCCGGGACAAACCATCGCCCGCCGACAAGGAACACGTCACGGCCGTGCGCGTGAGCCGCTACGTGCGCCCGGGCAAACTCACGCTGCGCGATTACGACTACCGCAAGCCGGCCGAATACGCGCTCGGGGCTTCGGCCGCATCGAGCGGCGTCGAGGGAGAGCTCGAGAGCTTCCATTACGAGCCCGGCGCGTTCAACTACGGCAGCCCGCTCGGTGAGCCGACGCCGTTCGCGGACGATCGCGGCATGCATCGCGCCGACGTGGAAGAAGCCCACAAGCTCGCGGCCAAGCGCCTCCAAGCGACCCGCAGCGACGCGGCGCTCGCGTCGTTCCGTTGCAACGTCGTGGACCTGGCCCCCGGAAGTGTGCTCCGCGTCCTCGATCACCCGCAACGCGAGCTGGGCGATACCAAGAAGCTGCTCGTGCTTCAGTCGCACATCAGCGGCAAGCGCGACGAGGAAATGATGCACTCGTGCGAAGTTCGCAGCGCGGATCAGCCCTACCACCCGCCGTTGCGCCACGCGAAACCTCGAGCGCTCGGCGTGGAAAACGCGACCGTCGTCGGACCGATGGGCGAAGAGATCCACACCGACGAGTTCGGCCGCGTGCGCGTCCAGTTCCATTGGGATCGCGAAGGTCACCGCGATTCGCGCAGCTCGTGCTGGATCCACGTGAGCCAACCTTGGAGCGGCGCGGGGTACGGCGGGACGAACCTTCCGCGTGTCGGGCAGGAAGTGATCGTGGACTTCCTGGGCGGCGATCCGGATCAACCGGTGATCACGGGTCGGGTGTACACGAACCTGCAGAAAACGCCCTACCCGCTTCCCGAGAACAAAACACGCAGCGGCTGGCGGAGCAATTCGTCGCCGTCGTACGGAGGGTACAACGAGATCATGTTCGAGGATCGTGCGGGCAACGAGCTTGTCCATGTTCGCGCCCAGAAGAACATGACGACGTTGGTCAACAACGACCATCTGACGACGATCGGCAACAACCGCAGCTCCACGATCATCAAGCACGAGACGAAGAACGTGGGCGGCAGCCAGAGCCACAGCATTCAGGGCACCAACACCGTGATGACCGGCAAGGACTTCATGGAATCGGTCCTGGGTCAGTTCATGTCGATGGCGAGCATGGACCGAGTTCTCCACACCTCGGGCGATTCATCGTCCCAGGCGCAGAACCACAACATTTCCAGCGATCAAGCAACGACGTTGACGGTCGGCAACTCGATGATCCACATCGGCCCCGACTGCATCGTGATTCAATCGCCGAAGGTGCTGCTCAACCCCGGCGAGGACGTCGCCGCCAACGCCGCGATGGGCGGCCCCGTCGCCACGCCGTCGGAGTG
>CAYSYX010000965.1:0-973 GCA_964435055.1 uncultured Polyangium sp. | reverse complement strand
ATCCACATCGGCCCCGACTCCATCATCATTCAATCGCCCAAAGTTCTCCTCAATCCGGGCGCGGAAGCGGCGACGCTTGGTGCATTGGGCGGCAATCCGGGTCCGAGCGGCCCCACGAGCTAAGACGAAAAAGGGACACAGCATGAAACTGCAGCGAGCTACATTCATCGGGATCCGGGGTGTGCCGGACGTCTCGCTCGATCTGACCGATGCGCGAACGGGTGAACCTCGTTCGATGGTGGTCATCACCGGGCCGAGCGGTTCGGGCAAGACGCGCATGATCGAGGCGTTGATCGCGGCGAAAGAGGCGATTCGACCGTACGGAGCTTTGGCGGCCGGAGCAGCTTGGATCGGCACGACGGGCGCCGCCAAGATTCGCGCGGCGTTTTACTTGGACGAGGCCGAGCGGGACTTTGCCGGAACGACGTCGCCCACGCTCGAAGCGGAGGTGATTTTCCTCCCGGATCGCGCGACCGCCGAAGCCGACGACGGATTGCGCGCGGTGTTCGGGCGCTATGCGCACAATCCGGCGTACGGGAAAGTCGACTACTTCCCCGCGGAGAGGCGCATCCCGATGTTTCCGCCTTTCCCGGGGACCGGGAGCGCGGAGCAACGTGTCGCGCGTTTGGGCAAAGATTCGCGTAAATATGGCTTCATCCTTCCCTTCCTGCGCACGTTGGGACAGGACACGGCGCAACGGGACAGGTTTGCCATGACGCTTGCGGTTCTGTCGCCGAGCTGCCGGTACGTGCCCGATCCCTCGGGAGACGTGATCCCGCGCTGCTTCTCGAGCAACGGCGGCGCTCCGGCGACGGTGGCTCAGTTGTCCCATGGCGAAGCAGACGCGGTGATCTTCGCGGCGACGGCGACGCTGATCGGGCTTGATCACTCGCTCGTGTTCGTGGACCGACCGGACCTCTTCGTGGACGACCTGAACTTGCTTCTTGCCGGACTGACGTCCCTGGGCAAAGAC
>CAYSYX010000964.1:0-2650 GCA_964435055.1 uncultured Polyangium sp. | reverse complement strand
CCGACGTGCCTGAATTCCCGGCCCCACCGATTCTCGTGTTTCGTTTTACCGCTTGCCCCTTGAGCACCTCCACGCTGTTCAAATGCGCGTAGATAGACTGGTAACGCACGCCATTGATGATGTGTTCGACAAATACGATATTGCCGTAACCCGACCATCCGCCCGTGGCCGGTCCCGCATAAAGAATCGTACCGTCGGCAATGGGCATGACCGCTTCGCCCAGCGCAAGATTGAAATCGAGCGCAAAATAATCGTTTGACCCGTTGGAACGGCATGCGTACTGATGCAAGCCCGATCCATACCCCTGGAGAATTTGATGGCTCACGCCCGGAGCCCACGGGGGCGTGATTTTGAATGCCGATGGTTTGGCCACGGCGCAAGCCACGGGGTTCGTCAATGCTTCGATGGAGTCCTCGGTATCGAGTTCGTCCGGGCTTTCCATTTCAGGCGCGCACGCGGCGACGAGAAGAACCAGGCCACTCAACAGCGGGAATGCAAATCGGGTTTTCGTCATGTCGATGTCCTCGGCCGGCGCCATTGGCAATGTGTGTACCAACAGAACAAACCGCGGATTTTATCGAGTATTCAAGACGAAGTGCGTTTGCGGAGGTCGGGAAAATGGTTCGATTGAACCGGGACCGGTCGGTTCCGTCGGTTCATTTGAACCAATTACGGCGCGGAGGTCAAGAGACTTTACACGTCGACAAACCAAAGATTCGGTAAAGCGGGCAGAATCCAACCAGGCCCGTGCCGAGAAAGATGAGTCCGAGCCAGCCGAACGGCGTTTGAGGACCCACAAAGACGAGCGCGATCAATCCAAGGCCCAATACGATGCGCGCGATCCGATCCCAAGACGCTTCATTCCGTGACATAACAAAACTCCTTTGAACGGCGGGACGTTGAAACGCCCACCCAGCCATCTTGAAACAACCGATTCGCATTCTTCGTGCCAAAGGACGAGGCGTTTGAAAGGGACGTATTTTACCGGGAATTTTTCATCGTATGCGCGTATGCGCGCAAAGGTTGCGGGCCTGCGAAACATTGCGTTTGTAACGATGTTTCAAAAGGCGAAACATTGCGCGTATTAGTGGCCGATGGGAATGGGTACGAGCAGAATGCCGGCGAGCGCGGGGACTCGAAAGAACATACCCGCTGTCACTTGCCATACGGGGGCTTGATCGAATGCGCGTGCAGCTCCGGTCAATTCGAATCCGACGCCGCCCTCGCCAAACGCATATCCAATGAACGCAGGAAGATTGGATGTGCTTGAAACCGCTTCGCTTACGAAATCGGAGTATTCCCAGCCGACGGAAAATGAGCCGCCTCCGCCCAAGTTGATATCGGGGCGTCGCCATACCAAATCGGCCGTGCCGCGTAAAAACACACGTTGCCCACCGCTTCCCGAGCGCTCTTGCCACGCATTCCACGCCAAACCGAGGTAACCGCCAAGATCCGGCAAATCATTGGCCGGTGGATGCGTCAACCCCTCGAAGAGCATTCCCAATTCGGGATCGACGGGACGTTTTAGCAAGTCTTTGGACCACGAGAGCGGGGACAAACCCAAGCGACCGGCAGCGCGCCCGCGTAGATCGCCTGCGCCTGCGCCCGACGTAAGTCCGCTCGAACCTCCGCCAATCGCCCCGGAGAATCGCACCGGAGGTGAGGCGAATGGCAGCGGAATGCATCCTGTTGCGCATGCTCCGAATAGGCTGAGGCCGATAAAGCCAACCCGCGAGGCGAGGCTCGTCGGCGTGAAAAAACCTTTGGGACGCATGACTCGTTGTAAGCCGGTGCGAATGCGAGGGCAAGGATATTTCGCGCAAAAAAGCCGGAACATCAAGCAGGACTTCGGCACCGAAGGGCTCGGCACACCGGCGTCGAAAATATTTTTGTGTGCGTGAATGTTCGTCACGGATATGGCAACGTATCGCGCCGGCAACCTTGGAGGTCCCATGTCCAAACTCTCACCACCCCAAATGCTCGCCAAAGCAATCGAAAACACGAACCCCGAGCAGATCCTGTTCGTCACCGGCGCGGGCGTGAGTCACGCGAGCGGCATACCGACATTTCGTGGCAGTGACTTCAATGCCATTTGGAAAAAAGATCCGGTGGAGCTCGGTACGCTCAAGTATTTTCAAGAAAACCCTGCCGGGTCGTGGAAATGGTATTTGTGGCGGCTCGACAATACGCGCGACGCCAAACCCAATCCGGGCCATTTCGCCATCGCTGCGCTCGAGCGTTATCAAGTGGCTCGCGGCGGTGATTTTTTGCTCGTGACGCAGAATGTCGACACCTTGCACGAAAAAGCCGGGTCGAAGAACATGATCAAAGTTCATGGGACCAGCGATCGTTTTCGTTGTTCGCGTACGGGGTGTTTGTTCGGAGCGCCCGAAGGCAGCATTTTCGTCGAAAATGTCGACCTGACGGCATTTCGTGAAAACCCGATTGAAGCCAATGTTCCGCGATGTGCGGGATGTAATTCCTATTTACGTTTTCACGGTTTGTGGTTTGACGAAACGTATGTGGGGCATCGAAGCTACCGCTGGCGTGACGTATGCAATGCCATTGAAACGCAGGCAAAGCTGGTTGTTTTTGCCGGGACTTCGTTTTCCGTGGGCGTGACGGACATGGTGTTGCACTTTGGCACCGC
>CAYSYX010000963.1:870-2651 GCA_964435055.1 uncultured Polyangium sp. | reverse complement strand
CTTGTCGCCCCGGGGAAATACTGGACAACGTCCATCTCATGGCCGTGCAATCCGGGAACGGGCATATCGTCACCGATGAAAACCGCGACGAATTGATGAGTGTCGCTCCATTGGCAAGTGTGTTCATTGAATTCAACGAGGACGCGCCGCCGGAGAACGCGTTGGTCATGGCGGAACGTTATGGATTGTCTTGTCCGAACATCGTTCGCGACGCCGCGCCCGAGTCGGAGCCAATTCGCAACAAGGAACCATGTCCGAGTGAAGTGACGCAGGCGAATGGCGCGACCAATCGGAATTTGTTGGGCGCACCGGGGAAACCTGGTTGTGATACGTCGGCGAGCGCAGGAGCGACGGCGAATTCCGGAGCGAAGGCGAATTCCGGAGCGAAGGTGCTCCCACGCATTGGGGTTTGTGCACATGCACCGGGCATCCCTGACGATGAATGGTATGGGGGTCCGGGCATCAACAGGGCATCCACCGATCACACAACAGAAATCGCCAAAGCGACGGTGATATTCTATCTCGACCTTGGTGCTCCGCCGGAATCCGTTTGGCATTTCGGCGAAAAAACCAAGGTCCGCTGTGCGGGCAAAAAAGCTCCGATACCCTACGAAAAATGGGCCGCTGCCAATTCGGGTACCGCAGCTCGACCATCCAGCTCGACAAACGCGTCAACCACAACGGCGAAAACAACGACGACGACAACGACCAACGGGACCACGACAGCGACATCATCAACCACAGGAACGACGGCAACTGCTTCGAATACAGGTTCGTCTCCGCCGTCCGCGTCGTCGAGCCCCACGGGCAAAGGTCCGCCGCTGAGTACGTTCGAGCAGATCGCTCGCAATATGAATCTCCTCGCCGCCGTGGCCAATATGGACACGTCGGGAAACGCGAAACATCCCGAGGGCGATCGGCATGGGATGGTCAATGGGACCAACGTTGGCGGATGGAGCTTTCCCGCCCTGCAATTGGGCTTGTCGGCGATTCAAGTCCTCACGGCCAGCGGATTGCCCTCGAAAGAGTTCGTCCTGAAGATCTTTACCGCGACGAAAGGTGGTCAACGCGTCATCATCAATGGGGCGGACAAAGCCGCCCTCAAAATGGCCGACGAGCTCATCGAAGAAGCGGGCAAGTACGAACTTGCCAAGGGTTTTCAGGAAATCAGCGCGGTTCTTCCGTTCAAACTCGGCCAGAAGTTCACCGCGGGCCTCGAAGCGAAGTTTCAAGCGCATAAGATCTTCGAAAAGCAAGCATTTGAGTACTTTGGCGTGGCGAAATTTGGGGATGATGCGATTGCGAAGGCCCCATCGGTCATCCTCACAGATGTCGAGCACCAAGCGATCACGACGGAACTCAACAAGTTTTGGAAAGACGCCGCTAAGAAAGGGGAAAACTACCGAGTGTCGCAGCAAGAGTTGCGTGCGTTGTACCAGAGAGTTTACAAAGACCAACCGCACTGGCTACAAGCCATTGAACACCTCCTCAGGCAGGTTCCGTAGACGGCATGAAGAACTATATCTCGCTACATTTTGACACAAGGGACATCCTCGGCGGAGCCGACGCGATCCTTGGTATCACCGGGCGCAAAAAAGATGTGGCTGAAGTTTTCGCCTCGGGCAACATGCACTTGACTCTGGAAGAACACGACGAACGGCTCGCCCAGGTCCTCGACGTCGTGGGGGACCGACCGGTGATCGCGCACAATACGGCGTTCGACGTCGGCGCGATCCGTGACCCCTGCGACGCCGCGATGCTGGACTGGCCCGCGCTGACGT
>CAYSYX010000963.1:0-860 GCA_964435055.1 uncultured Polyangium sp. | reverse complement strand
TCGCCAAGGTGCGCGCGTTGCTGGAGGAAGCAGGCGAAAAACCTCTGATCATGTCGTGGGAGGAGTATTCGGAAGACGAACTTCAAGCCGCGCCGTTGCTTAGCGTTTCGTTGTCGGCGTGGACGAAGGCACGTACAACGACAGGGTCCGTGTTTGGAGTGACCTACGATGTGTCGGATGCGTGCCGGACTTGTCTGACCGGTGTTCGACAAACATCACCGCTCGTCGTCGATGGCAACGCCATGCTCGATGTCAACAAACACCGGGTCGCGCACACCACCGATAAAAACCTTCTCGTGCTCGACACGGATGTCGAGAAACTCCTTGCGGCCAACGTCACCGGTGCCAACTTCTGGCCCGCCACGGCGAAATACAAAAGTGGCGTGATTGGCGAAATTCGTTGGCAGCAAGCGGTGATCGAAAACGTTTTGCCCCCAATGGCCGCGAGTACGGGCCTAGACGAAACACTCAAATGCCCAACCTGCGGACGTGGTCGACAACGGGCAGTCGGTAGCGGGCGCGACCTTCACATCACCTATCGCCGCGAAGACTTGAAGAATCTATGCGACTTCAACCTGAGCTGGGAATGGTTTGGCGACTTCGGCAAGTATGACCCAGATGCTCCCGACAAAGGCGCAAGTTCTTTTCGACCGCTCCCGTGGATCTTCGTCACGCCCAAAGTCATGAATCTGATCCGCGGCAAAACGAAAAAGGAACAGAACTACCAAGGTTGCGGCTTCTTTCCGATTTGGATCGAAGACGATACGCACGACAAACCATACCTCATGACGTGATGGCTCTTGTATTGGATGCTCAAGTCAACCCGCCGCGGTCGCGAATCGCAAAACAGGCTGCTTTTG
>CAYSYX010000962.1:0-2653 GCA_964435055.1 uncultured Polyangium sp. | reverse complement strand
GCGTAATGTAATGCGATTGGGAAGAGGCTCCGGTGCGTCTTCGATCGGCAACGATTCGAGCTTGGGCACAGGCCAACGATTTTCCTCGGCCCCGCGATACACGCCGAAAACGCTCATGATGCTGTCGAGCATTTCCTTGATTTCGAGCTTCCGCGGCATCACGTCGGTCATGTGGCAAATGAGGTACCACGATCGAAACATCGCGTAAAAGAAATCATTGGGCGGCAAGGGCAACAGCTTCTTCGTAATGGGCAACATTGCCGGCAAGGCCGCCGTGACCGCAAAGAGCTTGTGCAGGTTTTCGATTTGCTGCTTTTCCTCGGGCGACGAGAACTTCAAACAGCTCTCCGTGTAATAACTCTCGTCGATCGTATCGAAGTCGCCGCTGAAATAACCATTCTCCACGGCAAACTTGGCAATGCCCGTGCCCGGATACGGCGTACACAAAGTCGCCGCCGCGTAATCCACATCCAATTCGATGTTCAACGCCAACGTCGCCAAGTCATCTTCCAGCGTCCCGCTCGGTATGCCCAAAATGTTATCGGCAAACACCACAATACCGGCTTTTTTGAGCATCCGGATCCCACGGCTCAACCGATCCATTTTGATGTGCCGCTTCAAAACATCGTTCGCCAACCGTTCATTGGCCGTTTCAATGCCCACGTTCACCGTGTGACACCCGGACCAGGCCAAAAGCTCGACCATTTCTTCGTTCAAGATGTCGGCCCGCAAGTGACAATAATACGGCAATCCCACTTCCTTGCGGTACAGTTCGCCAAACCTACGCAGCCATTTCGCATCATAAACAAAGATGCTCTCGCGAAACCCGATCACTTGCAATGGCCCGGCTGCGCGAACGTGAAGAATCTCCGCGACCACGTCCTCGGGGCTGCGAATGCGGACTTTTTTCCACGACGACCCGTAATGCTCGACGAGCGACGGATTAAAACAATAACTGCACGGAAAGGGACAACCGCGGTTCGTCGTAAAGGACTTCAATGGACGACGCCGCAACGTATCATCGTATTCGTACAGCAATTCCCGGGGCGGATGCGGGATCGCATCCAGGTCTCGGCGTAATTCCCGGGCGGGATTTTTGTAAATGACGCCTTCGTGCTTCACCCACAAATCCCGAATGCGTCGATGATCGTCGCCACGATCCAATGCATTGCACAGCTCCACCGCGGCATCTTCGCCTTCGCCTTGGCAAACCACATCGATGCCCGGCGTTTGCACCACCTCGGGATAATACGTCGCATGTGGCCCGCCCATCAACATGAGCACTTTGGGAAACTGCTTCTTCAGGTAATGGGCCAAGCCCTGGTAATACCGATGCAGCCCCGTGGTTGCTCCAAAGGCGATGACATCGGGCTTGAACCGACGTACCTCGGCGGCGACATCGTTGCCGCGCGTGCCGACGAACCGACAGACATGGCCCGCCTGCTGGAGACATCCGGCCACGTAAAGCGCTCCGATGGGCTCCGCACCTTCGATTTCCTTTTGCACGAAGAGGATTTTTTGCGCCACGCCCCTGAGCCTCCAAACGCGACATTCGCAGAGGTTCAGGAGAAACGCAAGACAATTGTGGCGATCCGTTTTGAAAAAAGAGCCCTCGCGATCCCTTGAAAACGCAAGCGGCAAACAAAACGCTCCATTTTTTTGTCCCGCACACACGCGGCCGTCTACGATGCCAAATCGGATGCCGACGTAATGATGCTCCCCGCACGTTTCGCCTCTTCTTCACCCGTTCCGCAGGTCAAACCTCGGCGGAGCCTCGCGTGTGTCGCCACGATTTTTCTCTTCGGCGGCTGCTCCGCCACGCCCGCCCAAACGCTCGCGCCGCATCGCTCGGACGCTTCGGCTGCTCATGCGCACCCCGTGGAGCCTGCCGCGCCGGCCGTCGTGCGCGCTGCGCCCGTTCCTCTGCGAAGACTGACCAACGAGGAATACAACAACACCATCCGTGATCTGCTCGGCGATACGAGCCGTCCTGCAGATGCGTTTCCGCCCGATGAAACCATCGGCGGCTTCGAAAACAATACCGTCGCCCCCATCACGCTGGATCTCGTCGAACGAACCCTCGCGACCGCCGAGGCGCTGGCGGCCCGCGCCATCACGCGAATCGACACGCTCGCGCCGTGCCCGCAAGGCAATGATGCACTCACGTGCGCGCGTGGGTTCATCGATGCTTTCGGCCGTCGCGCGTATCGCCGACCCGTCGCGGACGACGAACGCGCCGAGCTGCTGCGCCTTTTCGCCGACAAGGAAAAACAAGCCGGGTACGCCCACGCAATCGCGCTCGTTCTCCAAGCGATCCTTGTTTCCCCGAACTTTTTATATCGACCCGAACCGGTCGACGGCGGCATGAAAGCCAGGCCGCTGTCCGGATACGAAATCGCGACGCGTTTGTCCTATTTTCTCTGGGCTTCGACGCCGGACGAAACGCTGCTCGACGCGGCCGCCGCAGGGAAACTCTCCACACGCCAGGACGTCGAGCGAGTGGCTCGACGGATGCTCGCGGCGCCCCAAGCCGTCGATGGTATTCGCAGTTTTCATCGCCAATGGCTCGAATTACGCATGCTCACGTCCGCGTCGAAATCGCCCGTATCGTATCCGGCATTCACGCCGGAACTGAAAGACGCCATGGTCGAGG
>CAYSYX010000961.1:0-2657 GCA_964435055.1 uncultured Polyangium sp. | reverse complement strand
ACCAAACCGATCGAAAACCTGCTCCGGCGACGAAAACTGGATCCCCGGCCCGGAATCGGCCACTTCGATACGCACGCGGTCCTCGACTTCTTGCAACGTCAATCGCACGCGTCCTTTTGCGGGCGTGAATTTGAACGCATTGGCAAGCAGGTTCAAAACGATGCGTTGTACCATTTGCGGGTCGACTTCCGCCGACAACCGCGGCGGCGTTTCCAACTTGAAATCATAATCCTGCTCGACAATCCGCAGTTGAAAATGACTCGCCGCCATGCGGACGAGCGACGCGACATCGATCGTCGCATACGTGAGCGCGGGCGGCCTGGCTTCCACCTTGGCCAGGTCGAGCAAATTGTTGATGTATCCCAAAAGCGCCTCGGCATTGCGCGAAATAATGCCCAGCTGCCGACGAGCTGCCTCGGACGTATCCGCAGACGCGAGCAACAATTCGGTCGGTCCGAGGATCAACGCGAGCGGCGTGCGGAACTCATGGCTGATATTCGACAAAAAGCGGGACTTCAATTTGTCGAGCGCTTGGGATTCGAGATACAATCGTTTCGCTTCGGCCGCTTCGATACGCGCAGCGATGTTCTCCGTGGTGACCAGGAAGTACGATGCGCCTTCAATGTCGATGCGATCCATACTCAATGCAACATGACGTTCCAGCCTGTTCTTGGTATATCGAATGCACTCGAATGAACGCAGGGCCCCGTGCGACGTGGCTTTTGCAACCAGGCTGCGCAAGGTATCCTCGTCTGTGATACCCAACTCGGCGGCGGTCTTTCCCAGAACTTCCTCGCGCGAGTATTCGAAGAGCTGCAAAAACGCGTCATTGACTGCGACGAAATGACCGTCAGGCAACTTGGAAAATGCCAGCGCATAAGGCGACTTTTCAAAAATGGTCGCATATTTGAGCTCGCTTGCGCGCAGCGCCCGCTCCGCTTGTTTTTGCTCGCTGATATCGCGCGCCGTTATGACGACGCCCATGATGTTGCCCCGAGCATCACGCGTCGGCGCAAAACTGAAGCTGCATGTCCACATTTCGCCGGTGTCTTTCCGACGAATCATGCGTTCCATGTTCGAGCCTGTTTCTCCACGCAATGCCCGAGGAACGGCCCATTGCTCGAGAGGTACGGGCGTACCATCCAGGGAAAGCACTTCGAACTGCGTCACATAATGAGGCAGCTCGCGGTTCAAGGCTTCTTTGCTCGCGAAACGATGAAACTTGGCAAAGGCCTCATTAAACATCACGATATTTCCTTGGGTATCCGCGATGAGCATGGCATCGGGCACTGCCGCCAAGGCCGCCTGCAATGTGGCCTGGGTTCGCTCGAGCTCTTGCATGTGCTCGAAGGCTTGCGTCGTTTCCTGATAAATAATGAGGACGCCACCGACCGAACCATTCTCGATATAAATGGGGTTACCAGTCAGGGTGAAATAGACTTGTACCGTGCGACCATCACGCACAAGGGATATCGGCTTGTTTTCGTGATGAAACGATTTCCCCTGGGTCATGGCGACGCTGACTTGGGGCTCCATCACCCGCCACATCACCGGCCATACCTCGGGGGCCGATCGCCCGAGTGCAAGCTTTCCAGCATCGGAGAGAACGTCGAGGCAAGCGTCGTTGTGCACGACAATCCGTTCCGATCCCCACATCATGAGCATCGGAATTTTGCTTGACATCATGAAGTTCAGGGTCGTGCGCAGGGAAATCGGCCAGTGTTCACGCGGCCCGAGCGGCGTCGTGGACCAATCGATTGCTCGCATCCGCCCGGCCGTCTCGCCATCGCCAATGAGCCAGTCCAAAGGTGGTATTGGTAGAGCGTTGGGGCCTTCGACGTGGTGACGAAAGCCGGCTTCATGCTCTAAGTTCTTCGACATCGCCCCTCACGTGCCCAATTCTGGAAGCTTGAAACCAGTAACAGGGCGACGAACGATGCGGCAAGTCCCTTTTTGACGTTGCGAAATTTTCGTCGTGTATCTCGACGGGCCTGACCGAGGGTGTCGAGGCTCTGGTCAGCTTGAAAACACGTCGCTATGTTCCGAGCATATACGGCGCCCCAACCCCATTCATACGGCGATCGGTATCGTAAAGTAAAACGTACTACCATCACCGATACGACTTTCGACCCAGACCCGCCCACCGTGCAATTCGACGATTCCCTTCACAATCGCCAGACCCAGCCCCGTTCCGGCCCCATGGCGTGTATCGCCATGCCAAAACCGATCGAATATGCGTGTCCAATTCTCCGGATCAATCCCCATGCCTTGATCTCGTACCCAAAATAGGACAGCGTCGTCCTGTTGCTTCGCTCCAATCGTAATGGTTTGTCCAGCCGTCGAAAACTTGATCGCATTGCCGACGAGATTATCGAATACCTGGAGCAACCGATGACGATCCACATAGATTCGCGGCAACCCGGCCTCCACCTCGATTCGAGACTCGATCGTTGCGCGTGACAACAACGGGGCCTGCGCTTCCACCGCATCCGCAACAAGCTGCGCGGCCGATTGCAGCGTCAATTCGAGGGACATCTTTCCCCCGTCGAGTCCCACGATGTCGAGCAAATCGTTGATGATTCGATGCATTCGCCGCGCGCTGCGATCAATCCGCGACGCCGTTTGCAGGATCCGCTCATCCGCGTCATGGCTCCTCG
>CAYSYX010000960.1:0-2661 GCA_964435055.1 uncultured Polyangium sp. | reverse complement strand
TCGCCTTGCTTCACGGGATTTTTCATGGGAAGGGCGTCGAACATCCTGGCGCGAAGCTACATCGCTTCCATTCGCGGCGAACATATCACGGCTTTGGGGAGAGAGCTTCAACTTCTGCCCTGCGCTCCTGTAATCTCGATTGGCACGACGCTCATCTCGCCGGCGTACAGACGAATGCGTCGTGGAACCTCGATCGGATTGACTCGCAGCCTCTCTCGCTCGACTCGCAATACACATATACGGCGACGGGCGCGGGCGATTGCGACGTATTTGGAGCTTCATCCCAATGCTTCTCCGAGCCAGGTGAGCGCGGCATTGGTCGCGGGTGCGACGAAGGGCGCTGCGAAAAACACGGCGGGCGGCCCGGATCTGCTTTTGTATTCGCGTTATATCGAGCGCCCTGTGGGGTTCCGCGATATCCATATCTGGAGCAATTGGTTCACGGATGCTTGGGGTTGGCCTCTTGATCCCAGCAAATGGCAGACGATTCGGTATCCCGATGTTAATGGCGACGGCAAGGCCGATGTTTGCGCCCGCAACTCGCTCGGCATGGGTTGCGCGCTCTCCAATGGGACGTCGTTCGATCCTGTCTCGCAATGGGACACATACTACGCAGACAACGGTGTATGGAATGCCGATCCCAAGTATTGGGCCACGATCCAATACCCCGACATCAACGGCGACGGCAAAGCGGATATTTGTGGGCGTGCGCAAAACGGGATCGTATGTGAGGTATCGACGGGGACCTCCTTTGGTCCGCCGACGGTGTGGGCGCCTGGGCCTGGGGATGGCAATGGGTTCGACGCGCTGAAGTCCTATTGGGGGACGATTGGATATCCTGACCTCGACGGTGATGGAATGGCGGATTTCTGTGCGCGAGCCGCGGCAGGAGTCTTGTGCGCGCTCTCGAACGGCACGACGTTCGTCGATTCGGCGGGCTGGGATTCACACTATACGGATGCCAACAACTGGGGCGCGCAGGAATCCTACTGGGGGACCTTCCGCTACCCTGACCTGAACGGCGACGGAAAGTCCGACATTTGCGCCCGCAGCGCTTCCGGCATGGAGTGCGGTGTCGCCCCGTAAAGAGCTTGGGGAGCACAAACGCCGTCACCTCTCGACGCCATAACGTTCGCCAAAGCCCCCGCAACCCGCCCAAACCCATCGCCCTCTCGCACGTCTCCCCGCGCGCCCTGCGGAACGAGGCCATGGGGGGCACCCTCGAAAATCCGCCCGAAATATGCGGATTCCTATCGCCGGAACGTGTGTTTCATCTGCAAACAGGCGTTTCTTTTTTGCGCCTCGTCATTTTCAAAAGCAAACAGACGTTCCTTTCTCTTCGGAGCGCGTGTTTTATTTTGAAACACGCGTTCTTTTTTTCCGGCACGGTCTTTTGCAGTTAAAACACGTCTCCCGCCGCTTCGATTCGCTTGTTGAGATTTGAAGATCGCTTGGTTTTCATTTTTCGCGTCATTCGGCAAATGAAACACGCCTTCCGGCGGAGGTTTTCGGGATTCGTAAAGTGGGTTGGGCGTTCCGGAACCGCATCGGGGAGATGCGGCGACGTCACCATCCACCTGCTTGAGGACCGCCGGACCTGGGTGCGATGGTGCTTTGGGGACACCCTCTGTGCGAAGGAGGTATGGGAAATTATTTTTTCCATTTACAAATCTGGATCTGCTAGGTTGGTAATAAGGGGGCCATCCGTGAAACCGATTTCTCTTCAGCAAGCGCGGTTCGCTAGAGAGCAAATGCTCCACCAGAAGATCCTCGCGGATGAGATCCTCGCGCAACATCGCCAGAGCGCAGAGATCCTACGAAAACGTAGCATCATGCGGGCACGGCTGCTGGGTGGGGCTGTACGCGTCAATGTTCGGCTTCTTCCCAATGTGGCAGCTTCGTTCGCGCGGCTTTCGAGGCACGTGCTGCCAGCTTCTCCGGTCTTTCCAGAGGGCTGCGGAGGTGAGCGCGGACCGAGCTGGGCTGGTTTGCTGTGGAGGCATCGAGATTGCTGCGACGGCGATTTTCAAGACGATTTGTGGCCTCAGCATTCCTGGCCTCAAGGTGGACCCGCGGGAGCTCGCGCAGCAGTGGGAGCATCTTGTCGATGAAGTATTGGAGGATGGCCGGCGTGATCAGTGGCAGCTCTCGCATCCCTTTCCGCCGCTTCGTATGAAGGCGCTTTTGTCGTTTTGGCAGCATGGGCCGGGGCCTTTGGCGGATGGCGAGGTGCAGCGCTTGCTTGCGCTGATGGAGCCGTCTTCGGCGCAGAAGAAGGACGACGACGATCCGTTTATCGCCCGCTTCTTGTTTTGGGGCAGTATTCATGTTGCGCTTGCCACGGGCGCGCTTACACCGGACCAAATCGAGCGTCTCGAAAAGCTTGCTCCGGCAGGCATCGACGTTGCGCAGGCCATACGCGACATTTCCGCCTCACCGGGCCTTGCACTGCAACGATTTCAGGAAGCGCGGCGTGCGCGGCGGACGAAGCTCAATGCGGGAGAGCTACACCGCATCATGATGGGCCTCGTCGAGGTGAGCAAAAGGGATGGTGAGGTGCAAGCGGGGGAGCTTGCGTGTTTGCATCAGCTTGCGGGGGAGCTGGGGCTCGCGCCGGCGGCTGTGGATGTAATGCTAGCGAAGTGAACGATGGATGCAGCG
>CAYSYX010000959.1:0-2671 GCA_964435055.1 uncultured Polyangium sp. | reverse complement strand
AGCTTGTATCGTTCGCGCGAGGCGATACATTGCAATGGCTGCCGTGCCGCAAAAAAGGGCCCGGCGGATCGCTCGTCCGTACGGCAAATGTTCCTCGAGATTCGCTTCATTATGCCATCATGCTCAATCGCAATGTGGATGACGCGAACATCGAACGTGTCGTGGCGGAAAATCAACAATGGCTGGACGAAGCGACATCCTTTGGAGCCCAAAACGCTCTCGGTGGATTGATTCCAAATTCGCCTGCAGCTTGGCGTCGTTTGTTGGGACATCGTTACGACGACGTGATCAAGCGGGCCGTCATGGCGGATCCGGCGGGGATTTTCGATTCATTGCATCTGCGAACGAAATCCTGACGCCGCCTATTTCACATAATTCCAGCCGCAAACACCTTCAGCGCAGACAAACCCGTCCGCGGCCGGACACGAACAATCCGTCGTCGTAGCGGCGCATTTCAAGTCCTCGGCGCGCGATTTCAGCGCGTAAAAACGCGCCACATCGTATTCGTTACGCACGACGACCTCATTGGTACATCCGCAACTGGTTCCTTCCAGCACTTGACCGCAATCGGCATCCACCGAACACGCTTGAAGATGCCGAAGCTCTTCCTTCATGGCCGCGTTCACTTCGTCGCAAGTTTCATACTCCAAACCAAATACATTATGGTAACAACCGAACGGCACGATCGTCGCGACAAGCGCAAACAAAAGCGCCCCGGCGTATCTCGATCGATCGTTCGTCTTCGACGATGTCCGGCGTTTGGTTTGGAAAAGAAAACGTGTCTTCATCGACCCGAGGATACGTCAATTCTCGCGCGTATGCTCACGGGATGTGTCGCGTCGCGTGCGGCATCGACCCGACGACCATCCCGAGCGCTCCTTTGCGACATTTGCTTGACAACATGCGGCCCGGCATGCGACAAGACAAACGATAGCGGCGAACGACGAGGTTCGGGAGTCTTCCATGTTCGAGATCGGCGACGTCATCGATGATCAATATCGCATCGTGCGGCTCATTGGCGAAGGCGGCCAAGGCACCGTATTCGAAGCGGAAGATATGGACATCGAAGCGCCGGTCGCCATCAAAGTGCTCAAACCGCAAGTCGCGGAAAAACCGGAATGGGTCATACGTCTGCGCCGTGAAGCTCGCGCGATGGGCGTGCTTTCGGGAACGGCGGCGGTCCAGATTTTTGCGTTGAATCGCGCGAAAACCGGCCAACTTTACATTGTCATGGAATTGCTTCGCGGCCACGATCTCGATCAATCCATCAAACGCTTCGAAAGTCGTCATGGGTTTGTCCCCGTACACACCATGCTCGATCTTTTGGCCCCGATCGTCGATACGCTCGAGGTGGCCCATGGTCGGGGAATCGTGCATCGCGACCTCAAACCCGCCAATATTTTCGTGCTCGATTCATCCACCCGAGGACGCGTCAGGCTCCTGGATTTCGGAATGGTCAAGGATCTGTCCGCGACGACGCCATTGACGCGAGAAGGGTTTGTCGTGGGCTCACCGTCCTACATTGCACCGGAATCCTGGCGGGGTAAATCGACGACCGTGACACACGCCGCAGACGTGTATGCCCTTGGCGCTCTCGTTTTTCGCATTCTCGCCGGCCATGTCCCGTTCCAAGGCGATCAATTGGTCGAACTCGTGCGTCTCGTCACGCGCGCACCGCGCCCAAGCCTCGTCGACAAACGCTCAACGCTGCCCAAGTCCATCGATCCTTGGGTTGCTCGCGCACTGGCGATCGCCCCGGAAGATCGTTTCAAGTCCGTGCGGGAAATGTGGAATGAGCTCTTGCCGATCTTGGGGACGAACGTCTCGAAGTAGGTTCGTCGGTTTTGTGCTCATCCGGATCTTTCGACGATCGACCTGAACTTTTTTTGAAAATCTTTCTCGAAGCTGCAACAGAGAGCGAGTCGGACCTGTCAGCGCGTGGGTTCGCGGAAGGCGAGGCGTCCATGAAGCAGCTCGTGTTTACAGATGTTCCCACTGCCGGATTTGCCGCATTCGATGTGGAATTGTCCAATGGTGATTGGGCGTGTGTGGAAAGTTCGCGACTCGATGCGGGGCCGCGACGAACGACAAAACCACTCGACGAAGGCCCGACGCTCGTCATTGTGAAATTGCGGTTGAAATGGGCCATCGCCTCGCTGTTGCAAGCCATCGAAGTCGCCGGAGATGCCAAAGAAAGCGACCGGCAATGGGAAATTTTGCAAAAACAACTGGCTTCGATTCTGGAAGCTCGAGCCGTGTCGAATGACACGCAAAAACGCGCCGCCGCCCAACGATTGTTATCGGCCATGGCCGTTAAATCCGGCGTCGCCGCCACGAAATTGCCGTTTGATCAAGAAGTCGAATTGGGCCGCAAACAAGTTCGTCATGTGTCGCAGGGCCAAGGCGCCGCCGATGTGACGCTGCTCGGCCTGGTCCCTTTGATGCTCGAAGTTTCCGCCGCAACGGAATCGCTCGCCATCGCCATCGGATTCGGAACGAATACAAAAGCGCTGCTGGAGCGCAAAGCTGCCGCCCGAGCCGCGTGCGCCGCGACGTTTTCCTCCGCCGCGTATTGGCTTGGTTGGATCATCGAATATGGAAGTGAAGGAGCGGACCGGGAACGAGCCGCCGCATTGCTCGAACCGCTGGAGAAACTGGCCAATCGTTATAC
>CAYSYX010000958.1:1341-2687 GCA_964435055.1 uncultured Polyangium sp. | reverse complement strand
GACTCGAACCTGCGACCCGCGGCTTAGAAGGCCGCTGCTCTATCCAGCTGAGCTACGGGCGCTCGACGGCGGCGAGGATAATCTGAAGCGAGGGCTCGTGCCAAGAAGATCGTGCGTTCGTTCAAACCGCAGCGGGAACGACTTGTTCGCTCGTCTTTCCAAACCGCCGCTGGCGCTTGGCGAACGAGGCGATCGCTTCATCGAGCGTCGTTTCGGAGAAGTCCGGCCAGAGGGTGTCCGAGAAAAACAGCTCCGCAAACGCGGCTTCGTACGGCAGAAAATCACTCAAACGTCGTTCACCGCCCGTGCGAATCACGAGGTCCGCATCGGGAAGTTCGCTCGTGCTCAGGAACTTGCGCACCGTGCTCGGATCGATGTCTTCCGGCAAAAGCAAGCCTGCACGAGCTTGAGCGGCGACGGCCCGCATCGCACTCACGACATCGCGACGTCCTCCATAATTCAGCGCCAACGCCAACGTCATCGCGCGACCTTCCGACGTTCGTTCCACCAAACGCTCGACCGCGCGACGCGTCGCGGCCGGAACTTCATCGTCCATGTCGCCGATCACCACGACGCGGATGCCGAGCTTCACGTACGCTTCGCATTCTTCTTCCGCAAACAGACGACAGATGCGCATCAAGTTGTCGATCTCTTCGGCGGGACGCGACCAGTTCGCGCTGCTCCACACATACAACGTGAGCACCTGAATGCGCCGCTCGAGGCACGCACGTACGGCCAGTCGGACTTTCGCCGCGCCGGCCTCGTGCCCCTGTGTGCGGGCCAATCCGCGCGATGTAGCCCAGCGGCCGTTGCCGTCGAGGATGATGGCGATGTGCTCCGGAAGCGAACGATTGATCATGGAAGTGCCTCTTGTTGCGAGCCCAGGATGAACCAACAAACGCTCGCGGTCCACGGAGTGCTCGTGGTGCGTTCGTGGAGCCTTGGTGGAGAAACTTCTCCAAGCCGGCGTTTCGGGCGCCCCAAAATTTCCACAGACCAGCTCGTACCGCGACGCGACCCGTACGTCCGAGCAGGACCGGCGTCGCGATTCACCCGCGTTCGGTCCCATGCTACAAGCGCTCCATGTCGCGCTCGCGTTCGACTCGACCAACTTCACCCTCGTACGATGATGCCAAGCTGCACTTGCAGATCCTCGGCGCCGAGCACGAAGTTTCGTGTCGAGTTCGTCTTGGCCGTACACGTCTGGGCGAGCTCGTCTCATTGGCGAGGTCGATTTCCGCCGGCATCGTAGGGCTGGCGACCGAGCACGCGGTACGAGAAGGAAAAACCGTCTCGTGTCAACGTGGTTGTACACATTGTTGTCGGCAGCTCGTTCCGGTCGCGCC
>CAYSYX010000958.1:0-1331 GCA_964435055.1 uncultured Polyangium sp. | reverse complement strand
CCCCTCGAAGCCAAGCGTTTGTCCGAGGTGATCGCGGGATTGCCCGCCGAGCAGCGAACGGCGATTGCCCGGCGATTCGCGGCTGCATTGACGAAGCTCGAAGACGCCGGTTTGTTGCGTCCCAAAACAGGCGCGACTCAACGCGCGCTGGTGTCCCATGAAACGGACGCTTCTGCGGCGTGGAACGACGTCAGTCGACGTTATTACGAACTGCGCATCGATTGCCCATTTTTGGAGAACGACGCGTGCGTCATCTACGACGAACGGCCCATCGCCTGCCGCGAATACAATGCCGTCACGCCGCCTGCGATGTGCGAATCATTCGATCCGGCCATCGAAACACTCGAACGTCCGGTTCGTATGGGCGAAGCATTGACGAAAGCCGGCAATGCGTTGGCGAAGACGAAAGACATGGCGATAGCCTTGCCGCTGGTGCCCGAATGGGTCGCAGCTCGAGCGAAGGTTTTTACGGGCGAGGTTGACGGGGAAAAACTATTTTGGATCCTCGTCGAAGCGATTGAAGAGTCGACGTAACGAGCGGATCACTTGGCGGGAAGCAATCCGACCGCGTCGATTTCGTTGATTCCGATGACTTTGTCCGCAGCGAGATCGATGCGTACGGCGGAAACCGGCGAGCACGTCTTGGTCGATACCGACAAGATGTGGCTGCATTGACCAATGGGTTTGGGGCTGGCGTTGTTGTAGATTTCCTTGGGTCCGTCGGCCGTCGTGATCGTGACTTTCGCAATCGCGCCGGGGTTGAATGTTTCGTAAATCCAAACCGATTCGGCGACGACCGGCGTGGTGTACTGGACCGTGATGAATTCACCCGCCGCATCTTCTTTGCCCGCTACCTGCGCCCATGAGTTGGGTTCGTCCCCGGACGCGGGGTACACATTCGGCGCTTGGGTCGCTTGATTGGCGCCCCACATGCCCGGGCCGTATTCGCTGGAGAATGGACCGAGTTTATCGGCCCAAATCATCGAAGGATCCGCTTGGATTTCGGTCACGAGCATGCTTGGATTGCCCGCTTGGCAACGCGCCGCCGCGTCTTCTTTATCGACCACTGTGGAGTTATCGCAGACTTTCGCGCCGCCGCCGCTGCCGCCCGTGCCCATGCCGCCCGTGCCCATACCGCCGGTGCCCATGCCGCCCGCGCCGGCCGTGCCGCTGCTCGACGAGCCATTACCGCTGCTGCTACTGCTGCTGGTCGTGTCCGAACCGCCGCTGCCGCCGGTGTTTCCGGTTTTGGTGTCGTCGCCGCAACCGGCCACGAAAGCCAAAGCGCCCGCGAAACTCAGCAAAAGTGCGTATTTCATGAAGGAATCTCC
>CAYSYX010000957.1:0-2700 GCA_964435055.1 uncultured Polyangium sp. | reverse complement strand
GGCACCGGTCGCGCCAGTAAAACCTCGGCCGGCAAGGGACTCAAGTCGTCGACAAACACCCCGAAATCCACCATGTACGGCCGAAAGATGGCCTCCAGATCGTCATCCAACCCGAAATAGTCCGCAAATCGAGTTCGACCGCGCCAACCACTTTCACTGTGATGCAGGATGACCGTCAAAATCGGCGTCAACGCCCGAATCCCGTCCTCGTTCGGAGACGTATCCTGCTTTTCCCAATACCGCACCTGATATCGCAACGCCTGCAAAAGCTCGTGGTTCTTCGGCCCGCTGGAATGCTCGAACAATACATGGAGCACCACCTTCTTCCCCCGAACCTTCACCGACAACCACACATCCGCGTAATGGTTGCGCATGTTCGGATCGACGAACCGGCCGGGCTCGGGCTTCAAGGTCGACCACGATATCGCCTTCACCAACGGCTCGGACAAGATGCTCCGCAAAATGGCCGCCGCCCGCTCCGGATCGCTCATGAGCTTGTAAAACAAGGTGTCATGCATCGACGCCGGTGGCGCTTGCGCGATCGACGCATCGGTTTGTTCCGGTACACCGCCGTTCGTCTCGTCCGGGTTGGTCATGGCGGACCCGGGTTTTACATGAACGAAAAGGTTGTCAAGGGAAAAACTTGGCGGGCCCGTAGAATACGGAAAAGCGTGACGCTCGGCAAATACAACCAAACGTCACGCCTGCGGCAAACAGCCTTTTTACAGCATCATGCACATCGCCGAACCGCCCGACTTGAGTCGCGCAAACTTCAACGTCGTGCTGCCCGACATGTCGAACCATGCCCAAACGACGTCGCCATTGAGGTGCACACGGAATGGATCGTCGCGACGTCCCCATTTCGCATTGTTGATCGTCACGGGCCCTTCGAGGAATGCGCCCGCCGCATTGACGCGGCTCAGGTAATACGTTCCGCCCCCCGATGTCGCCGTCCAGCCGACCACGTATTGCTCCGTTGCATCGCCGGCCGGTTGCCAACGCGCAATCGACGAATTCGCTTCGCTCGTGCCCGTGGTATTCGTGAGCCAAACGATCGAGCCGACCGTCTTGTTATTGGCAATGCCGACAAACCCGATGTCTTGGTTCATCGTCGCTTTGTTGTACGAGCTTTGACCTTTGACGGCGGCATTTTGGTGCCCGTTGAAGACCAACTTCCATCCGGCCGCCGCAGGCGCCGCGCTGCCCAGCTCCGTCGCGACCGAACCATTGCATCCGGCATCGAAATCGCGAACTTTTTGCTCGTCGTGATTGACGTAAATCCCGCCGATCGAATCCGTGGCGAAATTGCTGCCCACCGTTCCCGGATAACAATCCGTCGCGCAAATCGGCAACGTAATGCCCGCCGCGGGACTAAAGCGCAACAGCTCGCTCATGCTGTGCGAACAACCCCACGTCCAGCCGTTCGTTTGCGCGCCCGTCGCCGCGTCGACGTGGATCAACTGATCGCCTTCGTGACCATAAGCGAAATATGCCATGTTCGTCCCGTGCACATGGTAATACGCGCTGTATTTGCCCGCGCCGAACTCGAGGCGACTCTCGCCGATTTGGAAATCGGTCGGTCCCACTTGGCTGTTGTCGAGCCCCGTCGAAAACATCTGCGTGCCGTTTTTATCGTATCGACGCACGATCATTTGATTCATCGGGCTGTCCGCGCCTTTGTAATCCCAAATCAATGCCCCCCAATGCCCCTCGCCTTCCCCGGCAAGACCGCGCAAAACCCCCGGACCAAGGTCATACGTCGTCACCAATTGATCATTGGCGTCGAGTCGCGCGACGCGCGCTCGGGGATTCGGATACGACCCCGTCGAATATCCCACGAGCGTTCCGCAATCCGGATAAGGCACCGTGAAGACCGGAGCAACGCCCAGCGATTCGCTGCCCCAAATGCGATAATTCCCATCACCGCTCATCACCCCCGCAGGCGTCGTCGAATTCGTCGTCGTCACGCGCGTATCGAGCGTCGTGGGCGGAGGCATGCAATCGTTGTCATTGGCAAATGCGCAACCCGCGGGACAACAGCCGTCGCCGTTGATGCACATCGTAATGGGCTTGTTCGTACATGCGGCATCACACGTCGCCGCACTGCCGCTCATCGAATCCATCGTGCAGGCATTGTTGTCGTTGCAATTCATCGGACAACTTGCGGGTGGATCGCAGGTCTCGCCGGCCTCGACCATATTGTTGCCGCATACCGGCATACTGCCGCTCGACGAACTGCTCGATGCCGAACTGCTCGACGAACCGGTCGAACTGCTCGATGCGCTGGTCGAACTGGTTGACGAACTCGACGAGGACGACGTATTACCCGAGGACGAACTGCTCGAAGAAACATCGCCAGAGGACGAGGACGAAACGTCTCCGGAGCTCGACATGCCGCCTTGACCATTGGACCCGCCCGCACCGCCTCCTCCGGTGTTCGCCGATGGATCGCCGATCACGCCCGTACATCCTGCGTGCATCGCGACGAGAACGCCGAACGCCGGCAGACCCAAGGCCAGGTTGTGGACGCGAATTCTCTGATTGAACATCGATTTCATAAAGAACACTCCTGCGAAGCGTGCCGTGGAAAGTGCCGTTGGTGAGCGGATCATCGCCGTCGATGTCACCAACCGTGGCGGGATGATACACAGGTTTGGAGGACGCGAGTTGGTCAAACGTGTTGACGCGTCGAGCCAAGGT
>CAYSYX010000956.1:0-2710 GCA_964435055.1 uncultured Polyangium sp. | reverse complement strand
GCCCTTGATCTCGCCTTGCTTCTGTCCCTTCAAACGGAGATACGCATTGAGAGCCATGTTAACCTGACCTGATTCCTCATCTTTTTCGCACCTGGTCTCAGTCTACGCCCTATTGCGCGCTGGCAGATTCGACTTCGATTCGGAATCTTTTTTCGAGTGGTCCTCTCGATACACCGCAAGGTGTCGTGAGGTGGAGGCTATTTTCAGCCTTTCTCCAAAACCGTCAAGCAATTCTTTTTGCCTTCGTCTTTTTTCTTCGACGGCTTCTCCAGCGCTTCCGTATCGACGCAATTTTTCAGAAGAGCATCGCCCGAAATGCTTTCCAAAACCCCACGATACTTCGAAGATCGCACCACTTTCGCACGCGAGTCCAATTTCTTTCAATACGCACAAATAGGGTATTGACCAATCACGCCGTCCGTGATTGATACGCGCCCCCCATTCTCTCAAATGCCTCCGTAGAGTCCATTCTCGCTCGCGGCGGCCCAAGACATCGTCGCCGTCGATCGTGCCAAGCCAAACCTACCCGTACGATCAATCGCGATGGCTCCACCCGTGACTCCAAGGCGCGACTGCAAGCGCTGAATCGCATTGCGCGTCGCCACTTCCGGCGTCGCTCCTTCGCGCATCAAGTCGACGACGACGTGCGCGATACACAAACGAATCATCCCTTCGCCGTGACCCGTCGTCGAGACAGCTCCCGCTCCATCATCGGCATACGTACCTGAACCGATGAGCGGTGAGTCCCCCACTCGACCTGCTCGCTTGTTGACCATGCCTCCCGTGCTCGTCGCCGCGACCAAGAGACCCGTCGCATCGATCGCCACCGCGCCAATGGTACTTCCCGCCCAACCCGTCGACGCACGCCCCTCCCGCACCGCGTGCAGCGCTTCCACCGCCGCTTTCGACACCAGCGTCGCTTCGGGTACCGAGACAAACCCGTGCGTCCGGGCAAACCTGGCCGCACCTTCACCCGCGTAAAGCACGTGACGTCCATCATCGAGCGCCGCTCGGGCAATGGAGATCGGATTGCGAAAACCCGCCAACGAACACACGCCACCGGCGCGCAGATCCCTCCCCTCCATGATCGACGCATCGTGCATCACGCGACCGTCTTCATCGAGGCACGCGCCGGTGCCCGCGTTGAACAACTCGTCATCTTCGAGCGCCCGCGCAGCACGCTCGGCAGCATCGAGCGCGCTGCCTCCGGCACGAAGTACGTCAAGACCAACCTGCGCCGCTCGACGACATCCCTCGACATGGAGCGCATGACGCTCGGGATGCACGTGCCCGGCGCCTCCATGCACGACAACCCCAAAACGCCCGAGCATCCCGTCTTCCGAAACGATGTCTTTGTTCATGGATCGCGCGGCACGGTAACGCGCGAACCTCGCAAAAGCGAGAACGCGACATGCGCATCAGAACGTCGTCGACGTGCGCTTTGCTTCGAGCGTGTACGAAATGCCGCAAGGAAGCGCGGCAAACTCCGGCATCGCCGATGTGACGAGATCGGTGCAATCCGAACCGGACGTCGGAGCAAAGTCGTAGCTGAGTTTTCCGGTGAACGAAGCGTCGTCACCGGCGATCGTGCCGTTCGAACGATCCGCTCGCGCGATCGAGCAAGGCGGGAGCCAGGCGGGGCTGTTCTGATCCCGCATGTCGACGATCACCGACGTCGCAAACGAAAACACACGTTTGTCCGAGGACAACTCGCCTTCGATGTATTCGGTGCCGTTGTTCCAAAGGAGCACGCCGACCTCCCGGGACAAACGCACGTCGAAGGTCCACGAAGCGGGAGCATCGAGGGCACCGGCGCCGCACGAGTTCGCTTCCTGCTTGGCATCGACGGAGAAAACCCCGATGAACTCGCCCGGGCCATCGGGATCGTACGGTTTGTCAAGACAGCCGACGAGAGGTGACAGGGCAAGCGCGACCAAGAACCGAGCACGAGCGGATGCAAACGACATCGTGGCGATGGTGGCGCAAGTTGAACAAAAGAAAAACGGGCCGGAGGAAACTTCCTCCGACCCGTTCGGCCCAAACCCGGGGGCCACTCGGTCAACTGCTCGAAACCTCCGGGTTAGAGCCACAGAAATCGTGCATGGTGACCATTCCTCCTCCGGCGTGCCGGCACCCCGTGCCAAACCGTACGAGCGGCGGGCAGTTGGGGGTGTTCGTGTGGGGGCATCGAAAACGTCTTGCGAAGCTTCGATGTCGTTCACACCAGCGTCGAAGTGCTCTCCGACAGGACCAACCCCGGGTCTTCACCCCTCTGGTGCCCGCTCAAAATATCACGCGAACGTGATCGAGCAAGTGGAGCGGCAACGAAAATACGGATTTTTATTCGACGTCGACGCTCGATGGATCGATCGGAAACGGACGCACGTCGTTGGCCGTAGGGTGCTGCAACGACCGCTTGTGATGAGCCCGAATCGCATCGAGAAACGATTTCGGATGCACTCCGCTGCGCACGATGCGGCGTTTTTGCGAAGGCAAAGTCAGGGACTCGACGATGAGCATGGTGGGTGTGCCAAAGCCGAATGCGGCAATCGTTGCAACAGCAACGACCGTGGCGCCATCCGCTCGCCGACGAATCGTGAGCGTTCGACGCACTTGCACGTCGTCTTCGGACCAAGCCGCAAGCCAGTCGAAGGTCGCGACATCGGGACGCAGAATCACGAGTCGCGGGGGCATGGGCGAACGCGGATCA
>CAYSYX010000955.1:293-2713 GCA_964435055.1 uncultured Polyangium sp. | reverse complement strand
CGCGAGAACCGATTCGTGTCGACACGGTCGTGATTGCCGCAACGAATGAATCGTTGGATGGTAAGATCGAGGCCCGAGCATTTCGGCGCGATATGCTGGAACGATTTCTCATTCGATTCGAGTTGCCCGGATTGGAAGAACGACCGGAAGACATCTTCGCTATTTTCACCGCAATCTGGGGCCATTACCATGGTCCCTTGGATGTTTCGCAAATAAATCCCGAAGTCGTCGAACTGATGATGCGCCATCATTGGCCGGGAAATGTACGGGAAATTGAACGCCTGGTCATTGCCGCAGATCGGACGGCCGGCTTGAATTTGTCGTTGGTGCAGCGTGAACTACGAATACCGCTCGACGCGACACCGAAAAAAGCCGTACCACTCACGCGGGAATCCGTCGAACATGCGCTCAAAACGTGTGGCAGCGAAGTCAAAGCTGCAAAATATTTGGGTATTGGACGCGGAAAACTTTTGCACTGGCGCCGGAAAAATGGCGTCTGAAGTTACGCCTTTCGGGAAGTAACGCGATCACGTATAGCGGCTTCCGGACTGATCGCGATCAGCCTACCGTCACTCAAGGGCCCTGAATTTACTCATTATTTCGGCGACTAGGCCCGGCACGCCGCTCGCATTGTCGGGCCGCATGAACAACTCGACCTCCGCGCCATCGAACCGTTGCCTGCCGCCTACCGTCAACATGCACATCGTCGGGCATTGCAATTATCGTTGCGGTTATTGTTATGCTCGCTTCGAGAAATCGAAGACGTTTCTGCCATTGCCGGAAGCGCAGCGCATTCTCGTTGCATTGAAGAAACACGGCGCCACGCGCATTACGTTTGCAGGAGGCGAACCGCTGCTCCATCCCGAGATCGAATCGATGCTCCGCATTTGTGCGGATCTCGGGCTGGCAACGAGCCTCGTGACCAATGGCAGCTTACTCGACCGCAATGCATGTCGACGGCTGTTTCCTTGGTTGCGCTGGTTGGTCCTGTCGTGCGACTCGCACCTGCGCACGACCAACGATCTGCTCGGACGTAAGCCGAAGCGTGATTTGCTCGGACAACCCGCACGTGTGGATGAAATTGTCGCATCGTTGCAAGAATGGAACGCGCAGCGCCCCGTCGCAGAGCAGGTTCGGCTCAAGATGAATATCGTCGTGACGTCCAAAAATGTCCACGAAGATCCGAGTGATTGGCTTTTGCGCTGCAAACCCGAACGCGTGAATTTGTTGCAATGCTGCATCGTGCCCGGAGAAAATGACGACGCAATGGCGTTGCAATGCGATGCCGCTGAATTTGCCACGTACCAGAAGAGACTTGCACACCTTACTGATTCGGGGATCAAATTGGTTGCGGAAAAAAGCGAAGACTTGCTCGATAGTTATGCGATGATCGATCCGCGAGGCCGGTTTCGACAGGCGCACTCGAATGGATACGTCGAAAGTGAGCCCATTGACGAGGTTGGTGTGGAAATGGCGTGGCAACGAGTCGGGGGCGACATTATCGAGCGATTTCGAGCCCGCGGCGGCGAATACGACTCCGGCGCACCAAGTGTCGGCCTACGTCACCCGATCATAGCGATCGAGGGACTCGATGGAACCGGCAAAAGTACGGTCGTGCGTGCTTTGTCGGCTCGGCTCGAGGCAACAACGATTGGATGTCCGCCAAGCCGATTGCGAGCAGAACGGGCAGTCGCTGACACGCTTGCGCCGGAAGAGCGCCGTGCATGGTATTGGAACAGCAATCGCGAGGCGATGAAAGACGCGACCGATGAAGTGTTTCGAGGACAAACCGTGGTGATGGATCGCAGTTTTGCAAGCACCGCGGTATATGGCGCTGCTGAGCGTGGAGAAATCGCGTCGTTCGCGCACGTGCCACGCGATATCGATAGGCCGGACCATATTTTCTTTTTATCGCTCGCCGAAGACGAGCGGCGCGTACGATTGCATGGGCGTGAGGGCACGCGAACGGCGGAAGAAAATCGTTTGGCCGACGATAACGATTTCAGGCAACGCGTCATCGAAGGGTATCGAGCGCTTGGTGTGGTTTGGATTGATGCACGAGGGACAGTGGACGAAATTGTGGAAAACATCGTGCGGAGGATCGGCGAATATCAACGGCCTACGGTTCGATAAACGAACCGTGCAGAAGGCGTAGCCCACGCAAAACGCCGGTCGCGTCGTGGTTGGCAATAATCGTGAAACCACGCGAAACGCGCTCGAAGGATGTGATTTAAATCAAAATCCGCTTCCAGTTTTCCTCGAGTAACTCGACGAGTTCCGCTTGCATGTAATCGTATTCGTCGGGAATACCCCAGCACAGAAGAACGCGATGTTCCACGCTCGAACCGAATTTCTTTCGAACGTGGGACAAGTGCTCGCGGTCCATACACACGATTCGATCCGCCCATTGAATGAGTTTG
>CAYSYX010000955.1:0-283 GCA_964435055.1 uncultured Polyangium sp. | reverse complement strand
TCGAGTACCACACGGGCATCTGGCGATGTTCCTGCGGATCGGATATCGAAGCCTGGCCGACCTTCGAATAGGGTTTCCGCGCTGCGACTTCGCAGCTTGTTTTGCGAGCAAATGAAGAGGACTCGAACGTTGCGCTGGAACATCGAAAGGCTTCATAGCCTCCATCTGTGTGCGTCGTCAACAGCGGGACAACATGCCAGGTTGCTACCCCTTCATCAACCTCCCCACCGCCTCATGCAACACCCGCACGGCCTCCTCGTCGCCCGCCTTCGCCGCCGCGAGC
>CAYSYX010000954.1:0-2719 GCA_964435055.1 uncultured Polyangium sp. | reverse complement strand
CATTCCCACCGTAGAAGTAGTCTCGAGATCCCGGCGTAACTTCGGCGGCTGGTCGTGCGACGAACGAATTGGCCGCGATGGCTCGCACATCGATGTTCCGGGCATTCAAGGCGATGAAAAGCTCGTTCAAATCATCGAGCTCCGGCAAATCTGAAGTCTGCTCGACCACGTAGAGGAAATGAGCTGCGTCCAACACGTTGGTGATCGACGAGAGGCTTGGAAGCTTGGCCAACCATCGATTGTCGAATTGCCGAGCATCATCGACATAAGGCGCCAGTCGATTGCGATCGAGCACGAATGCAGGCCAGTTGCGGGATCGAGTGGCCTTCGTCGATGCGAATCGCGGCTGGTAATACACGGCAGCGGCCAGAGTCTTATGGGCCGAAACCACACCGCGAGGATGAGGCCAGTTATCGAATAGAAATACCGGATCGAATGCGTCCGCGACGCCGGCTGCAAAAGCCACGGCGTTGGGCCCGTCCATATCGATCACCAAGGCGACGGGAGCTGCCGAGCCTTTCGTGAGAAGCGTGGCCAGGTTTCGCCCGATTTTGTACAGTTCGTCCATTCTCGAGGTGAACATGGGGCGCAAGGCTTCGGCAATGGGTTTGGTCGGCGTTTGTCCTGCTTCGACCGGCAAGGGGTTTCTCGGCATGGCCTCGGGCGATTGAAACAACGTATTGACATAATAACGTTGCAAATCCGGACGTACGGGCGCGAGTTCGTCCACGAGCCGAGTGAGGCTCGACCGATCGAACGGAGTCGTTACGGTCCCGTCGTACACGAGCAGCTCATCGGAAGCGCCGAAGTTCCAGCCGTAATCACGTTGCAAATCGAGCGCCGTGCGCATTTCCTCACGGGTCGCGATGTCGTCGTCATCCCCGCTGTTCATTACGGCCGTGATACCGCAACCCACCATCGCTGCGCTCACGCCGGCAAACATGAGCACCGTCCGTCGAGTTTGCAGCTTGGTGGCTTCCCGAAGCGATTGGTTCCACCAGCGAGCGCCGACGATACCGGGTTTGTCGATCCATTCATCGCGAACGAAGGGATTCTCCGATGGCTTCACGTGCTCTCAACCTCCCGCCTTCACGTCATCGTGAAGCCGCTCCAGGAAATCCTCATGAAAGATACCGTCCACGCGAATGGAATACCGAAAAAACGGTGCCGATTCAACCCCATGGTAATCGAAATCGTTGAACCAGTACGCGCGCCCGTCGACGAAGATCTCGCGACGTTGCACCGGATCCCATAAATAAAGCCGTTTGTCGCCTCCCGGGACGAAGGTGATGAAATGATCCGGTTCGTCCTGTTCATCCGGCTCGCCGTCCCGATGCACCGTGCCGTGATCGAACGATTGCAGTCCCATGATGTTGCAGCGACCAATCTGCTGAAAAGGCAAGCTGTGCACGAATTCGATCGTCTTCGGAAAAAATGTCCGAGCGATCCGCGTGAAAGCTTTCCCTTCGGCGTTCGATTTGTCACCCCAGTATCGGTTCGGGATCAGTTCCACGTAGAACTTCCAAGGGAAGTACACGCCAAACCGCACTTCGAGCCACAACATTTGCCGCCGGGACAACGGGATCGCTCGTTCCTCGCCAAACTCGAGCGTCTCCCGAGCGTCCGGCGCGATCGCGTTCGGATCATCCGCGAGCCGTCGAAACACATCGAATTGCTCCGGCGTCATCGCTCGAATCACCTCGGCGTAATCGACGTGAGCTTCGTGCTCACGCCCCTCGGGCATGATGCGCATCGATCGATGACAGCCCCCCGTGTAACCGACGGGGATCTGCGCGAGGGCGAGACAAACCTCTTCGTGCAGCTGAGGAAATGATGTCGTGTCGATGTAGCGCTCGAGGTTGATGAACGGCCTGCCGAAGATACCTCGTACACCTTGGACTTGGGTGGGTCGTGAAGTGGGGTCATCCAGGTGCATGCGTCGAATCATCGTTGAATTCGTGGCAAGTCACAAGTTCTTTCTTACCACGTGTCGCGCGGTAGGCGTCAGCTTGCGTTTGAGCGGGATCCGGCCATGCGTTTCGGATAACTTGACGCCCGCATGCATGCATGATGCCCTCGCCGTATGAACAACCATCTGGTAGCTCGATTGTCGCGGCTGTTGGTAGGTCTGTCCATTGCGAATCAGGTGTCGGCATGTTCGCCGATGCTGACGAAAAAAGATTTGCATGCAATGAATCCGTCGGCGGAGATCATCGACGTTTGTGCGCGTGTGCCGACGGTCGAGGATGACGCGCGCGTGTGGGGATATCATTCGGCGCTGGATGAAACGGTATCGGATCGGGATCGCGGGGCATTCGAAAGATTCGCACCGAAGGCGGAAGTGTTTTACTGGTACGATCCCATGGCGCCGAGTGCTTCGCCGGAGCGATTGCCGTGGCCGTCGTGAATACGCGTCCATTGAATTGGGGCCGGAGGAATTGCGAGCAGGTCCGTTGAATTGGGGGCGGGGGAATTGCGAGCAGGTCCGGTGGATTGGGGGCAAGGGAATTGCGAGCAAGTCCGGTGATTTGGGGGCAAGGGAATTGCGAGCAAGTCCGGTGATTTGGGGGCAAGGGAATTGAAAGCGCACGCGGTGATTTCCACGGTCGCTCCGCGCGCTAACAAGCGCGCTGCGCGACGAGCCGGTTTACGAGGGGGGGGCTCCGCCGGCGGCTTCACTACTCCTTTTTGGCCCAAGGGCCAAAAAGGACATCGCCGA
>CAYSYX010000953.1:0-2721 GCA_964435055.1 uncultured Polyangium sp. | reverse complement strand
GTCATGAGTTTGCCCATATCGAGCAACCCGTCTTTCTGGACGTACCACGCCGGCTCGTTCCAGATTTGCATTTGCTGCACATAATTGAGCGTCCGCGGAATCACTTCGCGATAAACTGCATTGGCAATCTGATAATGCCCGCCAACTTTGCGAATCAAACCCAACCCCAGCACGTAATTAAAATCGTCGTCGAGCACATCGTTTGGTGCACGGTCTCCCGTGAGCATCGGATCAAGCACGCGCCGGACGCGATCTTCGCGTAGTTTGGCGACAAGCGAATCGATATGCGAACGCCTTTCCAAAATGATCGTTTCTTTCGCCGCTTCGACGTGCGCAGCCGTCACCGCAATCGAACGATCTTCGACGTCGTTGTTTGTGATTTGATCCGCCAACGCATTCGTAAGCCAAGGATGGCCTTGACCCAATTCGTAAATGTACCGAATCGCTTCCGGTTCGAATCGTTGACCCGTCGCTGTCGTGTGTTGCAAAAGCAGCTCTTCCACTTCAGCTTCGGTAAAGGGTTCAAGCGTCATCGCTTCGGCGGTAATGTTGAACGGTGATGTGGTACCGAGCCACGAAATGGCCTTTCGTTGATCCGTACTCACGATGTAATCGCGTACTTGGCGCATTCCAACAAGCACGATGCTTGCCGGAAATGGCGTCTCTTCGCGGCTGATGTAGCCTTGTCGCAATTGGGTCAAAAATGAAATCATCGCGTCACCGACCAACGCGTCAGCTTCATCAATGAAGAGCACCAACGGACGTTGCTCTTGGGTCGCCAGGTGTCGCAGGTATCGCAGCAGAGCGGTCTTGGGATTTTGCAACCATTCATCGACCACGGGTTTGCTGGGACGCATGGTCGCAGGTAAAACAGATTCCGGCAGATCCTGGAAGCAATCGAGGATCGTCGTCATGGCTTCGCCAACATCCGCGGTTTCCCGCGCTGTTTCAATATCGACGTAGATCGCTCGCACCTGTCCCAACGCATTCAAGTGCTTCTCCAGCCACTTGATACTCGTACTCTTGCCCGTTTGTCGCCCCGCATGCAGCGTAAAATATTTGCTGTCATCGATGAACTTGAGCACCCGACCAAGACGCCGGCCAGGCGGAATCATGTAATGCCTATGAGGGTAACACGGGCCGGTGGTGTTGAACAACAATCGCATGCCGACGCGAAATTGCCACACAAGGGCGAGCATGTCAACAGATTTGTGGACGGATTCGGGAAGGTAGAAATGACGGGACAAACAGACGGCTCGCGACAGCCATTTCACTTCGTGTATTGTGCTTGTTGAGCCACCTGGCAGCGTCGTACGAGTCGCCGCGGGAATGGATGTGGCGGGCGCGATAAAGAGGCTGCCTCAGCACGGAAGCAAGTTTAACGCGGACACGCTTCATTCCCGTATCTCGAGCTAAGATATTCGTTGATTTCCTTTTGCTCATTTTCAGGCAACCGCTTGATTGTGCCTTCGATACTTCGTATATCTTCCCGATATTCATTCCAGCAAGCTTGTTGTTCGGTTGCGCCGAGGCGTTTACACTCCTCACACGCATGTTTGATCACCATGTCCAGATCCTTTTTTATTGCAGCAGAAATTGACGTTTGAACCGGAGCCGGGATTTGTGCAGGTGGGCGATATTCCGCCGGCGGTTGAGGTGGCGTCGGATTCGGCGCGGGCAATTGTGGTGCAGCGGAAATGGCGGCTTCGAGTGGCATGAGCTGAATACGTAGAGGAACATCACATTGTTGGCTTCGGACTGCGGTCTTTTGTGCTTTTTCGCATTCCTCGACGATGCCTGCCCGATCGATTTCTTCCACGTCGCCAGACATTGCGATTCCCGCACCCGCCGAAAATACACTTGCTACGGCCTCGAGCTTTCGCGCGTCACCGGCAGCCATTGCAAAACCTCCGAAATGAATGGATGTCACGACATGCGTTGCCCGAGCGCAATCGGGTCCGCGCAGGTTGTTTCGGTAATACGTTGTCCCGGGGGGGATAGACGCAATCCCCAGGAGCATATAGTCCGTTCGCAGCACGCGACTGCCCGTCAATTTTCCGGACAAAGTTGCGGCACCGACAGGAAGCTCAGCGAATAGCTCATTGGCATTATGTGCGATTTTTTTCTTGGTTTCGGCATAGGCAGTAAAGTGATACTTTTCCGCGGTACCGATACAATTAGACAATAATTCAAGCTGTGTTTTCCCAAGAGTCACCTCGTAGCGTACCGCCACAACGCCTTCACGATGCAATCGGTACAGGTTCCCCCGAGATCCAGGATCCCACCCGAAAAGATCTGGTTCGGTGGGCAGACGCATCGCTATGCCGGCGGAGGGCAGCGCGTGTTGCTCGCTTGGAGCGCTGATCTCTTGACCGGCCACATGCGGAAGACAGGACGAAAGCAGCGCAAGAATAGCCAAAAGTACCGGCCGAAGTGGAGCACCGGAGTATCGCAGATACATATCACCACAGAGTACCACAAATGCCACAGCGCCGAATCCAAACTAAGTGGCAATTTCGCACTTGACGCGTCTACGCCGTCCTGCGTCACTCCTGCAAATTTGTCAACGCTCACCCTGGTCGCGCTCCAACCACGACAACCTTCACCGTGATCGCGCTCCAACCACGACGAGCTTCACCGTGATTGCGCTCCAACCACGACAACCTACACCCTGGTCGCGCTCCAACCACGACGACCTTCACCCTGGTCGCGCTCCAACCA
>CAYSYX010000952.1:0-2723 GCA_964435055.1 uncultured Polyangium sp. | reverse complement strand
CGTGCTTGTCGTGCTCGTGCCATCTCCCTATCCGCCTCTCCGTCGCAACCGCGACCTGATGACCTCACTCTACACACTAGGTCGCCCTAGTGCAAACAAAATCTTCACTCGTTTGCGCTTTTCTCGAAACGCCTTGTTTTTGAGCGTTTCGTCACTGTTCGTCTTGCCGAACGTTCGTCGGGAACGTCCAGTCAAGACAAATCGTCACCGGCTCAAACTTTTTTTGCGTGTCGGCGCTTACGCCGCGACGGATCGGCTCGCATCGTCGCCTGGCCCTTCGCTTGCGCCGCAACGTGTGAGGCGCGCGACTCCTCAAGCGTGGCCGTGAGGTGCTGCTCGAGCTGCTGCACATCGCCGGCTACGAAGGCGCGGAGCAGCGCCCCCACGAGCGTGGTGTGCCACGTACCGTGAGCCGATACGCAGCGGGCCGTTAGCGGATGCGCAAGCACCAACGCTTCGAGCGCGGGCGCAATGTAAAACGCCCGGCGTTTGGCGACGCGGCCCTTTCCGGGCCGGTCGAAGTCGAGATCGGTCACAGCGACACGGCCTTTCCCATCTCAGCACACTCTTTGCACGGCTCTTCACGGCAGAAGTGATTCATGTAGATCCCAGGCTCATCACCCCATTTGGGGTCGCCGTCCCACCAATCGAATTTGCACCGCAGCGGTGCAAGTTTCTGCTCGATCATGACGGGCGCCCAAACAACCTGATGCCCCTTGGGGCGCGAAAAATCGAATCCAGTCGGGACAGCGATCAGCTCGAAATCCCAAACCTCCCCAGATTCGCAGGCGACGCGCATCGAATAGTCCGGCCAACACTCGCCTTTGAGGACTTCGGCGATGTCGTCATCGCCATCGAGGCATTCGTTTAGAAGCCATTTCATGTGAGCCATTACAGCTCGCTCGGGAGACTCGTGTTCTTCGGACATATCCGAAAAGTCCCCTACCCCGTCACCGCCCCAATCTACAACAAATCGCATTTCCCTACTCCTTCACGGCCCCAACCCCGGGGCTCGTGGCCTACCGGGGCGCGACGACGCTTGCGTCGCTCACCTAACCCACGAATCCTCGCAGGACATCAGCAGTTCGTCGCCTACGGCAGGTCGTGCCGATACCGTCCGGCGATCCTTGCTGTGGCGAATTGCCCAGTTCAGCGCCTTGCTTTTCGCGTCGTCGTCGCCGGTCGCATTGAATGCAAAACGCGCCTGGAAACCGTCACCCTCGTAGGCTTGCTCGGTCAACACGTACACCACAGTTTTCTTTTGTCGTTTCATCGTCATCACCCTCTACCTCAAAAGCCCCGCGGGATTGCTCCGGCGGGGCTGGGTTGCCTATTGATTCCCGCCTCGGCCCCACGCCGTCGACTTCCTCAAAGTAACACAAGAGCGACCTAGTGCAAGATTTATTTTCTGCCCTCGTGTCGATTTCTTAAAAGCCTACAAAACAAGCAGGTTTGTCCTGGTTTGTCCGAGGAACGAGCGCCGCTAGACACACTAGGTCGCTCTAGTCAAGCAATCCTGCACACGCGATGTTGATTTTTTCAGCAGCTCGTGGTAGAGGCTCCCGTGCCGGGCGCTCGAGCTCCAACCCTCCCTGTTCGCCGCCTCGACGCAGCCCGGCAATTTGGAGCCCCATGCCAATCATCACCGCCCTCGGTCAACCCACCCGCCTCCGCACCGGCCTGATAACACTCGCGGCCGGGGGCAAAAAATCATTGTCCGAAGCCGTGTGGAATTCGGGCACGGCCGCGCCAAACCTCATTCGCGGGTTTTCGATCAAAACCCGCTCCGGATCCGTGCGCGTCCGGGAAAACGATAGCGCCTCGGAAGGATGGACGCTGAGTGGTGAATTTGCCGACGAAACGGCGAACACACTCGACGGCCTGTACGTGGTTGAATCGACAGGCTCGGCGGCCGCGATTGTTGAAATTGCGTGCCGCGAGGGAGGCATTCAATGAGCTTCGGGGGCAGTGGGTTTGGCGGGGCCGGTGCACAAGGCATGCCCGGACCTCCGGGAATACAGGGTGCTCCCGGCGCCGCGGCAACGGTTGCAGTCGGGGCCGTAACAACGGGCGCTCCGGGTTCGTCTGCGTCCGTGACAAACGTCGGAACGTTGAACGCGGCCATTCTCGATTTTGCCATTCCGCGCGGCGACGCTGGGACAAACGGCACCAATGGCAACACGATTTTGTTCACCGTTGGCGCACCCGGGAGCGGGTTTGGCGTGGATGGCGATTATGCGATTGATCCCACGGCGGGCAGGCTGTACGGTCCAAAAACGGCCGGTGTATGGGGCAGTGGAATCTCGCTGATTGGACCAGGCCAAACCTTTCTCGGGCAAAACACCACGACCTCGCTCACCACCTCCGCGGCTCTCGAGTCGACCGTAGTAACGATAGATATCCTTGTGCCGGCAAGCGGCATCATCGAGATTATGGGCTTTATTGCGTGCACATTGACAGTGCAGGGCAATTTGAGTTTATGGCTCGAATTGGTTGGTGTGCTCCGGCATATCATGGTTTGTCATTTTCACACCACGGCATCCGCTACACGTGGCGGGACATCGTGGCCGGCGTTCCGCGTATCCGGACTGACCCCGGGCGCCACGTTGACTTTGCGAATCCGGTGGAATTCGCCATCCGGAACGCGTGGCGTAAATTCAGGCAATGAAGAAATTGCCTGGGTGCGAGCAAATGGTTTGGCGGCGTAGCCGCCGGAAAGCAGG
>CAYSYX010000951.1:0-2726 GCA_964435055.1 uncultured Polyangium sp. | reverse complement strand
CGTCACGCCGATTCGCGAAACGATATGCGTCTGTCGTTGAGGTCTGCTGTTACGATTCCGCCTCGGTGGTGGCGCATCTGCCTAAAGACATGAAATCCCTCAAGTATTGCTCGCTCCCATTGCCATAAGGGGCATTGTTCGACCTCAAATCCGGTGACAAGTCGTCGAATCGATTTTAGGAGTGAATAATCGACTGTCTCTTGCCCCTCGAAAAAATCACGTTTCGCAGCATGGCTAAAAATCCACGTGGATACGCCTTCTTCAACGATAATGGCACGAGCCCCGTCCTGTACCTCGTCAATCTGTGGTTTACTCTTGCGCTTGCGGCGAAGGAGCACTCGTGTGACCGGTGACCACCCCAAAATTGCCGCGTAGGAGAGGTGGAACACGTCATGGAAGCGATATCCGTCGTCTTCGACCATATTGTCCGTTAGTCGATCTCCAATGATAACCCCGTGCAATTTTTGGATGACGTACTTTTTTTCGCCGCGCGTTTTCTCGATAAAAGTCATTTCGATGTGGCGCGGAAGCTGTTCATCCGGTTCAAAATCGATGTCAAACAGCGGCGAGCGGTTTGTTCCGTCGCTTCTCCATCGATCGAATATTTTCCTCTTGTTTTCTATGGCGATTTGTTCCAGACTGATGTTTGCCGCATCTGCAGCTTTGACTAGGGCTCGTAGGAATTTGGCCAAATGTTGGCGCACCGCGGCCGAGTTCACGAATGGGAGCCCGTTTTCGTATGCCGCCAGAACCTCGCCCGCTACTGCTCCGATTCGCATCAGCGTCAATTGATACTCGTCAGTAGCCGTTGGACCGCCAAATGCTGACCTTGGGTTCTGCAAGTCAGCGAATTTGTTGACTTCGCGAGCTGGGGTTTCGCCGTCGTCTTCATGATGAAGCATTGTTTCCGCGACCGAGCTAAGGCGGATCTGCGCGTGCAGTGCCAGGTCCGCCAAATACCACAGCACGTCACCAAATTCTTCGGTGACGGCTTCCGCGAAAGCTGGATAGCCTTGGGCCTCTCGGCGCTTCTTTTTCAATTCGCTCAGGAGGCTGCCGGTTTCGCCGTAAAGACCAAGAAGCGCGTACGAAACACCCTGATTACCGTATCTGCGGCTCATCTTGACCATGTCTTGATATTCGTCGAGGCCCAAGGTGTCGCCACAATGCTGGTTCGAATGGACCGCCGTTGGACCGGACGCCGATACCAGAGGAGTATCGAACGGAATCATTTGTTGTGCGTGTCTCGAGACGGCGATGGGCCGTGATGCGGGGGATTTGCCCGTGCCTGGGTTCGAGGGTGTCTGTTGCGTAGTGGCGGAAGCCAAGGGAGGTACTCTTTGGAGCGTTTCCTCGATTTTGCTGTTGATATCCCATTTCGGCGGATACCAGTAAGGAATTGGCGTTGGGGCCGGCTTGTACATCTGTTTGATCCGGCTTCGACCGCTCAACCCTTCTACGTCGGGATGCGCGACACGCGCATATTTGTCGACTTCGCAAAAAATATTCTGGCAGTCAATCAACTGAAGTGGCCGTCCCCAAAGACTCTGAAACGATATTCCGAGGCGTTCGAATTCGATATCTTGTCGTTCGGCCATGAGGCGGATGATATCAGTTTCCGACAAACCTCCGGTTGTCTCGAAGCACTTCTTGATTCCATCCCGCGCTCCCGGTCCAGGTACAACAAATTCCATTTCGGGGAAATTGATGATTGGGCTGTAGTTCAGATCGATCAGGAACTGAAACGCGAGAAAGGGGCCCATCATTGGATACTCCCGGATTTTCTCATAGGCCAATTTCAGCGAACGTGCATCTGCCAGATGATTGGGCAGATCCTGTTTCATCATGCGTTCCAAAAGTCGGAGATGCGTTTGATGTTTGCGGTCGCCTTCGAATCCTGCCGCCATTGGCATAATGTACGCAGCGGAGTAAATCGTGTCGCCACGATTTATTGCCGCACTGAGAAGCTTATCGTACTTGCCAAACCGATAATCTTCCCACGATACCGTGCCGAAGCTCCGCTCCAGCAGCTCCCAAGTGTCAATCTTATTAAACAATTTGAAAAGTACGGTTCGGAAGAAAACCTCGCGTGTGTCTTGTGGCCCTTGATAGATGACGTTACGAATCAAGTATTGACTGACACGATCCGAAGCACGATATGCATTCGTGAACTTATGACGTGCCAAGATTGGGTCTTTCGTCCACAATCCATGGGGCTGTTCGATTCGGCGGAAAAAAATTGCCTGCCGTTCAGCGGCGAAAGTCCAATACGTATCGTATACCTTGCTGGGCTTTGCGGGGTCGAGCTTGGTGAATACAGTAGGCGCCGCAGGTTGCGGTGCCTTCGATATCGCTGCCTTGGGCTTTGCGGTCTTGGGCTTTGCCGTCTTGGATTTCGACATAATTTGCTTGCCGTGGAACGTTCAGATATTTTCTTCGGTGGCATTCTCAGCGATTGTCGCGCGCATCTCTTGGGCAAGTTTTCTTATTTCCTTGGGCCCGATCGGTTTTGTATTGTCTTTTTTCTTCTTACCCGACATTTGCAGTTTTGCCATTGCCACGTGGCAAGAGAACTGTGTGAAGCGCAAGCCCATCTGCTCACCCATGAAACGCCCAAGTTTGCACAGCCCCAAGTAATTGCCGTATCCGCGTGAGAACACCGCCTGTCCTGCATAAAAGGCAGACATATAGAGTTCGTCGTCATCTTTCGTGAATGCAATATGGTC
>CAYSYX010000950.1:0-2727 GCA_964435055.1 uncultured Polyangium sp. | reverse complement strand
CGCTTCCACGTTGTGGAAAGCGATACCGGCTACATATGGCGCGCTTCCACGTTGTGGAAAGCGATACCGGCTACTTTTGGAGACGTTTCACAAGTCGGGGACACGTTCACGGCGGCCGATGAGGTGTTCCCGTGCGCGCAAGACGCGTCCGCGGCGGCCGCGGCGGCATTTCCCGTTTCATGGTGCAGCTGAAGCCGCTGCGGGAACCGCCGACCCCGACGATGCGCTCGGCTTGGGCTTTTGTGAAGGTCGTGCGGGCGTGGTGGATGTTCCGCCGGATTTCGCCGACGAACTCGCCGCGGGCGAAGCGCTTGCAAAGGCGCCGCCTTCCATTTTGCACGAATAATCGCCCACGAAGATGAACTGGCGAGCGCATTCGATTTGCTTTTCGCCGGACGTGGCCGATACATACATCGTGAACGTGTGGGAAAATGGCGTTCGTCCGGCGCGCGTGTATTGCGCGGTGCATGGTAATGGTTGGCCTTGACAAGCGAGTTCTTTCGCCATCGCTTCGACTTCGCCTCCAACCCCGAACACGTTGTACACACACGCCACGGAAAAGCCGATGGCCGCGAGCGTGACGAGGCTGCGAATGATCGCCCCAAAAACGCTCGAACCCGAACCATCACGTGACGGTGCCCTGTTTGATCCTTCAGCCATGAGCCCACCTTACACGCATCGATTCATCGATGCAAGACAAACGTCATCCCGTTTGTCACGGCTTTCCTCGCCGCGGTTTGTCCCGAACCTCGACGCAGGCCCTCACTGCGTAGACTCACGGCAATCCACGCGGCGCAAAAACCGCTTGCCCTTGCCCTCGCCGCCGTGCTCTACTGGCCACACGATAGGAGCGTTCCATGGCTGATTTGGCCGACGGCGAATCCACCGAAGTACAAGGCTCGGGATCCTCACGCTACAACCTGCGCAACGTCGGCGGCGTGTATTCATGCAGTTGCCCTGCTTGGCGAAATCAATCGATCCGCATCGAAAAACGCACCTGCAAACACCTCAAAGCTTTCCGTGGCGAAGCCGTCGAATTGGCCCGTATCTCCGGCGCCATCCCCGCCCCTTCCACGACATCCGCCAGATCCGCCGGTTCGTCCGGTTCTAACACGTCGTCCGGCATTTCCCCAACCTCCACGACGACTTCGACGCCCGCTTCCAGCACCTCGACGCAGGTTCCGCCGTTGCTGCTCGCGCATAGCTGGGACCAAACTCAAGATTTGACCGGGTATTGGATGAGCGAAAAACTCGACGGCATCCGGGCCTATTGGAATGGTAAAGTCTTCATTTCACGCCTGGGAAACGAGTTTTACGCGCCGGACTGGTTCATTGAAGGCTTGCCCAACGTGATCCTCGATGGAGAGCTCTGGGCCGGACGCAAAAAGTTTCAACGGGCCACCAGCATCGTTCGCAGGCAAGATCGCAGCGACCATTGGAAAGAAATCACCTACGTCGTTTTCGATGCCCCGGCCATCCAAGCGCCATTCGAGGATCGTTTGGCCGAAATCGACAAACACCTTTCGCCCGAACGCACGCCTTATGCCCGAGCGCTCGAACAAGAGCGTTGTCGCGGTATGGACCATTTACGCGCCGAGCTTGATCGGGTGGAAAAGTTGGGCGGCGAAGGGCTGATGATGCGTCGTCCCGGATCGAAATACGAAGTGGGCCGATCGTTTTCGCTGCTGAAAGTCAAGACGTTTCACGACGCCGAAGCTGTCGTGGTGGCTCATCAAGCGGGCACGGGCAAACACAAAGGTCGCCTCGGATCGCTGCTCGTGGAATTGCCCAATGGCATTCGTTTCTCGGTGGGTACCGGACTGAGCGACAAAGAACGGGAATCACCGCCACCGATTGGCGCGATGATCACGTTTCGATATCAAGAATTATCGGATACGGGTGTGCCGCGATTTCCGTCGTACGTGGGTGAACGACACGACGTGCACGGGCCTGCGGCTGCGCCGCGAAAGCCACAGCCCGCGCCGGCGGAACCGGCGGGACCAAAACCGCGCAAAGTGTGGATTTTGTAGGCTCGGACCGATTCAACCAAATCGATTACTTCCTCTGCATGCAATAACGCAATCCTTCTTCGAGGTTCCGCAGCGTCTTGACGTTCGTCATGGAAATACCCAGCGACACAATCGTCTGCGCCACGCTTGGAGAAAGCCCCACGAGCAACGCTTCGGCCCCGAGAAGCGTGATCGCTTGCACGATACGCCCCAATGCATCGGCCGTCGCCGCATCCACGGCGGCCGCTCCGGTCATATCGAGCACCGCAAATCGAATCTGCTTGGCCACGATGTATTCGAGCAGTCGCTCCAATAGTTTGTCCGCTCGTTCCCCATTTAATGCGCCAAGCACCGGAGCCGCCACGACGCCTTTCCAAACTTCAATGATGGGCGTCGACAAATCTTGAATCGTTCGTTGCTGCTCTTCAATCAGCGCCAGCTTTTCCTCCAGCTCCTGCTGGGTCCTCTTGAGCATCGTGATGTCCGTGGTCAAACCCGCGACGCCCGTGATCTCACCACTGGCAGCTCGAACCGGCACCGTAATGGCCGTAAAGAATCGATCGAAGACTCGGCTGTCGTGTTCGATGATCACTTCACCCGCAAGCGCTTTTTGCCCCGCCTCGAGCACCGGGGGCACGTTGGCATAAAGCTGAAAATAATTGAGGCCGAGGATTTGCCCGGGGACCATTCCAAGGTGCCTGGTTCCACCACCGGTATG
>CAYSYX010000949.1:0-2728 GCA_964435055.1 uncultured Polyangium sp. | reverse complement strand
GAGATGTCGCCGCGAGCCTCGTGTTTTCATTCGGCCCGGACGGGTTCGTCAGCACCGTGAGCACCGAGGCTCGCGGCCGCAGGGTGCGCGGCAAAGTCCATGCGACACCGTGGCAGGGACGATTCCGGGGCTACGAGCACAGGCACGGGATGCGGGTGCCGGTCGATGGCGAGATTCGGGTTTTGCGCGAACCCTCGACGCGGTGCATTTTGCGTCGAAGAAGTTCACGTACCTCGAAGGAACGGCGGCCATTGTGGGCGGCTTACTGATTGTGCTCGGCGTGTGTGCATTGTTGTATCGAGCGGGACGTTCGGAGGAATCGGAGAAAGCGGCGGCGGAAAACGCGAATTGAGATTGTCCGCCCGAGCTGCTTTGAACACGGATGGACAAGGGCTTGGTTTTGGTTCATGCTCGAGGTATGGGACTCTACGTCGGGCATTTCGACTTTACCGCGCCGTTGCTTTGGACGGTGCCTGCGCTTTTTACCGCGGAAGAATGCGCGAATATCCTGGAGCAGGGCAAACCGGGGCCTTGGCTTGCGGCAACCGTGAACGCGGAATCCGGGCGGGTTGTCGACACACGCATTCGGAGCAGTACGACGGCAGTGCTTCGCGATCCGGCATTGGCCGATGAACTTTTCAGGCGCATTCGTCCGCACGTGCCGGCGCGCATGACGACCGAAATGGGCGATCGCGGGCGAATCGGCATGGATGTCGTGGGCATTTATCTGCCGTTGCGTATTTATCGTTATGAAGTGGGGCAACAATTCGGGCTGCACCAGGATCAATCCTACGCCGGCGAAGGGGGTACGCAGAGTTTGCTGACGCTGATGGTGTATTTGAATGAAGGTTTTTCCGGGGGCGAGACGGATTTTCCCGAGCAATCGCGGACAATCGTGCCAAAAACCGGAGAATCGCTGTTATTTCAGCACAAACTGCTGCACGCGGGAAAACCCGTGACGGAAGGGACGAAATACGTTCTGCGCTCGGATGTATTGTATCGGCCGGCAACGTGAGTCGCGGGCAAACTCAATCGAGCATCACGGTTTGGGAACAATCACGGATACGCTGAGGGCGGGCATGTCGTAGACAAACCCGTTTGTCGCACTTGCTTGCAATGCAGCGGCGGAAACGAGGTCCGCTTTGGCGCTCGTGATTTGCCAAATCTCCGCGGTCTTGTAATTGCCATACGCCGCGAGCTGCATCGAAGCTTTGAGGGAACCGGTGGTTTTGTTGATGGCGACGAGCACCATTCGTCCGGAATTTTGCGCATCGATGCTCGCATATACGCTCGCTTTGCCCACATCGCTCGATGTTGCGTGCACCGACGTATCTCCGAAATGACTCCCCTGCCCGTCGTAACTGGTGAAAGCTCGCAAGGCGGTGTACGCCATGTCGACGTTGTTGTTGAGTTCCCACATATTGGCCAAAAACACGCCTTCGCGGCCGAAAATGCCCAAGACGTCGGCTTCCGCCAACGCGCCCGAGATATTCGCTCCTCCGCCGTACCAATACTCGGTAAAACCAATCTTGGTGCCCGGATAATGTGCGTCGATTTTCGCTTTGATCCACGGCAAGAGCGCGATGGGCCCTTGGAGGACGTCATTCGCAATCCAGCTGTCTTCTTTGTACGTGGGATCCCATAACGATCGCGGCGCTTGCGCTCGCGCCTGCACGGATGCCGCCGATGTATCGTCGCCCGTGATTCGTTGGCCATTTCCGCGTGCTTCGGGATACCAATGCAAATCGAGCACGTCGACGACGCGCTTACCGGCCTGCATTTCGGCGTTTTTCATGGCATCCAGCCAATATTCGATAAAGTTGCCATTTTGATCGGGCGCGTTTTGCAACGTCGTGTAACCGTTGTATCCATACGAGACAAACCCGGTGACGAGCGCGTTCGGAGCGACGTCTTTGACGGCTTTGGCAAAGTCGATGTCCTTTTGCACGAGCTCGGCATAACCGACGGCGTTCGGGTGAATGCGCGGATGGGTGCTCGACCAAAGGTCCGGCTCGTTGTCGAGCGAAAAGAGAAATTGGGCTTGGCTGCCATTAAACGCGGCGGGAAATGCTGTTTTCAGGAACGCGACGAATTCATCTTGGTAGACGGAATCATCGGCCAGGTCGGGGGTTTGGGAAAACGCACCATTTTTACGAGCGACGGTTTTTCGGAATCGTGTTTGGAGGTAATTGGGCGTCTGATTGACGTCCCCTCCTCCGTTTTTGTCCGCCGCGACATATCCACAAATCGGAATGGTCGCGAGGAACGCGGCATTTTTCGATAATGCCGTGGCTGCTCGCGCCCGTACGGCTTCACCGGCTTTGTCGCCGTTGGGCAGACCCATCATCAAATAATCGTCGCTTTGATTGATGTAATCCGTACCGGCGTTCGAGGCATTGTTTTCCCAATTGTATGCGGTCAGGCGATTACCACCCATACGCACCAACGTCGTACCCCGTTGATTCGTGTCCAAATCGCGGACTTGATTGATGCCATAAATCAACGGACTGATCGCGTGCACGTCCTGGTCGGCTCGAATGACGAAGGCCACGTCCCCCGCCCCGGGATCCGAAGGTTCGACAATCATGCCCGGCGAACCGCCGCCACCACTGCTCGAGCTGCTCATGCTCCCGCTGCTGCTCGAGCTGCTCATGCTGCCACTGCTGCTCGAGCTGCTCATGCTGCCGCCATTGCCGCTGGAGCTGCTGCTTTCTCCGGAGCCTCCGGC
>CAYSYX010000948.1:0-2735 GCA_964435055.1 uncultured Polyangium sp. | reverse complement strand
AGCTCCTCGTCCAGGCTCGCCACGTTGAGCGTCGTTCTCGCACTCATCTGCGATTTCAGATGACGAAGCTCCACCAATCGCTTGCATAGACCCTGCATGCTCTCCGGCATGATGACTGCATGCTCGACACACAATGTGCATCGTTGAACGTGACACATCGACTTTCCGTCCGCGATAAAGTTTGGGTCAATGTGTTTTGGAGGATTGAAGGGATCGCGACATCCTGTCCCCAAGCGGGTCATCATCACATTTCGATAGGAATTGAGGCGATTTCGTTGATCGACCGTTAAGGAGCCATCTCGAGACCATTTCGCCAGCACTGTCGGATCCACAGCTGACCGGACTTCGATTTCGCTCCAAAGCGCTTGACTGAAGGTTCCGAAAAGTTTTTGATGCTCGGCCTTTAGCAACGTAGTCCGAAGATAGGTTGAAGTCGATTCAATGCTTCGATGGGAAAGCGCCTTATACACCGCAAGTATCGAACCTCCACTTGCTTGATAGATGTCGTAAGCGAATCCGTCTCGGAAATCACTGGCGGTGATATGGCTTACTTGCTGATCAGGAGGTAGGTTCGAGTTGATCTCTCTCACCAGAACCTGCAGATACGATCCCTTTGCCGCGTTCGAAGACGTTCCGTAGTTTGTATCTGTTAGCCGTGCGACTAGGTCCCCACCACTGGCTGTCGACGCGTAGATCCAGGGAGATCGAACCGCACTCTCAAGTTCCATTATTCGGCGATCGAGACTGGCGACTTGCAGAGCAAGACCGTCTGCGAGAGACTTCTCCCGGTCCTTTTTACATTTCGCAAGGTCATCCTGCAGTTGCGTCCTAAGCGGTGCAGTCTTCTCTTGCAGCTTCTGCAGTACCGACCCTGCGCTGCCCTGTGATTTGAACAGGCCCTCGTGTATCTGTTCGGCACCTCCAGCTCGATCTTTCGTTCCACGCAATACGTATCGGCGATCGTCCATCGGATGAGTCTCGATGAACTTGGTGTTCACATCAAGGCTGAGTAGTACTGCAGGATTCCATCCTGTTCTTGCAAGACAAAGGTGAAATGCAACTCGGATATCGTCGCCATTTGGATAGAAGCCGGCAAGCATCTCACGAACGCTAAATCCCTTAAAGCTAAACGCTGACGATGTCATCCCCTGATACAGCATGTCGCCACTAGGCCTCGCACGTCCCGTCTTCTCTGCAACCTCCAAAAAATGCTGGTAGTTCATGCGCAAGCGCGTGTCTTCGGCGCTAAGCTTTCGGGGCATTCTGTCCGTGTGATCACTTGAATCTGGATTGCTAGTGGCACTATTCGAAACGCCCACTAACAATTGCTCCGTGCGCTCCCACCGATCTAAAACTTTGAACCAACGCTGCTTGATCGTTCTTCGAATCAGATCAAAGTGCGTCTTCGGTGCAAGGTGTCGAGTTGGCTCTTTCTTCTCTGGCAGTTTCCAGTAGAGCGATTTTTGACCCAGCGCATTGCGCGTCTGATTTACGATCGCCAAAAACATCGCGACATGTTTCCGCGCCAGGCCTCTATCTGCGGCCGCTTGCCGATGTATTTCCGTTAGCTGAAGAACGGAGGTGATTCGCTGCCGATCGCCCACACGCGACTCGATTTGGTCAAGCAGTCGCCACCATGCCGTCAGAGCTTCTATGTAGCGTTTTGTGGTTTTTTCTGCGGCAGGCGACATCCTGTCTACGAGCGCCGGAGTGAGCTCACGAATTAGTTCAGGCCGACCTTGATATGCCCCCAACCATTTGTTGACACCTGAACCATAGGCTCTTTCCCGCCCGACGTCAAAGCACGTCAGATCGACGAAACATGGCTTTGTTGGATGTCGTGTTCGGAACCGAAGGCCGTTCTCCTGCTCACCGTCGTCGGCTCGAACAAGCTCTAGTTTCGTCGATTGAGGTTCTGAAAGACGATTCTTTGTATTCCTCGCGCCGCGTAGTCTCATACGAAGTCTAATGAAGTTGCTTAAATGCGCGTAGGTGGTCTGATCGTCAAGTCATCGTCGTCATACAGAGTGATTGGGATCGAGAGCATTTCCATGACCCAACGGAGATACAGCATCGTGGTTTCCCTACTTGCGTGTCCGAGTTGAGGCTGGATCTGTAGACGAATGATGCTTAGAGCCGAGTTTTCGATGAGCGCGGCGGCAGTTTCATTGCTGGTGTAGACGATGTTTTCGTATCGCTTTAACTCACGCCACAAGATGGAGCACGCCCACCAATGCCTGCCGGTGTGCGGAGACCACTGTTCGGTGCCGCCTCGATGGCTATCGATCGAAAATGGTGAAGAAGCTGCGGCCCATGCCTTGCCAAACATATCACCCATGAATCTTTCGCCATCGGATTCACGAAGAAAGAGATGAACTGCGCGTTTGGCCTTGGCGCTCCTTGCGGCCTGACCATGTTGGCCTTTCATTCGAATACCAAATGCTTTCGCACGATGGCCACTCCGATACTCGTGCCAGAGCTTCGCCAGGGAAAGCGGAATCAGAATGTCGCGCTCTGGACCTATCTTATCGCCGTGGTCCTCGCCAAACTGAGGTCCCTTTGTTCCGTACTTGATTGTGACGCGGACGTTGCGCAACCGCTCAGGCGCTTGTGGGTTCACCACGCTCCAACTAGAAGGATCCAAAGGAAGTGTATTTATACGTAAACAGACAACTTCCTCTCGCCGCATGGCTGTTAGGAGCACCGTGTAGCACATCAACCAGACCGTATATCCC
>CAYSYX010000947.1:0-2749 GCA_964435055.1 uncultured Polyangium sp. | reverse complement strand
GTGTACGATTTCCGTTTATGCCTCAATCCCTTCAACTTCGATCAATGAAACATCGCGCTACTTTTCGTGTTTCCGAACTTGGCCCTTCCACCTCACGTACGCAAACACCGTCTTCCGCGGCCCCGGTGGACACAGGGCGGCATCCTCATCCGGCAAACGCTTCCGTCCTGCGTTGGGACGCAGCTCGAGCACGCCGCGTTCGTCGAGCTCCCGAAGGAGCGTGTGCACGCGCTCGAGCGGCACCAGATCTTCAACCGCACGCACGACGGCGGGCACGTAAATCAGCCCATTGCGCGGATCTTGCTTTGCTCGAAGCGCTTCGTAGACGTGCCGCATATCGTCGGGTTGCTTGCTTTGCGGAGTCTTAGCGATCCTCGAATCGAAGATGTGCGCCATTCGTTCACGCACACGATTGACGTTCGATTCGGTAATTGCCAAACGAAGCCCGTCCGCTCCGTACCAATCCCACAAACCCGTTGCCAATTCGTTGTTCCGGATGGATTCGGCGTCGATGAAATCGACCCAAATAAAATTCGGTTCCGAGCAGCTCATGCTCCATGCCATATTCTTGTCATTGACCCTGAATCCATACGCGTTCCAAGATATTCGGTATTCGCGCCGTTTCGCTTCATCGAGGACAAACGAAAACAACGCAACCGCCTCGGATGCACAGCGCGCGAGAATGGCTTCCGGGTTTGGCCTCTTTTGGTCGAGCCACGACCGCAGCAGTGCGGTTCGATCCGCGCGCCCCTGCTCGGCAACGAGCTCGTCGAGCCGACGTTCTTCGTCTTCCGTGAACCGGATGGCGTTCGGATCCGGCGCCCTTTGCGCGAGCCACGAGCGAAGCAACGCCGACCGGTCTTTGTGGCCGAACTGCACGACGAGCTCATCAAGGCGACTCTCCTCCTCTTCGGTGAGACGAAAGCCGATGATCCGTGTCGAAGGTGCCTCAGCCCTGGAAGGACGTGCCATCCGTTTTCGTTTAACGAAACTCGAACGCGCATACAAGTCGTTTTGTTAAACGAAATCCGTTCCCACGCGGGGCCTCGGCGACAAACTCGGAGTGGGCAAATTCAGGCCGCTACGAGCGCATCAACGGCCTAGCGTACGATTTTTTCCGTTTTCTGAGGTGACCCCAGATAACGGGCGATGCCCTCCTCTTCGTCTTCGTTGCTCCGCTCTATTTCGTCGTGGTACGATCTGGTCGCCGGGAGGCAGACCGATGAAGCTTCCATATTCGCTCTCGCACGGGGCGGTCATTCTGGCGCTGTCTTTCGTGCCTGCTTGTGAGTGCGGGTGGTGCCGAGATGGATTCTTGTGCCATCAAATGGTTGTCACCGTCCACGAAGGGGTCAGTCGAGCGCAGGTGGATTCCATGAACGCCGAGATCAACGCACACGTCATCGACACCGACGGGACATTTTATTCCATCGGGCTGCCCGAGGACGTCGACGCCTGTGAGGCGATGGACTTCTATGGGGATCGTCCCGAGGTGCGCTCCGCTCTCCCGGACTCCGTGGTGTATTCTCGATGAGTGCCCGTGACAGGAGCGGCGACAAACCCGGAGTCGTCAAATTCAGGCCCCTACGAGCACTGCAAACGGCCTAGCGTGCTTTATTTTCCGTTTTCTCAGAGGACCCCGATCGACGCATGACCGAGACTCCGAAGAAGCGTCCGAAGGTGTTCGTCGTCGCCGCAGTGCTGGCGCTACCGACATTTGGCGCTGGGCTTTGGGTCGGGCGATCGTCGGCGACCTCAGAGCCAGCGGCGCAGTGGCCGCCAGTGGACGACGCGCTCGAAGAACCCTCGAAGGACGTTTCGGCACGAGCCGAGCTTGCAGCCTGCCAACGAAAATTGGCGCGGCGGATGAAGGTCATGTCGGCGTCTTCGGCAACGGGAGTTCGTCCCGAAGCTTCGGCGGATGCAGGGCCGCCGGTGGATCGAATCGAAGCGCTCCAGGGCGAGATCAAATCTTGTCGGCGGAGTGAGCTTTTGCATGGGGCGGAGCTTTGCCGATCGGTGCCTCCGCATTTGGATGCGCTGCTGAGTTTGCCAAAGAATGACGTTTTGTGTGTCCAGCGAGTGCGTGTGGCCGATTATATCGAAGACGATTTCGAGAAGTGCGCGGCTTTCAAGAGCGTTCCCGCTGATTCGGATTTGCAGGGCTATACGCAGGAAGAGCGCAAAACGATTTTGGATGCGGTTGCGGTGGCCGAATCGCTCGACGAGGAAAAACTCACTGAGTTATTGAATGGCGTCCATCAGGGTTGTTATGGTGCGCCGGGGGCGAATTCGCCATGAGCACGAAGGCCTCCACCATCCTGGCAGCGGGATTGTTGATCGTCGTATTCGTCGTTGGCGTTTTCGCAGGTCGGGTGGTCCAAGAAAAACCGAAGACGACTGCAACGACAAGCGTCTTGACGAGTCAGGCGCCCGAATTGGAAACCGAGCTCGCGGCATGCCGACAAGAATTGGCGGCGCTTCCGATGCCACAGGCGAGTTTATCTGCTGCGCCACCAGTCCCGGAGGAACCGGATCGGGCCAAAGTCGCGGTGCTGGAGAAGGAGCTGAAGCAATGCAAAAAGAGAGACATCTTCCTCAACATCGATGCGTGTCTGGCACCGGATCGCTACGTTTTCCCCCTGCTACTGCCCGCGCTACATGCAGACAGAAAATGTGTCGACAAGTTCGGAGTTGCAGATCTGGTCCTGAAGCATATAGAACAATGCCCCAATTATAAGGAACATCC
>CAYSYX010000946.1:0-2751 GCA_964435055.1 uncultured Polyangium sp. | reverse complement strand
AAACGCTGCGTTTCACGACGCACGCGGTGCTTCAAGGAGGCGATACCGTCGCCACGTTGCTCACGTCGAAGAAGTCTTTCGTCAATGCACCGCTCGCCAAGCTTTATGGTGTGCCTGCGCCAAACGGCTCCGACTTTGCCCTCGTCGATTTGCCTCCAAACCAACGTTCGGGCTTGTTGACTCAGGCCGCCGTGATGTCCGTCTTGGCCGGGGCGGAAGACACATCGCCGATGTTACGCGGCAAGTTTGTCCGAGAAAAACTCTTGTGCGAGCGGATTCGACCGCCTCCGGCCGGGATCACGATTCTCCCGCCGGCATTCGATGCGAGGCTCACGAAAAAGGAACGATTCAAACAGCATCGAGCCGAGCCTTCGTGCGCATATTGCCATGACAAACTGGATCCTCCGGGGTTTGCATTCGAGCATTACGACGCGATCGGGGCCTTTCGTCTCGCCGACGGAGCGTTGATGATCGATGCGACGGGCGACCTCGAAGGCACAAACGATGCAAACGGCCCGTTTACCGACGCCATCGATCTTGCCAAACGGCTCGGCACGAGCCCTCAAGTGCGGCGCTGCGTGGCGACGCAATGGTTCCGCGCGGCGCTCGGTCGAGTGGAGCGGGCTGACGATAAGCGTTCGCTCGATATGTTGGTCCAGGTATTCGCGGGAGCGGGGTTTGACGTGCGTGAGCTCATCATTGCCATTGTCACGAGCGATGCGTTCCGTTATGCGGGGTCCGATCACGAAGAACAGCCCCCGGAGGTGCAGCCATGAGCGCTACGCGTTTGAATCGTCGTCAATTCCTGAGCTCCATGGGCGCGGCGGCTTCGGTGGTTCCGTTTGTCCCGCTGCTCGATGCGCATGCAGCTTCGGCGCCTCCTCCCAAACGCATCGTCTTCTTTTTCAGCTCGAACGGGACGATCCGCGAGAGCTGGCTGCCCAAAATGACGGGCAACAAGCTCGAGCTGAGTCCCATCCTCGCGCCGCTCGAAAAGCTCAAATCCAAGTTGCTCGTCATTGACGGCTTGAGCCATAAGGTGATTATCGAAAAGAGCGATCGAGGCGGTCATTCGGCCGGCATGAATACGGCGCTCACGGGGATGAACAACAAGATCGTCGACCCGGCGCAGCCACTGCACAGCCTGGCGACAGGCATTTCGTTGGATCAATACCTTGCCGGGAAAATCGGCGGACAAACCAAGCTGCGGTCGATCGAATGTGGAGTTCAGGTCGAGCCTTATTATGCAGCGTTTTATGCTCTTTCTTATCGCGAGCCGCGTTCCCCGATCATGCCCGAGAACAGCCCTTATCGAGTATTCGATCGACTTTTCCGAACCATTCCGCAACAAGGCGCGAGCGACGGCGCCGCCACGCAGGCGAGCCTCGAGGATCGGCAACGAGTGCTCGAAGCTGCGTCGCGGGATTTGGAAGTTTTGCGCAAGCGGTTATCGGCGGACGATCGCGTCAAAATGGAGGCGCATATCGAGGCTGTGCGGGAAATTGGGCATAGCTTGACGACGGGTGCGGGCATCACGTCGGCGCGTACGTGCGGTCAGCCCGATCTGGGAGCTCCGATCGATATCGAGAAAAACAGCAATATCCCGGCGATTGGGAGGATGCAGATGGATCTCGTGGCCATGGCGCTCGCGTGCGACTTGACGCGTGTGGCGACAATCCAGTTTGGCAAGGCCGGATCGAATCATCGATTCACGTGGCTCGGGCCGGAGTTCGCCACGGATCCGCACCACAATTCATTTTGCCAAGCGCGGGGTTTTCACGCCCTTGCGCATCGCGAGGCTGATGCCGAGTCTCGAGCGAAGCTCGTTCGAATCAATACGTGGTACGCGGAGCAATTCGCGTATTTCCTGCACAAGCTGGCGTCGATTCCGGAAGGAGGCGGGAGCGTGCTGGATCGGACGGTGGTTGTCTGGGTCAACGAGCTTGGTTCGGGCGGCACGCATAGTCACGAGAATACGCCGTGGGTATTGGCGGGCGATGCCGGGGGATTTTTGAAAACGGGCCGGTTATTGTCGTATCCGGGCGAGGCGCACAATCGGCTGCTCTTGACGCTTTGCCATGCGATGGGTGTCGCGACGGATTCGTTTGGAGATCCGGATTATTGCAAAGCGGGCACCTTGAGCGGCATGATTCGGTGAAGGTTTGCGGCTGAAACAAGCGCCATTTCGCAGTCGAGGCGCCCAGGGGCGAGGATGCACGTCATCGTTGTTGCGCGTTGTTCCGGGCTCGTGCTAGGGTGCGTCCGCGAGAACCTCGAGCCATGAAACTTTCCTACGGGCTGGCTGATTTTGCTGCTCTCCGTCGAGAAGGCATTTTTTACGTCGACAAGATGCCCAATGCCGCGTCGTCTTTGTTCGCGCATCGTTACGCCGGCTTGATTCCGGCACTTGCTCCGCTCGATGGGCTGATACGTGCCCCGGAACTCGATGTTGCTTTGCTGATGATTGAGCAGCTACGTCAGGGGTAATTGACGACTTTCGTTTCGTTGGCTTTCACCTCGAAAGCCACTTCGACGTGATTCGGATTGTAGCCTGCGGCAAGAACGTAGATTCCGGGCGAAAGATACCCATCATAATTGCCGCTGCTTGGAAAATCAGCCTTGGCTCGATCAACGAGTTTCTTACCTTCAGGGGTGAAGTTCATGATTCCCTGCCACGTGAATACGCGGGGCGTGGGGAGCCCGGCCGCGCGAATCTGGACCTTGCCGTAAAGCTGATTGATCTGCGTAATC
>CAYSYX010000945.1:0-2765 GCA_964435055.1 uncultured Polyangium sp. | reverse complement strand
GAAGAGTTTGCCCGAGGTGTTCCAGGTCCCTTCGGAGGCGCAAGCGGCGCTGCAAGATCGCGATGCCTTGCTCTTGGTTTCGGTCCCGGAACAAGACGCGGAAACCTTGTGCAAGCGTTTCCAATTCTCGTACCGCGGCGAGGACGTCGAGTTTGACAAAGACGAACGCCTCGTGTATGGAACGCAAGCGAAGGACGGGCGCGTGAGCGCGCTGTGCTTCATGCCGAAGGTGGTTTCGAAGGGCAACGCCGGCAAAGAAAAAGGTTCGTCGGAAGCGAACGTGGGCGCGGGCTCGTATACGCTGAAGGTGGAACGATTGCTTTGCAATAATCCGCGTGACTGGGAAAACTTGGGATACAACGGCGACGAAGCCCGCATGCGCGCGTTTTACGACGGCATCGGAACGGGCGAAATCTGGCGTTCGGACAACGTAAAAAGCGGCAAGAACTATTATCCGAACCGGTACGTACATTTCACGAGCAACGCGACGCTCGAGCTTTATGATTACGACAGCGCCCCGTGGAATGCGAGCGATTTACTCGGCGTTGTGGCCATTTCAACGGGTGACGTATGCAAACCAACTCCAATCGTACCCAACGGCCACTTCGACGGAAGCGGAAGCGGTCACGATTGGAACTACGATCTCTGGTACAAGGTGTACGGGCCAAACTGCAAGTGCCAAAACAACGAGCCGCAAGTGCTCAAGTCGTATACGGCGGAAACGTGTTCGGTCACGTCGTCGACGATTACGAGCTACACCTATTATTGCAGCGGCGGGATTTATTACCGTCAAGCGTGGGGCAATCAAACGCGCTTCTGCGAGACGAAAAACAATACGTACAACGAATCGTGCGAGCTGAAAACGTTTGTCTCGAGCAGCCTGGTGGAGCAATGCACCCATTACGACACCGGCGTGGCCATCGGCGCACCTCAGAATTACGGGAGCTGCCAGACCGATCCGTGTTTGCCGCAAGTATCGGGTGAATCGGTCATTCCGCCCGAGCAATCGCTGGTGATCGATCCGACGTGTCCATTGTGATCGACAACGCGTCCACGCCCTCCACCATCGCGTCGACGCGATTCCCAAACGCGCCCACGTCCTCCGCCATCACGTCGACGTGATTTCCAAACGCGTCCACGTCCTCCATAAACGCGTCGACAGGTCCAATCTGCCCGTCCGAACGTCTTTCCTCCGCGTCGACGCAATTCCGAAACGCGTCCACGTCCTCCATAAACGCGTCGACACGTCCAATCTGCCCGTCCGAGCGTTTTTTCTCGCGTCGACGGGTAGTGTCCTAATCCGAACGATCTTGTCCTGATTCGACAATTCCGACTTTGCCGCGACGTACAATGCGCGAGCCCGAAAAGGGCGCCGCTCCGAAGGCTCTAGGAAACCTGCGGAGCGACTTGGCGCAACCCCGTTACGAGCGGAGTCGTTCCCGATGCTTCGTCTAGTTTATCCGGCCCCAAAGGGCCAAGTTTCTGCGCGTCGTAAGGGCGCAAAAAATCCCCAAGTCATCCCCACCTCTGAAGAACAAGCCCGGATCCATGCGGCGATCCGCAACGTTGCACGAGCGTATGGCGGCCGTGACGTTCTCGCATCGATCATGGGTTTCAGTGCGAAAGCGTTCACGGGACGTCGCAACCGTTCCTACGGATTCGCCGTGCTTCTTGCTCGTGCCGCTGGGATCCCCGTCGAACAACTTTTGTCCGGCAAACCTCACGAAGCCGGGTCATGTGCCCTTTGCGGACGAAAGGGGGCGCGATGATGTCGACGTCCACCGCGCGGCAACCCGTTCGCAAGAGTTTCACCGTTATGCAACGGACGAACCTTTGCGTCTTGCTTCGTCAGCTCTATCGCGAGCACGGCTCATGGATCGGCGTAGCCCGTGTGCTTCGCATGCGTCGTGCATCGATCGAGGCGTTTTACTACGACGAGAAGCCGGGAAACTTGGCTCTTGCACGTGCCATTGCAACGGCAACGAGGCTTGACCTCGAAACGGCGCTCGATGGTCGTTTCGTCATCACGGACAAGGGTGTCAAGGCGATCGGCGGTGCACGATGAACACGCGCACCAAGACGAACTCTGACGGCGTATTCGTCGTCGAAGTCGACGTCATGCTCGACGTTCTCGTGACGTTCGTGTTCACCCGGGAAAACGGTCCGCTCGTGTATGACCGTTGCACGGCCGCGGTTGTCATTTCGACGGGCCAAACCATCCGAGCGATGTATGCGGGCAACGTTCCCGACGTCGTCTTGTCGCTTGCGCGAGAAATGGCGCTCGATGCGTGCGCCGAACACGACAACGCACCCGATACGGATCGGGGGTCGTGATGAAGTACCGGAAAAACCACAATGGGGATCCCGTCGTCGACGCTTCCCCAGTGGAAACTCACGCGCTTCGACCGTGTATCTTCGCGTACTTGCGGCGTCATGGTTGCCCTGTGCAATGGCTTGAAGACTGCGCGCAAGATGTCTCGATCATCGTTTGGCAAGGTGTGGTCGAAGGGCGGATCAAAGGGGACCGCGTGACAACGCCTCAAAACGCGCTGCTTCGGTTCGTCTTCATGACGTCATGGTACGTTTGGAAAAACCATAGTCGACGTCGTGCGGGTTGGTACGAGATTCTGTCGGATGAGCCTCCCGATATGGCGTCACGTTGCCCCGTGGCATGCCTTGAAGCGCGGGAGGCCCTACGGAACATCTTCGCAGAGCCGACGATCGCGAGCGTGTTGCTTGCCGGTATCGACGGGCCGGAGGTGCCT
>CAYSYX010000944.1:0-2766 GCA_964435055.1 uncultured Polyangium sp. | reverse complement strand
GTATACGACCTGTTGTCGTACCGATGACTGCCGTGGTGTTGGATGGCGTCTTCAAGGGCCGCGAGGCCTTCTATTGAAGGTTGTGGTTCAACTTGACGGCTCGCTAGTTCCTTTGACAGTAGTTCGTTCTGCTTGCGCACTTCATTGAGCTCAACCAGCAGATCTTCGCTTTGAACTCTATCCGCCCGAACCCATCCGCGAGCAGGATAGGTCTTTATCGTTTTCGAGAGGCTTAGCGCGACTATCCCTGGCAACTCGTTTGCACTCTTCCAGAAGCGAACCAATCGACCGGTCGAGACTGATTCTCGAAACGCTGCCAGTCTTTCACGCAGCACCGGGTCCAAGTCTGATTTGCCTACGGGAATTTCAGCGGGATTCTCGTGCAGAAGCGCGATGACCTTCAGCTCCTTCTCGATGGCGTACTGGTACTCCTGCTCTGTGTAGCTGATTCCGCCTGCCGTGAGTGAGCCGTATCGACCACCGATAATTAGTATGTAGTAGTCGCAATCGTCGATGACCTTCTTGATGAACGCAAACTGATCCTCGTCGGCAGCCGGGAAGAGCTCCATGCCCGCCGGAATGCAATCCATTTCCATGAGCGCCTGGATCACTCGTTGCCGCTCGTCCTTTAGATCCGCGTAGGTGGAGCTGACGAAGACTTGGTAGCGCTTGTCCAATTTGATTCCTTTTGAGGTTGGCCAACTACGCTGGGGTAGGGTGTGAGGCCTTACGTAAGGGGCGGCCTACTTGCCTTCCATTGGCAGAAGAGTCAGGCGTCTGTTGGCGGAGGCTGAAGCTGTTCTCGAATTCGGGTCACTGCGTGGAGGATCATTGATGTAAGTTCGCCCAACCTGTACCACGCTTTTTCGACAGACAGATTTCTCTCTTCGAGCAGTCGCTCCAGAACTCCATAGGCCTCACCTAGAAGGTTTGTGGAAGGGCCAGTTTCCAGGCAACCATACCGAGCGACTAGCCTCTCTAGGGCAAGCCCAATGGAGTTGAGTTTTCGCAATCGACGATACATGCTGTCGACCACCCGTTGGTACCGATCAAAATCCGAAAAGGTCAGATTGGCGCCGCTACCTAAGCGTATGGTGCGCCCGTTCGGATACTTGGCATTCCCAAAAATGTCTCTCAAGACTCCTAGATCCGCAAGCAGATAACGAGTTTCATCTTCGAGCGCTGTGAGTGCGTCAAGGATCTCACCTCGTGTCTTGGTTGGTGGTGGCCGCATATGGCTGCGTACGTAGTTCGCTGCAGCGATCGAAGCGGAGATGGTCGCAAGGACTGCCAGATAAACCGTGATTGGCTCGGGATCGACTCTTCTATCGACCATAAGTAGCCTCGCATGTTGTGGCGTCAAAATCTAAGCCGAGTCCAAAACGGAAATGGACAGAATATTCTTCTGACAAGTAATCTGACGCCAGCTTCGAACCCTCTGATTTCTTTAGTCGTCGCAGGGGAACTGGTCGTCAACCGCCAAATGGCACTTTTGCGGGAACTCGGACGGAATTGAACATCCAACCCGCTGAGAATGCAAGCGCCATTGAGTAAAATTCAATTGGGGTCGGAGTCTGAGGTTTTCCCACAAAACCGTCATTGGAAACATTGGGTTTAATTCAGAAGTGCATGCATGGAGCCGATAAGTCCTCCATCTCGGTGACCAAACGTCGAAGGAGGCGGACCATGCATGCGAAGGGGATTGTAGGACTGATGCTGAAGGATTGCCTGTCGTCGTTGCATGAAAAGCGCGCCGAAGCGGTGCGGGCTGGCGTTGGTGCGGCGCTGCAGGGTGGCCATCTGACTTTGAGCGGACTGGCCGCGCGACCTGAAAATGAGCGGAAAACTCAGTCTCCGACCCCTATCGGTCACTGAAATTATTGCCACCGGGGTCGAATCGGTTGGTTTTGAAATGCCTGACGTCTATTACATTCCGGTGAGCCGCATCAGGAGCGATTACTCAATTTCGCCTTCCAGACGAAGTTCATCGTGCGTTCGAGCGTGACAGTTCGGGCATAGTGCGACCGTGTTTGCCACCGTATCGGGACCGCCTTCGGACAGTGGCTCAATGTGATGTACCTCAAGGTATGGTGAGTTGTCGCTCGATCGAAGGAACGGAGCACCCTTTTTGCATCTAGCGCACTTGCCATTTGCTAAGAACAGGCATTCGGCGACTACGTCGGGATTTCGCACGAATCGCGAGACGCGCACATTGATAGCTTTGACTGGATTACCCGCGGCGGCCTTGAGACGCTTCAAACGTTGCGATCGTGAGCCCTTCAACGACTTGCTAACTTCGACGCCGAGTTCTCCGTTGCCGCCCTTCTCGACGATCGGAAACTGAAGCTCGCGAAGTCGTCGATGCCAGGCGCCATTCTTGGCTCCCCCAAAGTCGCTTGGTTTTAGTGCCCTGCCTGTCGCAAATTCATGCGCTTTGCTCGATATCGCTTTTGGGGGGTACAGTGCACCGCCAATGACGACGTAGTAGGCTCTGGCATCGTGAAACGGTGCATAGCTCCCTTGATTGCGATAGAACTTGGCAGCCTTGATGACATGGCTTGACTTGACTGCCTGGGCGTCCCACTTTTTTGAAGGCATGTTTTCTCCTGGGCTCTAAAGTGGGAATTTTTGATGGCCTACGGGCGCTGCCGAAAAATTCCGTTCACCCACGGATTTTGTGGCGAGTCTATTGAAATATCAACAACCATAGCAAGGCCCCCGTTCCTTTCTCTTAGGGGGCGCCACCTTTCAGGAGGGACTTTGTAC
>CAYSYX010000943.1:0-2767 GCA_964435055.1 uncultured Polyangium sp. | reverse complement strand
CCCGGCTCTCGTTGTCGTTGATGATGTTGAGCCCTTGAGATGAATTGTTGTTGGGGTTACGCGTTGCAAAAAAATAACGGACGATGCTCTTTTCTTGTAGCAACGCGAACGGACCTTCGTGTATCGTGCACGACCTCGAGGGAGTTCCGTCGTGCGTGCCTCTTACGACGTCTTGATTGTCACTGCGTTGCTCGACGAACTCAAGGCACTCGAGTCGGTTGCGTACGGCGCCACGGGAGGTTGGTCGTCAGGAACGGCGTCCGAGGGCTCGCCCCTTTCGTATTGCACGCTCAAGGCGGATGATGGCACAGAGCTTCACGTGGCTGCCGCATGGACAGGCGCGATGGGCGAAACCGCGGCGGCCGCAACAGCGACGGCATTGGTCACGCAGTTCTCCCCCGCCTGCATTGCGATGTGCGGTATATGCGCGGGATATCGGGGCAAAGTCTCGCTCGGCGATGTCATCGTGGCCGATCGCGTCTACAGCTATGACCATGGCAAACTCATTGCGGTGGCGGATGCACAGGGCAAACGCTCGGAGGATTTCTACCACGATATCCAGACGTATTCGCCCCCGCCAAACTGGCGCATGGACGTCGGATATGTTTCCAAAGAATCTGCTTGGAGCACAGAACTGCGGAAAACGCGACCTCTGTCACTCGCATACCAGAAACGCTGGTTGCTCGACGTTTTGCTCGCAAACGAAGAGGGTCGCGGTCCGGCGCCCTTGGAGCACCCCAATCGGCTCACTTCATGTCCTGCTTGGAGCGCGGCCCTCGAGTCATTAAAAACGTCGAAAGACATTGCCATAACCAAGGGGCAATTGCGGCTTACGGCCAAAGGTCGGGCCATTGCACAAGAGCAGAGATTGCTTCATCCCGATGGAGTGCCGGGCGATCCCACCTTCGCCGTGCATGTCGGGCCCATCGCCACAGGAAAAACCGTACGTGAAGACGCCGAGCTTTTTCCGAATCTCGAGCAGTTCGTGCGAAAAACCTTGGGGGTGGAAATGGAGGCGGCGGCGATCGGCCACGTTGCGGAGCGGTTCAATCGGCCTGCGATCATCGTGAAAGCCGTATCGGATCATGCCGATCACGAGAAGGACGATTCCTTTCGCAAGTTTGCGGCGACAGCGTCTGCGGAGTTTCTCGTGCGGTTTCTGTGTCGTCAAGGGGCTCGCATTCGACAGCGCCCAGGCGACCCAGCTCCGCCCCCCATGTTCGTGAAACCGACACCTCCGACCAGTTCAACAAACCCGTTCCAAACGGGGGGCACGTTGTCTCCGGGGCATCCGACCTACGTGCGACGCGCTTCGGATGTGGCGTTTGACCACGCGCTTGAGGACAAACGATTGATATCGATCGAGGCCCCTCCAGGAATGGGCAAATCGAGCCTCATGATGCGAGCGCAGTCGGATCTCAAGGGGAGGACCACGGTTTGTTATGTCGACTTGTCCGGGTTGAGCTTCCATTCGAATGAGGTGTTTTATCGTGGGCTGTACAAGAAGCTCAGCACGGACGTAGGAAAAACCATCAACGATGTAACGGATCTCGAGGAACTCGGCGGCCAAAAGCCAATCCTGCTCATGCTTGACGAGTTTGGGCACCCAACGCCGGAGATCCTCAAACGGCTTGTACCAGCGCTGTATTACCTAGCGACGAAGGGTGGAACAGGGATTCGAATCGTCGTTGCCCAACCCGGTTCGCTTCGCCATTTGATCCAAGAGACGGGACTCGACAACGACAAGTATTATCAGGCATTTCAATCGATTGTCGTCGGTCCGCTTGCCGATACCGAGCTTTCCCAGCTTTTGTCATTGCTGTCGCCGCGAGCCAGGCAGATTGCCATAACAAACCAGCAAGTGATTGCCAAGATTTCCAAAGGCCACCCGCGGGCTGTTCAACTTCTTTGCTACCAGATGTTCGATGCCGAGCTGGCAGGAAAGTCGGACGAGGATCTGCTCAAGCTTGTATCCGACGGGGCCATGTACGCATGAAGGACGAGATTCCCTACCGCGCCGCGGGCACCTACGTGGGTGACCTTTATGTGGAGCGAGATGCCGATCGCGTCCTCATGAGGGAAATCCAGGCGAATCAGCGATATCCGTATATCGTCGCGGCGCGCCAGAGTGGTAAGTCGAGCTTGCTCGTGCATGCCATGCGCTCGCTCGATGCAACGGAGTATTGCACGGCGTTCGTGGATCTGTCGCCGTATCAGCTCAACGACTATCGTGGTTTTTGGCAGCAATTTCTGGCGGAAATTGCTCGCGGCGCAAAGCTCGATCGGGCGGCCATCGTCCCGGATTTTCCCGAGGAGACGTTTGACGCGTGGCTTGGCGTTTCCCCAAGACGCATCGTCATTTTCGTCGATGAAATCGACGCGCTTATCGAGGCTCGTTTTCGCGACGTATTTTTCGCCAAGATTCGTTGGTTCTTTAATGCACGATCCACCAATGACGACTACAGGCGGATTCAGTTTGTCCTCGCCGGCGCTGCGGCTCCAGAGCGGTTGATTCAGGACAGTGCCCGCTCTCCGTTCAACGTGGGCATCGAGGTGAAGCTCGACGAGCTTGGTCTGGAGCAAGTGCGTGGGCTGGCATCGCGGCTGAAAGATACGGGGGCGCAAATCGCGGAGTCAGAGGTAGCGGAGGAAATTTACCGACTGACGAATGGGTCGGTATTTCTTTGCCAATTCGTGTTGGAGCGTCTGTACAAGATGGCCGAGCCGCGTTCGCGTTTGGCCATGGCGGAGGTTCGCAAGGCAGCGG
>CAYSYX010000942.1:0-2770 GCA_964435055.1 uncultured Polyangium sp. | reverse complement strand
AAAGAAGCTTATCGGATCGATCCGATAAGCAAACATCGGGGAATTTGCCAAGTTGTTGTTTAGAATCGCGGTATCGATACCGCGATTCCGAGTTTGAATCTACCCCTCGTCGGGTTCATCGACCTCAATTTCATCGATTGAGCACCCAAGACTCTCCGCAAGTAAGTAGCGCACGCGAACAAGTCGATCCTTTTCGTCGATAAAGAGACCTTGATCGACAAGATTCGATACGTCCTTGGTACCCTCCACTAAGCTTTCGACTTGCAATAGACCCGCAGCACCTGCACGTGCTGGAACCTCTCGATCCCAATAAACCGAGAAATATCTCACTGTCAGGTTCGGCTCTGAGTCGGGCCAGAAATCAGCGTCAAGGTCAACGCCATCACGTCGCGCAATAGCCAAGCCATTTTCCAAGTTTTTAGCGAGCCCAAGGTCGCTCGCAATCACAAATGGATTCAATTCAAGCCGCAGCCTCGACAAGCACAGAATGTCTTCGTTGTCCTTTCCTGTTCGTCTTAAGAGGTCGACCATACGCATGAATCTCTTGTCGAGAGAGCATAGGTAATCCCGCAGCGCCAATTCCATGGGGCGTTCCGCAGCCGCAAGAGCGCAGTTGCTGCGTCGCCGGATCGACTCCATAGTCGCTCTCACCAGCTCCTTGGAATTCCGAAGAGGCAGGGTCCCTCTGTCATATGCCTCGTGCTCTTGGTCTCGCAGCCGTGCAAGAAATTGCACGTCCCGAATGATGCGCTCCACGTCCATCGTTCGATCTCCGTTCCTGCACGGGACAATCCCCATGCAAGTAACGTCATGCTGCAATCGATACGCCGTCAGAAAATTTTCCCAAAAAAGTTTGGATGCGCCGTCGAGACGACAACCAGTTCAGTGGTCCGACCTTCCGGCGGGAACGTTCTTACAAACGAAGATTTGCGAGAACGATGAAGGGGCTCGTGGGGCGCCACGTGATTTCGCGGGGTTACGATTCTCGAAACCAGTTCTCGAAACGTTCTTCTTGATTCGTGCCGTCGCGACGAGTTTCGATAGCGCCAAGCAAGATCGATAGCGTGCTCTTTCCTACGCTTCGTTTGAAGCACATCACCGCGATGGTCGAGGTGCGCGACTCCGGTATGCGGTCAGATGTACATGCATGGTGGAAGATTGGTCTAGAATGCAGGCGTTTGGGTACACTGGTGTGTGGACAGATGTCCGCAAAATGAGGAGCACACTGGCTCGACGTACCTGCTTGGTAAGCGCGAACCTGGGCATCGATGTCCGCAGTCATTCTCGACGCGACCGCCAAATCGCGATATGCGAATGCATGGATTCACGCGACGTCGCTGGCCTCGTGTTGTTGACCGCGGTTTCAGCATGTGGCGCACGCACCGCCCTGCCCTTGGATGGCAACGACGTTTCTACAACGTCGGCCCGTGCTCGCCGCACGACCTCGACCCCTGCACGCCGCACGTTTTTTATCGCGCTTTGCCTGACGGCACGATGCCGCAGCGGCTCTACACCGGCCCTTTCGAACGCGTCACGACCGACGGCGTCAACTGGGTCTTCACCTGGCCGTTCGACTTCGATGCAGCCATCTTCGGCGCGTCCTATCCAGACGGCGAGGCGTCGTTCGTGTATCACAGCCCGACCTACACCTCGCCGCGGGCGGTGGCGCTCACGCCGACCCGTCTCGTGCTCGGGACCGCGTGGTGGGAGATTGGAGCGGGCATTCAAAGCGTCTGTCGAGACACGATCGGGTTGTGATCCGATCGTCGCGCCCAACGTGAGGACATCTGTACATGTCCGGGTATGAAACACCTATCCAAATAGACTTCCGTCTTGTGTACAGATGTCCCCGAACGCAGTGCTCGACATTCGAGCGAGAGCATCAGTCTCCGTGACCCACATCACCGCGCCCGGAAAATCGACCGGCCTTCGAAAAAAAGTTTCGGGATTTGCCCTCGACCGCACCCTAGACAAGTAGAGCGTGCGGACTTCCTCTTCGAGCTCTCGAAAAAGTGCGTCCGACTTTTCGGGCTGTGGGCAATAGCGTCATGCGCGGAAGCAGAACGTCGGGCCATGCCAGAGACGCAACTTCGCCCCACACATTTGATAAGGGCAGTCAGCGCGACAAAAACCGAAAACTTTTTTCGATGCTCGGTCGATTTTTGAATCAGGTAACGCGACCCACGGACATTCCTTGTCCAACCACGGAAAACTCCCGATAGACGACCCCGTTGCATGTCGATACCGTGCGGTCATGACTACAATCGACTCGACACGGCGTACTGGGCTTCGCGCTCGCTATCGTGCACGAGACCATGGTCGTCACGTTGCATTTGGTTTCACCGTCGCCTGTGTCCTCACCGCCTGCACGTTTGGGGATGATCACGTTCTGACGGCGCAAACGGGCGTCGCGGCAAACTTTAGCGACTGCGTCCCACGGGAGTGCTTTTACGGATGTTGTTCGGGTCCGGCCGCGCGTCCCGAGCCGCAGCTCGTCGGTGGCAAGCCATCTCAAGACCGTTGCGCCAAGCTTCTCACCACCAACAAGCAGTACGCTCAATACGCTGATTTTTCGCGATTGGACATCAACTACTGCGATTTCGAATTCGTCTACGAATGGGGCACATGCGTGCCGATCCCGCCCGAAGAGGTTGTTCAACTGGCGCCGGATGGCGGCACTGCGCCTTCCGGTCTCCACTTCAGCGAATGCCCTCCATCCGGCGACTGGCTCGCGTATCCAGTGGCGGACGTCGAGATCGTACCACAACCG
>CAYSYX010000941.1:0-2774 GCA_964435055.1 uncultured Polyangium sp. | reverse complement strand
ACTCAAGGTCGAGGCCGCTGCGCCCGGCGTTCCTTTCCAGCAGTATGTGCAATCCATTCTCGAAGACAGGATTCCCATGGGAATTCGCAAAACTTTGGAAGAACGCGCGCAGCACCTTGGAATAAGGAGCAAAGAACTACTTCTCCAATTGCTCGCGCGAGCGGGCATTCAGAGTAAAACCACCTGACGTTCGAAAGTAACCTTTGTACATTCGTCCCACCTGGACCTTTCGTACCCCCACGCTATAAATGGTCACGCATCGCTGATCGACGTCTCCAACGGACGAGCATTGGCATGCGCTCACGCTGCCCGTTGGCGTGAGAACTCGGCATTAAGCAGCTCCAGAAACGATAATATCGTTTGCTGCTCGATCGCTCGTGCCGCACGAATTGGCATTTCAGTCGAGGGGGAGATGTTCACGCAACCGAAGCTGGGGGCTCGGCGAGTAGCGCTCGTCGGATGCTCCATGCGAAAACTCGACCGCGGGGCAAAAGCACGCGATCTATACACGTCAGGCTTATTTCGGGCATCCATTGCGTACGCTGAAGCGACATGCAACGAGATTCGGGTCGTGTCTGCGCTCTATGGCGCAGTGAAATTGGATGCATGGCTCGAGCCGTACGAGCGAGATCTACGAGCGCTCGGAAAGAAAGACCGGGAAGCGTGGGGAGCGCGAACGGTCGCGGAAGCCATTCGAGCATTCAAGATCCCGCCGGTGCTCGTGATCCTTGCGGGACAGATCTATGAAGATGCGCTCGTTTACGGGGCGCATTGGCACAACCTACCAAAGCCGGAAACACCGCTGCGCGGTATTTCCGGGTGCGGAGCTCGGATTGCGTGGTTGACGAGTGAAACGCAGGAGCGAACTCGATATGATAATGGCCAATGATTCTGTTATTGCGATGCAAGGGAGCGGAGTCGTGAGATACGGAACTGTACCGCGCCTTGATCTGGAAACGATGGAAGTGCAAACGGACTGATGCTCTCGATACGCCTCTCGGGCGATGCTGAGGCGCAAGGCCGCGGAACCGACGATCATGAAGGGTACAAAAAAAATTCGTTTGGCGAGTGTCAATGACGTCATTTGCGTTTGCGATAACGCCCGCATCCGCATCGTTGTAATGTGCTGGTCAGACAACCAGACTGCGACCGGGTACGACGTGTACCGGGACAAGTGGCGACGGCGTTGGTGACCATTCTGCGGCTCTTGCGGGCGGGGCCGGCTTGGGGCATGGTGCTCGCGCCATGACGGATGCACCTGGGTTGACGGGACAGATCTTGCTCTACCGAAGCGAGGATGGTCGCACGAGGCTCGATGTGCGCCTCGAGAACGGGACGCTCTGGCTCAACCAGCGTCAGCTCACCGAGCTTTTTGGCAAGGCCAAGGGGACGATCAGCGAGCACATCAAGCACATCTTCGAGGACGGCGAACTCGACCCGACCGCAACTGTTCGGCAATTCCGAACAGTTCAAAGTGAGGGAGATCGCGAAATAAGCCGTGACGTCGAATTCTACAACCTCGACATGGTCATCACGCTCGGCTTTCGCGTCCGGAGCCCCGCAGCGGTACGCTTCCGGCAATGGGCCACCGACCGGCTCAAGGAGTACATCGTCAAGGGGTTCGTGCTCGACGACGAGCGGCTCAAGCGGACGGATCGCGCGGCGGACTACTTCGACGAGCTGCTTTCGCGCATTCGCGAGATCCGCGCGAGCGAGGCGCGGGTCTACCAGCGCATTCGCGAGATCTTCGCGCTCGCCTCGGATTACGACGATTCCAACGACGCAACACTGCGTTTCTTCGCGTTCATGCAGAATAAAATGCACTATGCGGCCACCGGACTGACGGCTGCAGAAATCATTCGGCGCCGTGCCAACGCCGACAAACCCAACATGGGACTGACGAATTGGAGTGGCGGTCGCGTGCTCAAACGCGACGTGAGTACCGCGAAAAACTACCTCGACGCGAAAGAGATCGACACACTCAACCGTATCGTAGTGATGTTTCTCGATCGCGCTGAGTTCCGCGCACAACGTCGTCGCGACATCAAAATGGCTGATTGGGAAACTGACCTCGACAAGTTTCTCGTCGATACGGAGCTGCCGACGCTTTCGGGCCCAGGAGTGATCTCACACGCTGCGGCGCTCGATTGGGCAGGAGCGCAATACGATGCCTTCGCCGAGCGCCGCCGCGCAGATGCTGAGGCCGATGCATCGGAGCGGTACATCGACGACTTGGCGGCCACCGCAAAGCTCATCGAGAGCGGCAGCACGAGACCGGCATCGACAGTTCACAAACCGCGCGGGAAGAAAAACGCAGAAAGCTGAAGCTCAAGGTTTCGAGTTCGGACGCTTCTTTATCGCCCGGTCGTCCTCGCCAGAGACAACAGGCTTGAAAATACGGGCGTGGAGGTTCTGTCGGGCAGCAGTGCTCGGTCAGTGGGCGCGTTGTCAAAATCCGGAACGGATACGTCGGCACTCAGAATGCAAGAGCCCTTCTGCCAAGGACCAATGGCAGAGTCGAAGCGCAGCGAAGATGAGGTCACCCGGGTGCTAAAGGTCGATGTTCCCTCGGAACTCAAGGTGCAGCTCAAGGTCGAGGCTGCCGCGCTCGATGTTCCTCTCCGACAATATGTGCAATCCATTCTAGAAGAACGACTTCCTGTGAGAATTCGTAAAAGCTTGGAAGAACACGCCGAAAAACTCGGAATAACCGGCAAAGAACTCATTCTCCAATTGCTCGAGCAGGCAGGCGTTCGGAGCAATCTGGGCTGAGG
>CAYSYX010000940.1:0-2785 GCA_964435055.1 uncultured Polyangium sp. | reverse complement strand
GGATACGAGCCGGACGAGTGAAGTTCACTCGAAAAGGGATTCGAGATTGACCCACGTCCGCGGGTGATGCTTGCGCGAGGAATCATTGCGGAAAAACTGGGCCTGATGGCGGAGGCGGAGGCCGCGTGGGCGGCCTATGTGGAGCGGAGGCCAAAAGATAGTCGAGCGCGTGTCCATTTTGCCGACTTGCTGTTCATGCAACACAAGCCGGAAGAAGCGGCGGTGGTTGCATGGAGCGTTTTTCGCGAACAAGGCGATTCACTCGAATTGGATGCGCTGTTCGCTTGTGGGAGACTACAACGGCTTTCGGGACCTCTGAATCCTGAGCAAGAGCGGCGAATCAAAGAAATTGCGGCCAAAGTACACGCGCGGTTTCCAGGAGAGGCGAACGCGGAGGGCATGCGGCTGCATCTCCTAACAATGCTCGGTGAAATTCCGGCGGATGTGCCGCGCATCGAATTCGAGCAATTGGGTGAAGAGCAGGGATTTTACAAGTTTGAAGGCGAAGCCGGCAGGAAAATCGTCATCGACTATTTCACGCAGCAGCGCAAATTGGCCGACATGGCTGACCAATTGCAGCGCCAGGGAGGTTTACCCCTGGCAACGGCGTGTGCACTCGGCGGCGCACGACTGCCCTTGGTTGTCGTGCGGATTCTCGAACGAAGCACATTCGCAAAGGGAATGCTTTGCCCACCAGTCTCGTTGGTCGATCAAATCCCTTCCGTGCAATTGAATGGCACGACAATTCTTCTTTCTGATTTGGAGTTATTATTGCTGGAAGCTCTGAAGCTCATTCCGACATTACGAGCGGCATTGGGCGAACTTGGTCGAGTGAAGATTTTTGAGTACGCGCGGGATCGAATCGTTGAAGACGCGGTGCAACTGCGTTTGGCGGCACGCCCAGACGAACTCGAAAAAAAAGAGCGGCTTCTGCGCAAAGCCGAGCGAATGGCTGTTTTGGAAGCAGATCCGAACGTGCCCGCGACCGAAATGGACGCGGCGGCCGTTCGTCGTGCCAATGCTGTATTGGTTGGTGAGCCCCGCAAAGGTAGCGTAGACGATGATTTGGAGAGGATCCCGTCCCGAAGCTTTTTACATTTTCTTCACGAACGTGGCGACTTGGATGGTGATCAATACAAGAGCATTCTTGCCTATTACGCAGACACAGCCGAACCACTCGTGCCATTGTCCGAGCCCTTCACCAAGCTGCTGGTTCTACCTCGTTTCTTGTTGGAGAGATTGCACGAAATCGATGCGCTGGACAAGGTCATGATGAACTTGCGAAGCGTCTTGCGACTGGAACCGAGCACTCTGCCTCATTGGCGGTATGAACGCGACGAACTGGTCAATGAAATCGATGCGCATCAGTTGGCCGATAAGGTCCACGCTCGATTGGCGGAGGATTGGATCGAAGTGATAACCGAATCGCCCGTTGCCGATCTGCCGAAGCTTCGTGAGCCCAGCGATGGCGCCGAAGAATTGGTGCTTGAACCCCTTCGACAAATGCTGGCGTATCGAAACCTCATCTTGGAAAACCCAGAATGGTGGCGATTGACCGCCGAGTATTTCGGAAGTACGAACCTGGGTCAACCCGAGACTATGCGGCAGTTTGTCTGGGAAGGTCCCGAACAATACCTCCGGCTGGTGCAACGCCTTCGGCAAGCGGCAACACGGGACCTCACGTTCCCGATGTTGGTACGGTTGTTGAGTCAGGATGAAAAGGCATCGGACGCCGTACTTTTGAAATTGGCGGAGTTGGGTTTTCCTGACGCGCTCGGACCGGGAGAATTGTTGCGACTGGAAAAACGTTACGGCGGGTTGGAGAAAGCGGAGCCGAAACGAATTCTGGAGCATCAAGAATGGATGGCGCGCGAGCCCGGGCATCTGGGCGGCGGATACGCGCGACTGCGCCTTGCGCGAACGTACGCAGCGGCGATCTTTGCATCATTTTTCACGCCCGAACGCACTCCGTTGGACCGAGAAAACCTCATTGATGCACTGCTGCGACGCCAAGAGGATATTGGAAAGCAGCTTTCCACGACGATGTTGGATGAATGCTTTACTTTCCTTATTGCTCGAACGCTGGATCAGTGGAGGAAACTTTGGAAGGAAGAAGACGAACTCCTCGTCCCAGAAGAAACGAGTCCGCTGGTCACATTGTGGAATGCCGTCGGGGCTTGGTCTTCGACGAGTTGGTCTCGTCGAGCTGCGCATCATCGAGCTGTGCGGCAAGGATGGCGGCAAATGCATCGACGACCTGGAGGTCCTCCAAGGGTCATTGCCGAAACGCTCTACCTAACGCATTCCGAAGAAGTCGAAACTGGCAACGAAATCACGCTCGTCACACCGAATGTCGAAGCGCCGATCATCCTGTCGAGCCTTTGGAAGGAAGTGCCTTCTGCAATCGCGGAATGTCGTCCATTGTTTGAATTTGGAATCAAAACATGGTTGCAGAATGCAGATTCTTTGGGAAATGCACGTGAGCTTCGATATCGTCTCGTTTCACGAGATCGAACAAAGCAACAGCAAATCCGCGTGCCCATTGAAGCGATTTTTCTCCGTTTGTCATCGTCAGACGATCGAGCACGCGTGGCGACACATCTGCGATGGTTACAAGGCCCCTACGATGGCATTGCATACCGGCTTCTCGAACGCATCGAAAAAACGCCTGAAGACATGCAGGCCCTTCGCGATTACGCCGATCACGCTGCGGGAGCCCTGTTTCGATTGGTTCAGGATGATCCGTCGTATTTATGCATCTGGCCGCAATCGCATGGACTGAATG
>CAYSYX010000939.1:0-2786 GCA_964435055.1 uncultured Polyangium sp. | reverse complement strand
CCAGACATGGACGGCATCTTTTAGTCAGAGGACAAATGCCCCGAAGAAAAAGGCACCGTCGAGAACAATGGTTGCCCGGAACAAGACAAGGACAAAGACGGGACACCCGATCGTCTGGACAAATGCCCGGATACGGCCGGCGGAAATGCGCGCGAAGGTTGCCCCTCGGCCTTCCGCAAAGACGACGAGATCGTCATCCTCGATCCGGTCCATTTCGCGACGGACAAAGACATCATTTTGCCCGATTCGACCGGTCTTTTGGATCAGGTCGTCGAGGTCCTGAAGAACTCGCCCGACATCCGCGAGCTCGAGATCGAAGGACACACGGACGTGCGCGCGAGCGATGCGTACAACTTCAACCTGTCGCAACGACGCGTCGAGAACATCCGCATGTACATGATCGGCAAGGGAATCGAGCCCGATCGTTTGACCGCGAAAGGGTACGGTCATTCCAAACCCATCTACGACGACAGCGCTTGCAACGCGCCCGACGAGAAATTGTCGGAAGACTGCAAGTTCATGACGTCGAAGAACCGCCGCGTCGTTTTTCGGATCAAACGCTTCGGCGCTCCGCAGTCGCACTCGCTCGATGGAGGCGCCCCGATCCTCGGACCGAGTGGACCGAGTTTGCCCAAGGGTGAGTCCATGGGTTCGTCCAATCCCCTTGGCGGAGGCGGCACGGTTTTCCCGCAGTCTCAATCCAAGGATCCGATCCTTGGGCCGAACAAGGGCGCATTGCCGGACAGCAAGAGCGTCTTGCCCAGCGGTTCGTCCGGGCTACCCAAGAGCGACACGGGACTTCCAAAGAGCGGCGACAGCGTGCCACCTCCGAGCAGTGGAGAAAGTTCGGGGCTGCCGAGCAGCGGAGGCGGTTTGCAAAGCAGCGGAACGCCGGCCCCAAAAACGACCACGACGACCAAGCCCAAGTCGCCTCCCCCGTCGTCGCCTGCGCCCCCCAAACCTCGCTGACTCGCCCACGAACTCGACCGCTTCCCCACGCGCCAACATTGCGCGAGCGGATGGGTTCGTTTCGGCAAACTATTTGCAGCTCCAACAAAATGCAACGCGGGCGAAGTAACTCGCCCGCGCTTCACGATCGGCTGTTTTTCGAGCTGAAAACTACTTGGTTTTCGTCTTGGTCTTCGTGGTGGTCGTCGTGGTCGTTTTGGTCGTCGGAGCCGTGGTTGCGCTTGCTGTCGCGCTGGGCGTCGGTTCCGCGGTTGCGGTGGGCGTCGGCGCAGGCGGCGGAGACTTCACCTCGACGCCGGTGTTGAGCGGCGTTGGATCTTTGGCCGTTGCTTCAGGTTTCGTCTCTTCTTTGAAGGTGCCTTCGGGCTTCTTGCCATCGACCGAGCCCAACCCAAGCGGACGACCTTCTTCATCCGTGCGACGCGTCCAGATGACGGCAGTTCCGCTGGCGACTTTGCCGTAGGTTCCGTCGGCTTGACGCACTTCGTCTTCCGACGCTTCGATGACCGCATCGGCTTCGGCATCGCAAGCTGCTTTTCGCAGCGATTCGAGGCGTTCGGCGACGGTCTTGAAACTCGCTCCACTCTTCACGGGCCCGAGTCGGTGAAACTCTTTGTCGGGTTGGTCTCGGCCGGCGTAGATGGGCATGTCGCTGCAGAAGTCACCCGAAGGCGTTCGCATCTGGTGGAACGGAATGACTTTGGGGCCGCAAGCTGCGTAGATCGAGGCCAGTGCGGCCACGCAAATGAATGCGATGGGACGTTGCATAGGTTTCCTCCTTCTACCAGCGAACGGCGCTGCATTGCAAATCTTGCGTGCCAACAACATCTTGCTTTGGTTTTTGCGCCCTCCCGTCTCTGGGATCCGCATCGAGGTGAAGCCGGTGGTGGTTTTCGCTCTGACCCGACCCCGATCCTGAGCTATGGGAAGCGGCCACGAAGGAACTGATGATGAGCACCCAGACCGAACCCTCGAAGAACGAGATCCCAGTCCTGCTTCTCGAGAACATCCACCCGAGCGCAAGCGAAACGTTCCACGCGTACGCCGACGGCCGCACGTACGCGATCACGCGCAAATCGAGTGCCCTCAAGGAAGACGATCTCATCGCTGCCCTGGGCGGCATGCAGCTGCTCGGCATTCGCAGCAAGACGCGCGTGACCAAGCGGGTGCTCGAGAATGCGCCGTCCCTGCTCGCGTTGGGCTGCTTTTGCATCGGGACAAACCAGGTTGACCTCGTCACGGCCAATGCTTGCGGGATCCCTGTTTTCAACGCGCCATTCAGCAATACCCGCAGCGTCGCGGAATTGATGATTGGGGAAATCATCACGCTCGCGCGTCAATTGGGCGATCGTTCGAGTGAAGTGCACAAGGGGGTTTGGAAAAAAGTCGCGGCGAGTTGTTACGAGGTGCGAGGAAAAACCCTGGGCATCGTCGGATACGGGCACATCGGGAGGCAGCTCGGGGTGCTGGCCGAATCGCTGGGTATGCGGGTCATTTATTTCGACATTGCTCCGCGTCTTCCCATGGGCAACAACCGTTCGGTCCCGTCGCTCAATGCATTGCTCGCCGAGGCGGATTTCGTATCGTTGCACGTGCCGGAGACGCCGGAAACGAAGAACATGATTGGCCAGGCGCAAATCTCGCGGATGAAAAAAGGCAGTTATTTGCTCAATGCGAGCCGCGGAACGGTCGTGGTCATTCCCGATTTGGCCGCGGCATTAAAGAGCGGACACTTGGCGGGCGCGGCCGTGGACGTTTATCCGGAAGAACCGGAATCGAACACCGATGCGTTTCGCACGGAATTGCAAGGATTGGCG
>CAYSYX010000938.1:0-2789 GCA_964435055.1 uncultured Polyangium sp. | reverse complement strand
CGATAATACTCCGGAATCATCACCCTCGTTCCGGAGTCGTCTCCGGAATCATCCTCCTCGTTCCGGAGTATTTGACAAGCGCCGAATGTCACTTTGCGCCGCGTTTCCTAGGCTTTACGCGTGCGCGCCGGTAGTCAAAAAAACCGCGTGCGCCGGTATGGCCAAGCTCGTACAGCACGGTGCGGATCACTTGCTCCGCCATGTCAAGTGAATCCGCCCCCCACGTCGCGACGTCTTTGCCTCTCAGCGCTCGCTTGATCGCGCGTTGTGCACGTACCAAAATAGCCTTATCGGAGGTGTCAACATCGTTCGGTAATTCGTCAACAAATAGGAGCAGATGATTTGCAAACATATTGAGGGCGATCTTCGTTGCGGCGTACTCCTTTGGATCAAGCCCCTCTTCATTGTTTTTCGCTTCGCGCAATATCCCTTGCGTTCGATCGAGCATTCTGTCTTTGGGATTTTCATAAAGAGCGGCATACAATGACTCTTTGAAACCGAGCGCAGGATCCGAAGCAATGCTTTTAAGAAATGGCGTCGCCACTTCCTCCAAAGCAGCGAGCGTAGTCGTGTCGTCTGCCACGTGCGCCGCGATCGTGGCGCTGAGAATTCGTGCGAGCGTCACCATGCGAGGACGGTGCGCTCGAATTTCGGGGGATGCATAGGCGTATTCAAATGACGCGCAGTTGTACCAGTTCACGACCCGCTGAAAACGCTTCATTGCCTTAGCGCGGCCATCCTCTGAAAACGGATCGCCCCATTTCGAGTAATCAGACATCCCTTGGGGTTGCAATAACTGAATGACGCGGTCAAACGTTTCAAAATCCCCAAATGGCGAGACGATGTAACCTTTCTGCAATTGTGGCCCTCTACGGCGTGCCTTGGGGGTCGCAGTGCTGTTGCCGTCCTTCGGCGATGTTGTTTTAGTCTTGGCCATGTCCGCATGCTTTGCTGACGTGCGCCAAATGGCCAAGTTTTCTGCGGATCATATGCTACTCGACTTGCCCTATTTGGCGCGTCGTTTTTTAGGCTTTGCGCGTGCTTGCCGGTAGTCAAAAAAGCCGCGTGCGCTCTTGTGTCCAAGAGCATAGAGAACGCCACGGACCACTTTTTCGGCGGTGTCAAGATCCTCGCTGGCCCACTTCTCCATGCGGATCGTCCGTAAAGCTTTCTCGATTGCTTCGGCCGCTCGTCGCTGCGTTTGGGGATCCCGCAGGGGAACCTCCGGAGGTAGCCATTCGACGATTGACATTCCATAATTTGCTAAGAAACTGGACGCTATTTCGGAAGCCTGTTTTTTCAATGGTCCTTTCGACCCTTCAGCGGCGCACAATTCTAACAACATGTTGACCCATCGGAGCATTTCGTCTTTTACATTTCCACCAAATAACTCGGCAGACGGTTCATGGGAATCCGCGCCAGGATCGAGCCTACTTTTTCGCAAATGACGTCCAGCGACATCTTCCAATTCTTTGATGATATCGTCGCGATCGCCTACGTGAGCAAATAAGGTAGCCTTCAGAATGCGCGCGATCGCGATCATTCGCGGTCTGCGCTCACGATGCGCGGGCGTCGCTGGTGGCATAGCATAATTATGCACGGCGTGCCCGTACCAATGCACGAGGTCGGCAAAATCATTCAATGGTTCCGTGAGTGTTTCTTCAAAGAATGCGTTCTCATCGAGATCTCGAATTCGTGCATAGAATGCATCGCGCGCGGGCCTCATTGCCTCGAAAAACTTTTGCGCGTCTTGTGGTGTATCGCGTCGATATCGTTCCTCCAGCGTCAATAGCTCGATTTCGTCTTCCGTTTCATTCGACGGGGGCGCGCCTTGCCCTTTGCCCTTTGCATCTTCGCTCATGCGCACACGATGCCCTAGCCCGTTGCATGCGTCAAGTTACTTGACCCAAGTGACAAGCGACATGCGCTAAGACGCAACGGGCAAACCATATTGCACAACTGCCATTGCGCAAGCGCCATGGAAAAATCCATAAGAAACATGCGGTTTTGCCCATTAAAATCGTATTCTCGAGACGAATTATTTCGTTGACGTCCTGATGAAGAGCGGACATTGTTTCGACCGGAGGTCATCATGTCGAATCAAACTTCTCTCCCGTTGGACCAAATCGTTTTCCTCGTGGCAGGGGCGGCCGGAATCGATCCGGTGACGGCGGGAAATGCTCTTATGGGAAAACGTATCAAACCACGTACGCGGCAAGCTCTCGTGCATGCGCACGGGAATCTCGAAACGATCAAGAACGAGCTCTCGGCAACGCTCGATCGACTTGCCGGCGATGCTGCTACCGCGGCGAATACGAGCGGAGTTTGATCCGTGGACAGCAACGACGACGTCCTTGCCATGCTGTTCACGAACAAGGAACGGGCCGAGCTATTCGAAGCACTCGACAACGGACAGCTCTACGTCGCCACGCTACGCGGCAAGAGCACACCAAAGGATGACGGTGCGGTCTTTCGCCCGTCAACGTTCGGCAAGCCCAAACCACGCGGGCGCAACTGGGCGCGACGGGCCGGAGTTTGAGCCATGGGCGCACCGTTGCCGGATGAAGACGATTTCGACGACGAACGGGCCGAAATGGAGGCCAATTACGACGGCGGGGATCCATTTGAGACGGACGACGGTGCACCATTACCAGTGCCAACCAAGGCAGATACGCCGAAAGCATGGGCAAACGTGGACGATTCCCATAGCGAAAAACCAGGCGTCGCGGGTGATGGCGCTACCGCTACGGCGTCGGGAAAAACCACAATGAAAGAAGTCACGCCTGAGA
>CAYSYX010000937.1:0-2791 GCA_964435055.1 uncultured Polyangium sp. | reverse complement strand
CATGGCCGATGCATATCATAGCCTCATTTCATGGGCGCTTGTCGAGCACAATCGACGTCCTTGGTCAATGGTCGCGTCATCGCGGCCGCCCGGCGACGCAGGATGACGTGACGACAAACTCTTGCGCTCGAGGGCACCCGCTGATATGCTCGCAACCGGATTCCGCCCATGGTTATGACCATCAAGACCCGCGCCGACGCATTCGCTCTTCTTCACGATTTGGGCGCTCCAACCAGGCTCGTGCGTCACGTCGAGCTTGTCGGAGAAGCCGCCGATGCGCTTCTTTTGGCGTTCACTCGACTTGGCGTACGTGTTGACGGAGATTTCGTTCGGGTCGGCGTGGTGCTGCACGACGTGGGAAAAATAGTTTACCAAGACGAACTGTCGAATCCCGGCGCAAAACACGAATCTGCCGGCGAGCGTCTTTTGCTCGAACGAGGCGTGTCGGCACAAATTGCACGCGTATGTCGATCCCACGCGCAATGGTCGAGCCTCGATTCTTCGCTCGAGGAATTGATCATCGCGCTCGCGGACAAGTTATGGAAAGGCGTGCGCGTCGGTATGCCGTGCAGGACCGAACCGGCAGGGCTCTGGGTGGAGGGGGAGCCCGGTTGGTGCGCTTCAATTGCGCTCAGGAACGAGCCGCTGCTCGAATCGCTCTTCGCGAAGCACCTCGGGGCCCAGGAACCATAGCCTCGAAATTCGGGCATTGACGTGCCTGCAAGTGCCTGCGTCATCCGCGGAGATTCTCGCTCCGACATCCTTGAAATCATGCGCAAGGTAAAGCCGCTCGTGGAAAACTGAATTGCGCGTGCGTTGAGGATAATTCGGAACGCACCGTGGCCGCAATAAAGCTTGCCGGCCGGTAGCATCACGCCGCTGCCGAGGGAGAATGGGCCGGATGGGGGCTGTGCCATCGTTCGAGGGGCTGGTAGCGGTTCAAAGGTCCAAAATCAGCGGGATCGTAGCGTCTTCCGTTGCTGCGGGGACGGCGCAACAAATCAAGGCTTCATCGGGGCGAAGCTTTAATGCCGGTGGTTTGGCATAATGAACCTGGCCTTGAATCACGCGCGTTTTGCAGGTCCCGCAAGAACCACCTCGACAACTGAATTCCGGCGTCGCTCCGTTTTGCTCGGCGAAATCCAAGAGGGTCCCGCTGCCGGGCAAAAATTGCGCCACTTTACCGGTACGCGCCAATTGAACGTTGACCGGAACCGTGGCCGCAGGCTTCTGATCGGCATAAGGCGAAATCGTGCCCGCATCGAGCCTGCGGCGTAAGGTCGACGGGCCGAATTGCTCGGCAAAAATCCGATCGTCGGAAATCCGCATATCGCGCAAACCGTCGTACATGCTTTGCGTAAATGCCCCGGGACCACACACGTAAAAGTCGTAATCGTCGAACGGGAGAATCGTCTTCAACAAGTTCACGTCGATATGCCCCGCGACATCGTAATCCACGCCTTTGCGCGCTGTTTCCTCGGGTTGGCTCAGGACGCGCACGACGGACAGCGCTGCACCGGCTCGCGCCGCAAGTTGCCGAATTTCAGCATCGAACGCTCGTTCCGAGATATTTCGCGCGCCAACCACCAGAAACGTTCGCCGCATACCTCGCTTGCGTTCGCCTTCATAAACCAAATGCCGCAACATCGAAAGAAGCGGCGTCATTCCAATGCCCGCCGCCAATAGCACCACGGGCCGCTTGACCGCAGTATCCACGACAAACTCGCCTTGCGGTCCGCGCATTTCCAAAATCGAACCGACCTGCATCCTCTCGTGCAGATACCTCGATACGACCCCCTCGCGTTTTATGCTGATCCGTAAAAATGTATCCGATGGCGCCGAGGAAAAACTATAGGTCCGCAACAGCGTCTGCGAACCATCAGGTTTGACGCGTATCGGGGCGTGTTGCCCGGGTTGAAAACTCGGTATGCCCGCTCCATCCTGAGGGTCGAGGTAATACGATACGACGCCGGAGCTTTCTTTTTCAATGCGTGTGACACGATGCGGTCGAAACGTCGAACGCAGCTCATCGGCCGCTTTTCTCGCCCGCGCTTGCTCCCACGAACCCATCATGGAACTATTGGGCGAAAATTCACGAAAACGAGCTCGAAAAGCAAGAGCCTTCCGCCGACGAATGACTTGGTACACATGCAGCCGCAACAAGCGTTCGGCGCCTTGAAAGGCCACGACCTCCGGACCATCGAAAACAATTTCAGCTTTTGCGTTTATTTGCAAAAGATCCCCATTCTCGAAGTCGATGAACAACACTCCCGCGCGAGGATTGGTCATCAGATTGCCCAACGTATTGAAGAAGAAGTTGCCCGGAAAGTCCGGAATCGTGAGGCAATCGCCGTCAACGTCGACAAACCCGGTTTTGCCCCCGCGATGCGAAACATCCACGCTGCGTTTGTCGGCATCTCCGTCACGATCGACGTAGCTCGCCAAAAAGCACGTATCCGCAACTCGAATGAAGGCCTGCGCTTCGGGATCCAGATGGCTCAGGCGCTCGACCGTCGGATTCGATACCTCGTCCGGGTTTACCCGCGTGACGTCGCGAATTTGAATGTATTGAGGGCAATTGCCAAAAGAATGCTCGACCTCGACCGAGAATCCGTGTTCATCTTGATGCTGGATCCGGCCATTCATACGATTACGACGCCGCGTATGCAATTCGATTCCCAACAGGCCGATGGGATGGCCGGTCCTAACGGCGGTCGCCGCCGGTTCGCTTTAAAGGAGCCGAGTTTGAAACGACAAAATTCGCGGAACCGGTGAATTTACAAACCCACGT
>CAYSYX010000936.1:0-2799 GCA_964435055.1 uncultured Polyangium sp. | reverse complement strand
GTGTGAATCCTGTCCTTTCGCGCCGAACTCGAATGAGTCGCTCGACCGGGTTTTCGCGAAAATCGCTCGGTGCGATGATTGCGATGTCGCGCGTGAAGGAGCTGCTGTTCGTGCGGCGGTTCTGTTACGAGAAGCGGGCAAAGAATCCCGTAAACAACGTGCGGAGATCAATCGCCTCAAACAGGAGCTTCGGGATTACAAGGACGGCACGAATACGGACCGATCGCGTATCGAGAAACTCGAATTGCTGCATGCGGCGGCCATTCGTGAGCTCGAGGCGGCATTGGCGGAACGTGATGCATTGGTCCAGGAGCAATCGGCGGCCATTCGGGCCTTGTCGTCGCCGATTTTGGAGGTCAGCTCGGGATTGCTGGCTGTGCCCATCGTCGGCAAACTGAGCGAAGAGCGCGCTCATGACTTGATGCACGATTTGCTGACGACGGTCATTTCCCGCAGCGCGGAGCGCGTGGCGCTCGATTTGACGGGGCTCGATGCATTGGATGATATCACGGCGGAACGAATCGCGGCCTTGTGCAAAGCTGTGGTATTGATCGGCGCGAGCGTCGTGATTTCCGGATTGAAGCCGGACGTCGTCAGTCGGCTCGTCGCCGCGAATATTGATTTCTCAGCCGTGAAAACGGTACGCAGCTTGAAGGACGCGATTGCGAGAAAACGATGATGCGGCCTCGGTGAAACCCGGTCGTATTCAGGGATTGGTCGATCCGGCGTCGTCGCTCGGATCGGGTGCGGGATCCGAATCGACGGGTACGCACGTGCACGTATCGCCGTCTCCGGCATGGCCCATCACGAGGATACCATCGGCGTTGACCACCGCGACGTCCATCATGCAATCGCCGTGCGGCCAATGCGATTGTTTCCATGCGCTATCGCCCACGACGATCACATCGCCTTCCTGCGTCGCGTCGTGGGACGGAAAATGGCAAATGGTGCATTTCGGTTCCGGACCGGCAGTTGCCGTGCTTCCTATGACACAAACGCCTGCAAGACATAGAACGACCCCCCATTGCTTCATGGCACTGCCCTCGTTGTAAAGGTTTTTCCAACCAGTCGACGCCGCGTACTTCTCGCGCGTCCAGGTGCCGGCGACTTTCCCACATCTTCCGCAGTTTGCAAATCTACAAATCGTGCTCGCGGGTCACCGTCCCGGGCGTTCGTTTTCGGCGGAATACAAGCCCGAGGCATCTTTTTTTCATCGACGCAGCATGTTCGTTCCCCGATGCGCCAAACCTGTGCTAATGGCTCGCCCCATGGCTAATCCGACAGTGTTCTTCGACATCGACATCAACGGCCAAGCAGCGGGCCGAATCACGTTTGAACTCTTCGCCGACATCGTGCCGAAGACGGCGGAAAACTTCCGCGCGTTGTGCACGGGCGAAAAAGGCTACGGCTACAAGGGTTCGACATTCCATCGCGTCATCCCGAACTTCATGCTTCAGGGCGGCGACTTCACCAATCACAACGGTACCGGCGGCAAGTCCATTTACGGCAACAAGTTCGCCGACGAAAACTTCCAAATGAAGCACGACCGTCCGGGCCTTTTGTCCATGGCCAACGCGGGCCCCAATACCAACGGATCGCAGTTCTTCATCACCACCGTCGTCACGCAGTGGCTCGATGGAAAACACGTGGTCTTCGGTCAAGTGCTTTCCGGGATGGACGTCGTCAAGAAGGTCGAAGCGTGTGGATCGCGCGACGGCAAGACGTCCGTGAAAATCACGATCAGCGATTGCGGTCTGGCGTGATTCGCTGATCGGGCGTGCCATTGCATTGGCGCCCGTCGTCACTCGAGCCGCGACCTCGTATCCGACGACCCTCAATTCGTCGGCCGATGAGGTCGCGGTTTGCTTTTGTTGGAAACGCAATCGAGACGATTCGGGCCTTGAAATTGGCGATCAGCTGGGCTTTACTCCTCATGATTGGCGTAACGCGCGCCGAACGCTTGTATTGACCTGCTCCAGGAGATTCTTCATGACAAACCGAACCCTGCGCTCCGGAACCTATGCCCTCGGCCTCCTTGGTACCCTTTCTTTTGCCGCAGCCATTTCCGGCGCATCATGCTCGGATCCCGCGCCGCCGAACACGAACCCCAGCTCGAGTTCTTCCGGGGCCGGTGGATCGGGAGGTGCCGGTGGATCGGGTGGATCGGGTGGATCTACCGGCGGCTCCGGCGGCTCCGGTGGCGGCCCCATTATGGGTTGTCCGTGCACGGACTTCCCCAAAGACCCGGTCTTCTTGGATGGTTTGACCGCGGAGGTCGGCACGGCTTTCAATATGGCCATGGATATGCCCGCCGGTCCGTGTATTTCCGAACCCGCGTCCGACGCGATGGTGCCGCGTAATTGGAGCCCATTGCTCGTCGAATGGGTGCCGCCGATTGACCAAAACGTCTTTCAAGTTCGGATGGAAATCGATAATCAGGTCAATCCGCTCGTCGTGTACACGAACAAGCCCAACTACACCATACCGTCGGGCATGTGGAAGAGCGTCGCGGGCCATAGCGCCGGCCATGATATCAAAATCACGATACGCGGCGCAAAAGTCGATAATGGCGTCATTACCGCCGGCCCGTTCATTTCGGAAACGGCGATTGTCCATATCGCGCCGATCGATGCTCCTGGATCCATCGTGTATTGGGCGTACGAACCGATGACGAAGGGCACGTTCTTCCGTGGTTTTACCATTGGCGACGAAACTCCCAAAGAGGTCCTCACGCCGGAAAAGGCCGGGACGAACGCCGGTGGAAAAGTGACCGGTTGCATTTCGTGCCATACCTCGTCG
>CAYSYX010000935.1:2313-2802 GCA_964435055.1 uncultured Polyangium sp. | reverse complement strand
GTTGTGCGGCGCGTGCGGATACTTGCATCCTTTGGAAACGGCGGAACTCGACTTGTGTCAACAATGTGGAGCGAAATTCGGACAAAAGTGGTCGAATTTGCTCCGTATGCAAAACGTTTCGACCCGGCGCCGAGCCCGCATCAATTCGGATGAAGAAGAACGTATTCGTTTGGGTTACGATATCAAAACGGGCATTCGATTTGCGCAACGTCACGGGACAACGTCGGCGCAAACCGCCGTTTTACACAGCGATACGGGCGAGACGCTGGCGACGTTGACCTACGGGCATTCCGCGACGGTTTGGCGCATGAACCTCGGATGGCGACGGCGCCAAAATAAAGATGAACTCGGCTACAACCTCGATGTCGATCGGGGCCATTGGGAGAAAAAACCCGACGACGACGAAGATCGCGACAATCCCAAAGCCGCGCGTGTGCAACGGGTCATCCCCTACGTCGAGGATCACCGCAATTGTTTGCTCATCGAACC
>CAYSYX010000935.1:0-2303 GCA_964435055.1 uncultured Polyangium sp. | reverse complement strand
CGGCGACGCATCTCGACGTCACCGTCATGGCCTCGCTCGAAGCGGCCCTCAAAGCCGCCATTCAAGTGGAGTTTCAAGTCGAAGATCGCGAATTGGCCACGGAGCCGCTGCCCGGCGATATCGACCGCCGGCTGCTTTTGTTGTATGAAGCTTCCGAAGGTGGCGCCGGCATTTTGCGGCGCCTTGTCGAAGAGCCCGGGGCATTTAAACGAGTTGCCCGAAGGGCCCTCGAGATCTGCCATTACGAGCCCGGCTCGCTCGAAGATAAAAAACACGCGCCACGAGCTCGCGAAACGTGTGAATCCGCGTGTTACGATTGTTTGCGCTCCTATTTCAATCAACGCGACCACAACCTGCTCGATCGCAAATTATTACGCGATTTACTGGCAACGTGGGAGCAGGGCATCGTCGACACATCCCCGTCGACCCATACGCGCGAAGAGCACAAACTGGCGCTTTTGCGATTGTGCCAATCCGACCTCGAACGCCGGTGGATCGACCTGGTGGATCAGCTCGGTTTGCGTTTGCCGACGCATGCCCAATCCCTCATTGAAATCTGCAATGCCCGACCGGATTTCCTCTACCAAGAGGACAATGTCGCCATTTTTATCGATGGGCCGCACCACGATACGGCAACGCAACGCAATCGCGACCGGGCCCAAGACGAAACGTTGACCAATCACGGAACGACGGTGCTTCGTTTTCACCACAGTGCCGACTGGGAAGCCATTTTTGCGCGTTATCCCAGCATTTTCGGCAAACCCACGGCCAAATCCGAACCTCCTCCCGCGCGTCGATCACCCACTCCCGACGCGAATTCGGCCAATGAATACGATCCCAGCGCCTTCGAACCTCGTTGGCGAAGCCAGCTCGATGCGCTCGCCACCGTGCACGGCTTGCGTGTCGACCAGGGCGAGGAAGTCACGCGCGGAGGGCGTTCGTTGGGAGAAACCATTGCGTCGATTCAGCGGGGTACGCTCCGCGTGCACCTCATCGATGCAACAGCCAAATCGGCCTCCGACCTCGAAGCCGCGCTCCTGGCCAAGGGCCAACGTGTGGTGCGCATTCGCGAAAACCTGCCGGATTTGGTCGCGCGCGTGCTCGCGATGCTGGACTGATCATTCCGGCACGCCTCGAACCATTTCGCAATTGTACAAGCGTACTTGTGGAGTCGTAATCGAACAGCACGCTGATTCCATTCGGATAACTCAGGCGCAACAAGCGACCATTTGGATCGAACGTGCGCGCATCTTCGAAGACTCGACCATCCTCGAGACGTAACCTGAAAATTTGGCCCCCAGGCGCGAGGTATATAGTGTCGACTTTCCGGGAGGAAAACTGCATGACCCGACACTCAAAAAAACAACCAATTCGATTCATGCGCGACATCGCAGCAACGATTGGAACCATGGCGCTCACATCACTCATCATGTCGACAGGATGCGCCAGCTCGATCTCGTCAGCACCTCAACTTTATCGAATGCAGAATCAACACAATAGCCGGCAACGACTTCCCGATATCACTGTCGAAAAATTGCAGGCATGCACCGAAGAAGGTGCAAACGATATCGAAGACGGTTTCATCCGAGCTAGAGCGACCGTGCAAGTTGGTGAAGAAGGGCAAGTTCTGAACGTCTTCGTGGACGGTATTCCTGAGAATGCACCCGATCTCACAGCATGTACACGCGTTGCTCTACGCAATATGGCCATCCCGACACTGCCATTGCGAACTGCCGAAACCGTTGCGAAATCGAATACTCTCGCTTTGAACATAGGCAACGAACTTGCGAATCCAGCAATTGCAGTGGAAGTTCTCATCGTTCTTGGCGAATATGCCGCACAGCATGCGGGGAAAACCATTTTGTACGCGGTAACAATTCAAGTGTTGTCGGCGCTGGCGGTAGATGCATATGCCAAGCTCAGCCGACGATGTCGCAAAGTCAAAGAAGCATGCATCGACGCCTGCGTGGATTCGGATCTTCCAACAGGAACCTATTCTGGGGATCCGTATCATGCATGCGTTCGTGAATGCATGGAACGCGCAAAATGTTGGTGACTTCGTGAACTGAGGTGAATCGTGGAGAAGCAAGTTGCGGCAATGATTGTGGATCTCATGCGAGATTGCTCTGACAAACTCAACGTCTCGGTACAAACAGTGAAAGACACCTGTAGTAGGCAGGAATTCTTGGACTACCGTAAAGCAGTTGGACGGATCATGGGTGACATGCATGTGGAGATCATGCGTCCCATTTTCAAGGAACATCCTGATCTCGAGCCCGAATCGATGAAGCCCAGAAAATAGC
>CAYSYX010000934.1:0-2813 GCA_964435055.1 uncultured Polyangium sp. | reverse complement strand
ATACGGTTCCATCCGCGAGCGTCAGCCCGGCATGCCAATAACGAACGCCGGCGGCCGTCGGCCCTGGCAGCCATGGGCCTTGGGAACCATTGGGCAATATTTCGGAATGGACAAGCGTATTCGGATCGGGAGTGTCATTCGAGCCTCCGAGGACGAGAACGTCGCCATTGGGTAATAAGTGCGCCGAATGGGCCCGGCGTTTGACGGAGAGATTGGCTAGCGAGGTCCACACATTGGTCGTGACGTCGTACGTCTCGACGGTCGATTCATTTTGGTCATTTCCTCCGATCACGAGCACTTTGTCCCCGGGCAAAAGCAACGCGCTATGCCCGGCCCGAGCATCATGCATGGGTTTGACCGGTTTCCAGCCGCTCTTGGGGTCGAAGATTTCAGCGGTCGTGTTGTCGTCGAAATTGTTGCGACTTCCGCCGGCCACGAGCACCGTCCCGTCGCCCAAGAGCGTCGCCGAAGGTTGGCTACGCGCAGTCATCATGTCATTGACGAGTTTCCATTGACCGTCGTACATCTCGGCCGTAGCGGTCGCTTCGTGCGCCGGGGCGATTTGTCCGCCAAGAACCAATACGCGACCGTCTCCTTCGAGCAATACGGCTCGATGGTTGCTGCGGGCGAGGTTCATGTCTGCAGCCGTCATCCACACACCCGTGGCGATATCGTACAACTCCGTCGCGGCAATTTCCCCCCACGAAGGGACGTCGCTGATTCCGCCGGTCACCAATACATAAGCCCGACCTTGCGCATCGTGCCATAAGTTCGCCGCGTGCATCCAACGCGGATGCGCCATGGATCCGGTCGTGGTCCACGCCGGATCCACGGCCACGGGATACCTTTCGGGCGCGGCGTGCCATTGAACGATGACGTCACACGCGCACCGTCCGTTTGTCGGCGACGAACAAGGCGTGGGGATCGTCCGATGAATGGGGGAATACGGCGAAGTATCGATGGAACACTCCGGGCCGACGGACAATGTCGCCGCAATGGGTTTTCCCTCGCGATCGAGACCATACGGCGCAACGACACGAAGTCGCGGAACGCCGGATTCGTCGAGGATTTCGAGCGTGGACGAGACCAAACGCAGGCCGCCTCGAGCCGGGATGTCGACATCGAAGACGAGTTTTTCCTGGACGGGTTTCTCGTCAAAAACGACCCAATCTTCGACGCCCTCGGCATGACCTCGATGCATCGAATGCGTGCCGGAGCCCAGAACGTTCGGGTACACGGCGGTTTCGTCGTGCAGCACCAAGGAAACAGGTTTGGCGCCGCGTAATGTAAACGCGAGGAGAGTCCCAGTCGTGACGTCTTCGACGCGGACGCTGCCAGCGCCGACGCTCGGCAAGACGACCTGGGCGGGTTTGGCCGCACGAACCGATTCGGCAGTGGGAACATGAAGCCGAACGGCATCGGTATTCGAAGCTTTGAAGCGCGCCGCGCTCGAACGCGCCCGCGTATGTGCCCGCAATAGCGCGAGCGATTTTTCCCATTCGCGCCCGCTCGGCAATTGCTCCCCTGAGGGTGTGACCATTGCTTGCGCAACGTTTTCCTCGGAACTTTGATGGCATCCCACCACGCCGATGGAAATAGGCCCCATAGCGACCGCACAGATCAACACCGTGCGGTTCGTTCGGTACAAACCGACCATATCGTTTTTCTCCTAGAATTTTTTTCGAATGGACACTCGAGGCATCAGCACGGCAAAAACGCCGTGCGTCAATTCCTTTGCAAATACCTCGTCAGCGATTGCACAGTTTAATGCCCCGGAGCTTTCGTCGAGGCATTTTTCCGTTATGCTCCACGACGGAGCCGGATGCTGGAAGAACGTTCCCGAAGTGATGAAGATGGTTGCACCGAGGGACAAACCAACATCCACCGGGCCCCATTGCGATTCGACGCCGACTTCCGGTAGGACGAACGGTTCGAACTCGAATACGCCCGGATCTTCCTTTGATGGATTCGACGGTGCGCTTTGTCCACCGGCGGAAACGACGACGTCCATTTTATCGCGAGCGAACGCGGCCATGGCTCCGAGATGCAATCGACCGCGGAGAAATACGTCTTTGGTTAGTCTCCGCCGATAACTCGCCCCAATGCTCCCCTCTGGTCCGCGGAAAAGCAGGGTGTCGTCCACTTCGTATGTCATCGTATGTTGCAGCTCGGGACCGAAACGATCGTGGATCGTCCGCGACAACCACGAACCGAGCCACAAATAACCGAGCGTCGCCTCGAGAGATACGCTGTTGGACAAATCCAGGCCGCCGCGCAGGCCGGCTCCATGGCCGTGAACGCCGTACGAAGCGGAGCAAGCATCCGGGCAATAGGATTCGGCGCCACTACCCATCGTCGGTCCGACGGCATATCCACCAAAGGCTTCGAGCCACGCGCGCGGGACAAATGGTTTTACCAACGGCGGGATCAAATGAAGCTGAACTTTCACGGTCTTTTGCGCATTGGGAACAAAGACGTCCACGGGCTTCGTCACATACTTGGGCGCGGAAACCTCGAATGAATACTTTCCGTGTGGCAATCGAACGTGCCATGGTCCCAGGGCCACTTGAACCGCGCCGAATTTGATTGCCGCATGCGGCGGTTCGGGTTCGATGAGAATAGCTTCCGCAAGCGGCACGGGTTGCAGACGTATTTCGACAATTTTGCCTCTTTCGGCGTCAATTCGCTTTGGAGCGGTTCCTCGCGTCAATCCTTCGGCCCACACGACATGAGGTCCGGGTGGAACACTGCCTTCCCAGGGCGCATAACCGAACGGCGCGCCATCGACGAAGATCTGCAATTCCTCATCGCCG
>CAYSYX010000933.1:1199-2814 GCA_964435055.1 uncultured Polyangium sp. | reverse complement strand
AAAAGGGCAATGGTAAAGGTCGATTCGTGATGCTTCGTGACGCCGGCCAAAGGCGATAATTCCCCAAACGTATAGAATCCACCTTTGGGAAGATCATCCGGCAAGCGCGAAAACGATACGCTGCATTCTTCGCGATACCGCGGTCCAAGCACGGCCCGTCGCGAAATGCAGCTGAAAACCAACGCCAAGTCCGGTTTGTTCATTTGGGCCAACGCCAGCTGCGTCGCTTGCGCCGCTCTTTCCAAAATGACGTCACGACTGGCACGAAGCACGCGCACGACGGTCCCCACAGGAAGATCCCCGCCCAAAATCAATGCTTTGCGCTCCTTATCCATGCGAAATACGGCCCGCACGAGTTTTACCGGACCGTCCTGTTGCTCTTGGTGCTCCGCCGCTTCGCTGACTACGCCGAGAGGAAATTCGGTGGTCGTATTGATATCGTCGGCCCAGCGAGTTCCCACATACTCCAAGTACCCATCCAGCGCCGGTCGACCGTCAAACTCCAATATGGCGGTGCCATCGACCTTCGTAATGGTTTTGGGCACGCCCGTGGGCACATAACCGCTGCGCGCCGCCGACGCGACTTCGACGGGTCCATAAAGCGCGAAACCAGCCGCCCCGCCCAGCTCGAATTCGCGCCCACACAACGTGTACGTCTTGGCGACATCGCCCGAAACTGAAGGTGCACCACCTACGATCGGAACGTGTTTTCCCAAAGCGCCTTGCAATCCAAGTAAGAACCGCGTGCCGTTCGAGGTGAGGACATCCGGCAATGCCACGACAAGACTCGGCTCGTCGGAACCCAGCATGCTTGCCGCTGTTTTTCCTCTTGACTCGTTTTCCCCCGCCGCAATCTGAAACGTGCGCGCTTCGATTCCGTTCAGGGACAAACCCACGACTTCGACGGAATGTCGAACGGCGCCTTGACCGTCGATTTCCGTGTCACTCGAACAGCCCACGAGCTTGGTTCGAGAAGACAAACGCGACCACAATCCGGCCAAAACCTTCTGCGGCGCGAAACTCCCCGCGGAAAAGACAAGCGCCACATCGGGTTCCGTGCCCAGCTGATCGAGCATCTGCTCGACGGCGTCATGGGCGGCCAGCTCCGCGTCTTCGTGGACCACTGCCGCAACTGCAGCTCGCATCGAGGCCATTGTTCGAGTACCTCCCGAAGACAAGCCCAGCGAAATCGACTCCGTTTGTCAATACGTTCCGAACAGACGTGGACGAAGAGACCGTGACTTTCCCCCGATTGTCTTACAAATAACCCGCGAAGTCGCTTGTCCGTCGCCAAAGCCACTCGCCGGGTGCCTTGGTCATTCCAAAGGTCAGTCGATGGGTGCCTTGGTCATTCCGAAGGTCAGTCGATGGGTGCCTTGGTCATTCCGAAGGTCGGTCGATGGGTGCCTTGGTCATTCCGAAGGTCGGTCGATGGGTGCCTTGGCCATTCCGAAGGTCGGTCGACGAGTGACTTGTTCGTCAATAGAGCGACTCGATGGGTGCCTTGGTCATTCCGAAGGTCGGTCGATGGGTGACTTGTTCGTCAATAGAGCGACTCGATGGGTGGCTTGTCCATTCCGAAGGTCGGTCGCGCCCCTTGACACCGGTATATTTC
>CAYSYX010000933.1:0-1189 GCA_964435055.1 uncultured Polyangium sp. | reverse complement strand
CGTCCGCTACGCCAGTTATTCCGGAGATTGCCATGCGCACAAAATCAGCCTTCGCTTCCTCATGCGCCTTGTTCGTATTCATCATGGGATGCTCGGACGAACCCACTTCCACGAGCGGATCCACGAGCAGTTCGAGTTCGTCCGGTATGCCTTCGGGGCCTCCACCGGCAGCGGAAGACAAAACGCGTGATATCGTGCATACGGATCTAGCCGTGGACATTACCGCATTGACGGGTACGGCAACGATTACGTTGGCTCCATCGACGAGCGAAGCGGCATCATTCGAGGCCGCAGGGTTGACCATTGCGGACGTACGTAATGACGAAGGAAAACTGAATTGGGCCATGGTCGATGGGCGTCTCGATGTGGGCGTGCCCAAGTCGACGACCCCTTCGAAGGTGATCGTCGATTACACGTTCGAGCATCACAACGGTTTTGACGGTTTTTCGCAGAGCGGCTTTACACTGGTCTGGCCATACTGGTGCGGCAATCTTTTTCCGTGCAAATCGGATCCAAGCGATGGTTTGACGTTTGGTTTGTCCGTCAAGGGGCAGCCGATGGGACAAACCTCGGTGTATCCGGAAGCCATTCCCGCGGACGCTCCGTCGTATCAGATCGCTTGGACCACGGGCGAATACACGAAGCTCGACCTGGGAACGACGACGGCGGGCACGCAAATCGTTGCGTATCACTTGGCGGGTGGAGAAGCCGACGCGCAGACGGGAACGATGTATTTGAAAGATACATTCGATTGGTACGAAAAAACCTACGGCGCGTATATTTTTGGGAAAACCGCGGGCAGCGTCGCGGCGAATTGGAGCCCGGCGGCCTACGGGGGCATGGAGCATCATCCGTTATGGCACCTTGGATACGTGGCCATGAAAGACCCGTGGATTCATGCGCATGAAGCCGCGCACGGATGGTTTGGCGATGGAGTACGCATTGCGTGCTGGGAGGATTTTGTCTTGTCCGAAGGCACGGTGAGCTATTTGGAAGCGCGATCGATTACGCAAATCATGGGTGCCGCCGAAGGGCAAAAAGTCTGGGACCATTACAAGACTCGGCTCGACAACGCGCAAGCCTCCGCCGGATCGCATGTCGCCTGGCCTGATTCGTGCGGAGTCGTCGATATTTTGAAGGATAAGCTTTTCGGCGACATTCCGTATATGAAGGGCGCGTTTTTCTACAA
>CAYSYX010000932.1:0-2816 GCA_964435055.1 uncultured Polyangium sp. | reverse complement strand
GCCATGAATGTATCAGTCCGACAAACGTTTGTCCGAGCGCATCATTCCTCCGAAATGACTCTCAGGCGGGCAAGTTTGTCTTTGGGTGGCTTTACGCCGCGCCCGTATTCGAGGAGCCGTACCAGAACCTCGACGATGTTGTCCGGCCGCAGGTCGATTCCATGTTCACGCGCAAGGCGGCGTGCTTCACCTGGAACGACAAACCCACCTTTCTCACGGACGTAGTAGTCGTCGCGGAGCTGCTTTACGACCGGCAAATCGAGGCGCAGTCGCATGACGATGTCCGGCACGTCGAAGCCTTCTTTGATCATGTCAAAGACAAGAGCGTCCCGCTTTTGCCGTCGGACAAACCTCGTGTCGGTGCCCAGTTTGCGTACGAGCGCGGCGACCTGCGCCTCGTCGTAGACCACTTTTACCTTGGGTCCAGCGCGGCGGCCTTTCTTGGGTTGTTCATACCCAACCCTTGAAGGATCGTGTCGTTTGAGTTTGCCCTGTTCATCCAGTTGCCGGAGACGTTCGGCGCTGATCTTGAATTTTCGCTCAGCTTCTTTGCGCGAGATAAACATGGACAATATCCCCCGAGGTAGTGTGGAACTTGTGAATTATGTGCACGAAATCATTCATGTTACCAGCGATTCGTCGCACAAACACACTATGTAAACCACCAATACCTCGCGGCGTTCGATGTCGACGTCCTCGACAAGCGTCGGGTATCCATTGAGGCATGGCACTTGGCGTCGAACAGATTGAGGCACTCCTCGAGAAGAACCGGGCGCTTGTCGCCCGCGAACGCGAGCGCGTAACCGCGCTGAAAACGCAGAACGCGGACACGTTGCAGGAGATTTGCTCGAGCCTGGTCGTTCCCACGTCGGCGTTCGGTATGAGTTACGTGCGAGCGTATTTCGGTGAGCGAGCATCGAGCGCTGGCATTCCCATCGATGCCGGCGTCGGCCTCATTCTGAAAGTCGTCGCAGCTTGCTTCGGCTTTTCTGTCAATAAAGGGGCACAGAGGGTCGGCCAGTTCTTTCACGATATTGCCAATGGTGCGTTGGCGTCATGGACCGCCGCACTCGGAGCGGAGTTCGGCGCGAAAAAACGCTTGGAAAAGCCCGTGTCCGCGCCGCCGCCACAGCCCGTCATGGGCGCGCTGGAAACGGTCAATCGAGCAGCTCAGCCGATGACCCACGAGGATCTTGCGACGATAAAAACGGCAATAGCGTTGAAGTCGCAGCCGGCAACGCCGCAACCATCGTCCGTCGCGCCTGCGCCATTGCCTTTGCCACCGATGGCCCCTCAACAAACGCCGAATTCAATACAGAATTCGAAAGTCGCGGCCGCGACTGCTCCCGCATTGCAATCGACTATGCCACCCACGTCGCCATCGGCTGCTCGCAAGCCGTTTCGTTTTACGCAAAGATGGGCGGTCGATCCCGAAGCAGAAATGCGCACACTTTTGCAATCGCTTGGGGCGCCGGCGGATTCGAATACGGTTAACCACTTGCTGTCGCACGAGAATCCGGGTGATGAATTCAGAGTAATTATGCGGCGGGCTCGAGCACCGGCGTAATTGATTCGTGTCGAATAGGAGAGCATCATGAGCGACCGAAATCCGACGGAATCGGCGAACGGCATGGTTATGGCTACGCTCGCCATTCCGAGTGACTCTATTCGTGTAATCGCTGCCCCGCCTGACACCATTTCGCAGAAGAATGTGGAGGCGGCGACGGGCGTGCCGGCTCGCGTGTATCTGGAATCCGTGCGCGAGCCGGAATTTCCGCTATCGGTAACGCGGCTCGGAAAATTGCGAATTGTCAATCGAGCGGCGTTTGTCGAATGGCTCGAGCGAGGCGCATTCGGCGGCAAACCCATCGAACCATTCAATGGGGCGGATGTCGAAATGCACGGAGCAGATGAGCGCAATGGTACAACAAAATTGCTCGAGCAGATTGGATTGCGCGAACGACAAACCAATCGAAGACCACGTCGAAAGCGATAATCGGGGAAGGACCATGCCGCGACGATTGACAGGCACCGTATATGAAGCGAGCGGCAAATGGTATGCCCGGATGACGATTCGCGGGCAACGCGAAAGTTTTCTCTTGTCAACGTGTAATGACCGCGAATCGGCGGAAGTGCGTACGGCATTGCTGGCAAAATTCGCCGAACGATTGCGAGAAGCCAAACGCGAAGATATTGCATTGCAATTGCTCGACCACGCGGCATCATTGGAAAACAATAAGCTCGATGATGTGCGTCGCGCGGTGGACCTCATTGTGCAGGGCAAAGTCGTGCGTACGCGTGAAGGCAATGCGCCGACCGTGCGCGAATTGGGCGAGCGATGGACGCGGGGCGATTTGGCGCGCGAATATCCCGATCACGTCAAGGAAAAACGCTCGGCAGAGCACGACCGTGGGCGTCTTGAAATGTACGTCTATCCCGTCATTGGTAATATTCCCATGGATAAATTGACGCTCGAACATGCGCAGCTCGTGATGCGCGGCGTTCCTATTGACCTTGCTGCCGGAACGAGGCGCCAAGTTGCGCAGTTACTGCATCGTTTATGTGCAATGGCCGTTTTTCCGATGTGCTTACGGCAAACGAATCCATTGCCCCGCGGGTTTTTGCCCAAGGTAGGACCCGACAAAGCCAAAGGGTGGATTTACCCCGACGAAGAGGCTCAATTGATTGGTTCGTCCGCGGTGCCTTTGGAATGGCGGATGTTTTATGGATTTTTGCATCGTGAGGGGACTCGACGGAGCGAAGCCGGAGCGCTCACCTGGTCGGATATCGATTTGGAGCGCGGCGTGGTCGTGCTC
>CAYSYX010000931.1:0-2826 GCA_964435055.1 uncultured Polyangium sp. | reverse complement strand
CGCTCAACCCGGACAAACTTCGCCCATTGGCGTTCGTGGAAACTGAAGCCGAAGCTCGGGCATTTTTGGCGGTGCAGCGCGAAATTGCCGGCGGGCGTTCTCGTCTTTAGACCGAACATAAGAGACGAAACGAAAGGTTACGCCTCGTAACATTTCAATCGTCCCGGCGATGTCGCGGTGTTTGTTCAAAAATCGAGCATATATCCGAAACTGTGCTACCGGTACGCGCATCATTCGCCTCATTGACTCGACGTGGTCATGGATCGAAGCCGTCGCCGACGAGATCTTGCGCAACACTTTGAATCTGCGCGGGAATTGCCGCAGGATTTCGACTATGTCGACGTGACTCGACGGGGCGCCAAGATCTTGGGAACCGATGTGTAGGTCGGTCCGTCATGAAGGCGCGTCATGAGTAAACCAGCTCGCCGTACTGCACGAAATACAACGAAAAAACAGGTCATGAAGGACGATGCGACTCGGCACGAGTTGGCGCACGCGTTGGAGCACATCGGACATTTTCTGCCGGATCAAGGGCCGATCAGCGTATTCGTTCATCACAATACGCTTCATGCGTATGGCGAGCTTGGATTTCACAAAGCGATTGCGCAGGCAGTGGAAGACTTGGGCGCTGAAGGATACATGACCGAGGCGGCATTTCAGGAATGCATTGCCAAAGGTCGTATTCGGCTGCTCGATGTGGACGCCGTATTGGAAGCCGAGGCGGTGTCCGTGGAAAAGGCGTTGTTGTCCGGTTTATTGTCGAAGCGCGGGATATATAGAATCGCGCTGCAATATCCGATTCATCCGGAAACGGAGGCGGGTTGGCGATATCTGGTGGAGGAGGGGTTTTATACGACGTCATTACCTGTCGATTTGGACGAAACCGCGCGAAATGCGATTATTTCCGAGGGCGCGTCGTATTTGCAGGAATTTGTGGTGAACGGAGACATCGAGGGATTGGCGCGGGCGCTGGTGGGGGATGGGGATTCGCGGCGGGCCGACGAAATTTGTCGGCACGAGTTCGGTGTGGCGTTCGATATGGCTGTTTTGAAAAAGGCCATTGCTGAAAAGCCCGAACGATTCGCGGTGAGGGCGTTGTTTTCCGCGTGTCGGCGTTTGGGGCGTCGAGACATACGTTTGCCGTCATCGAAGACGTTCGAATTGGGGCATGACGGTTGTCATCGCGACTTGCTGTTGGCGCTCGCGGGGGCGGATACCAATGATCTCGTCAATCCGGCGATGGTTCGGGCGTGTGGGGCGTATTTGGATTTGGGAATGGCGTATTGGCCGATGCCCAATCGTGAGCGCGGGTTTTACGCGGTCATGCGGGACTTGATTGGTGGTTCGCCGGATGGTCCTGCTCCGTGGCTTCAGGGAATTTCAGAATTATTCCGAAAACAAGCGGCCAAGGACCTCGACGCGCCCGGAGCGATCCTCGAGCTTTTGGCGGAGCTTGGGGTGCGCAAATCGGAGACGGAACATTATTTATTGGCCGTGTCGCGTCAGCTTTTGGGTTGGGCCGGCATGTTTGCGCGATTGGAACGAAATCCGGGGGATCGTCCCGACGGGTCGCCTCCCGCGACGCTCGCGGATTATTTGGCGGTGCGTTTGACCTACGAAATCTGTGCTCTACGTTATTTGGCGAAAAAGACATTGGGTTACACGGATCGCGTCGCAGGTTTGGCGAAGCAATACAAAACGATTCCGACGAATCGTCGAGCGCCCGGGGATCACGATGGTCCGCATCGGCTATTTCTCTTGTGCCAGCGGGCGGGGATTTCAGCGCGGGCATTGAGTGCGGCATCCACGGCCGAGGGGACGGCGGTGCTCGATGTGCTCGACGCGTTCAAGCCGCTCGAACGGCGGCGATTGTTGTTGGAAGCTTATGAACGTCGTTATCGCCACCAGATTCTGTCGGCGATACAAACGGTCCGGCCGCACGCGAAAACGTCTTATCGTAAGGTGCCGCGTTTTCAGGCGGTCTTCTGCATTGACGATCGCGAAGAGTCCATGCGTCGGCATTTGGAAGAAACGTCGACGGAGATCGAGACGTTCGGAGCGGCGGGGTTTTTCGGTTTGGCCATGGATTTCATTTCCGTGGACGATCCGCGTCCGGCGGCGCTTTGCCCCGTGGTCGTGACGCCGGCGCACGTCATCAAAGAAGAACCGATTCCCGAAGAAGCGCACCTCTTCGAATCTCGTTTGGCGCGGCGACGTTGGATGTCCGCCATTTTGCACAATACCTCGGTGGGCTCGCGATCGCTCGTGCGCGGGACGCTCTTGACGATGCTCATGGGCGGCGTTGCGGCATTGCCGATGCTCGGGCGTATTCTTTTTCCACGGCTCACGGCGAAAGCCGAAGAGGCATTTCAGAAAAAACTTTTGCCCGAACCCAAGACGGTTTTTCGGGCATTACGCGATGACGATACCAAGCACGGATCGAAACACGCCGGATATACGATTGACGAAGCGGCTGATCGGATCAAAGGGTTGCTTGCCGGAATGGGCAAAGTCGACAAGTTTGCCCGGTTGTTCATCATTATCGGCCATGGAGCGGCGTCCATCAACAATCCGCACGAATCGGCGTATGGATGCGGCGCTTGCGGAGGTCGTCGCGGCTTCCCGAATGCGCGGCTTTTTGCTTCATTGGCGAATGACCCTCGCGTGCGCAAAGCTTTGGTCGACCGTGGGGTCGTGATTCCGGACACGACTTGGTTTCTCGGTGGATATCACGATACGACCAATGATGCGCTTCCGTTCCTCGATGAAGACAAGGTTCCGGCGTCGCACGCGGAGGATTTGAAAGAACTGCGTCGAATCCTCGAT
>CAYSYX010000930.1:0-2834 GCA_964435055.1 uncultured Polyangium sp. | reverse complement strand
CCAAAGAAGCGCAGCGGGCGAGTGACGTGATCGGTCTCGTCCGCGGATACATTCGTCCGGACCAACGCCGCGAAGAGCTGGAACTGGGGCAATTCGTGGCGGATGTGGCGCGGCGCGAATTGCGACGGCTCGATTACCGTGGTGCACTGGTTGTCGATGCTCCGCAAAAAATAAGGGTCAACGTATTGTCCGCGGGGTTATTGCAGGTACTTTTGAATGTGCTCACCAATGCGATCGAGGCGATGCAGACCGTCGATCGACCGCAGCTCCAGCTGAGCGTACGGGAAAAACCGGATTATGCTGAAATCGTCGTGGAAGACAATGGTCCCGGGTTTCGCAGCGACATGATTACGCAATTTGGTGAACCTTTTCAAACGACCAAAGACCAACAAGGCGGAATGGGCCTTGGCTTGTATGTCAGTTCGGTGTTGCTCGATCGAATGAATGGCGTCCTTTGTATTGGGAATGCCGAGCATGGGGGAGCTCGGGTCGTGATTCGTTTGGCGCGGGAATTGTCGGCGTTCGATGTGGAGGGTTGACGCGTGTCGCGGAAGATAGAAACAGCGTTGATAGTGGATGACGATGATGCGTTTCGGACGACGCTCCAGGGGGCATTACGTCGCCGCGGTGTTCAAGCGCGCACGGCGGCGACCGTCGACGAAGGGCTTGTTTCGCTCGAAGATGAGTCGGTGGACCTCGTCGTGGTGGATTATCGCATGCCTCGCGGGGATGGTTTGTCGGCAATGCACAGGTTTCGTCGCTTGTGTCCTGAATCCATCGTCGTCATGTTGACGGGATTTGGTGACATTCCGCTCGCGGTGGCGGCTGTTCGCGAGGGCGCGGATACGCTTTTGACGAAGCCTATCGATGCGGATCGTTTGTTGCGCGAAGCAACGACGCTCCTGGAGACGCCGCGGGCCGCAACGCCGCAATCGACGGGGCCGCGGACATCGTACAAACTGGATGAACTCGAACGGGACACGATTCATGCCGCATTGAAGGATTCCGGAGGCGTGATCGCGGTGGCGGCCAAGCTTTTGGGGATCGATCGCCGCACACTTCAGCGCAAATTGAAGAAAACTCTCTAAAGAATGGATGATTCATGACGACGCGCTTTCTTCCGAGTCTTGTTTTACCTCCGGGGTATGAAGGTGAAATCACGTGGTTTATTTTTCGAGGCCACGATTTGATCGTGCGCGAAGACGGCCCGGGTCCGTTTGTCGAAGTGCCACGATTGAAACGACTATCGGAGCTGGGTTTCGAGCCGATACGCATGCAGGTGCTTGGAAGTTGGAATGGTTGTCCCGTGTGTTCGGCTGACGTCGATCCCGCCGCGCCGCTTCCTCCGGGGTTTGCGGCATATTCATTGCGCCGCTTGTTTGGCCGAATGGAACAAGAGAGCTTTGATATGGCGGGAACGGCGTATCAGGTTCAGTATTGGGACAAAACGCATCAGGTATGCAGCGCCTGCGCCGGTTCGTTGGAAGTTCGCGCGGGAAGTCGTTGTAAACAATGCGTGAAGTGCAAGATCGAATATTTCCCCAAGGTTTCTCCGGCCATGATCGTCCTCGTCGAAGATGGCGACCATTTGCTCATGGCGCGGCATTCGCGATTGCCTCCGGGCATGTACGCGTTGATTGCGGGGTTTCTCGAGCCGGGGGAGACGCTCGAACAATGCGTGGCGCGTGAGGTATTCGAAGAGACGGGCCTCGAAGTCGACGAGATTCGATATTTCGGCAGTCAACCTTGGCCTTTTCCGCATCAAATCATGGTCGGTTTCGTCGCTCGAAAATGCGGAGGAGAATTGCGCATCGACTTGGAAGAGCTCGAAGACGCCAAGTTTTTTCATCGGGATGAATTGCCGCTGTTGCCACCGCCTATTTCCATTGCGCGAAAAATCATCGATGCGTGGATCGCACGAAAAACGTAGGCTCGAGGAATGCACGGGCCCCGGAGGCGCGTTGGGGTGGGCATGAAGCCATTTGTCGTGTCTCGACGCGTCTTTTCGGGTTTGGCCCTTGGGTCGCTGTTCGGGTGCGACGAGCAGCCAAAGACGCGTCAAATCGAGTCTACGCCGCCGGTCATCACGTCGGCGCAGCCGAAAAGCATGACGTCGGCCGAAACGCCGACGGAGGCGCCGGCACGATCGTCATTGCCGTTGTTCCGAGCGTATCCGAGTCTTCAGCAGAGGCTTGCACACGCGGCATTGGGCGAATATCCGACGCCGATTGAAAAGGCCGAGCGTTTGGGCAATAGTATCGGTGTGCCAAACCTTTGGATCAAGCGCGACGATTTGTCCGGGAAACTGTACGGAGGCGGTAAAACGCGCAAGCTCGAGTTTTACCTGGCCGAAGCCAAGATGCGCGGGGCGACCGAGATTGTCACGTTCGGCGCGTATGGATCGAATCAAGCTGTCGCTACGGCTTTGTGGGGCAGGGCGTTGGGTTTTTCCGTGCGCCTCATGCTCGCTCCGCAGATGCCCAGCGAATACGTAAAGAAAAACCTATTTGCGATGCATAAGGCCGGTGCGGTCATTGAAGTCGTGCATGACGGCGTCGGTGCCGCAGAAGCACGAATGATGGAGGTCCTGGCGCAGCGAAAGAATCGGGCTACGTATTTGATTCCGGCGGGAGGTTCATCGCCGCTTGGAAACTTGGCATTCGTGAATGCGGCTTTGGAATTGGCCGATCAGGTTCGTCGTGGCGATTGCCCCGCACCCGATTGTATTTACATGGCGATGGGCACGATGGGCAGCGTCGTTGGAATGGCGTTGGGACTCGCATTGACGGACTTGCCCACGGAGCTCATTGCGGTGCGGGCATCCAGCGCGGAAA
>CAYSYX010000929.1:0-2836 GCA_964435055.1 uncultured Polyangium sp. | reverse complement strand
CGTCGTTGTCATCGTCCGGATCGCATACGTCGCCCTGCGCGTCGCCGTCGTTGTTTTCTTGCCCGGGATTCGCAAGGATGGCGCAATTGTCCATGACATCCAAAACCCCGTCGTTGTCATCATCCGGATCGCATACGTCGCCCTGCGCGTCGCCGTCATTGTTTTCTTGGGCGGGATTCATGATCAATGAGCAATTATCCATTGCATCCAAAACCCCGTCGTTGTCATCGTCCGGATCGCATACGTCGCCCTGCGCGTCGCCGTCGTTGTTGGCTTGATTGGGATTCGCGATCAAGGAACAGTTATCCATTGCATCCAAAACCCCGTCGTTGTCATCGTCCGGATCGCACGCGTCGCCCTGCGCGTCGCCGTCGTTGTTGGCTTGATTGGGATTCTGAATACTCGGGCAATTATCCATGGCATCCGGAACGCCGTCATTGTCGCTGTCGTTGTCGCAAGGATCGGGAATGCCGTCTCCATCCGTGTCCACGGTGCTCGTAATGAGACGCTCGTGGACGGTCAATGGATTGGAATTGCTGCCGCCGATCACGTGAAACCCGCAGCTCACATTCGAAAACGCCGCCGATACCTCGCGCCTGGCGGTCGGCATGGTGCCAAGGGTGCTCCACGCTTGCGTGGCGACGTCGAATTGGTACACCGTATTGTAATAAGGGGAGGCGTTGTTGCTGTACGAATTGGATCCGCCGAATACATACAGTTTCGAACGATCCGCCGTCGCGGCATACGCGAACGAATTCTGAGCCACCGGCATCGATGGACCGGTAACCCACGTATTCGTCGTCGCATTGTAAATGAACATCGTATTCGTCGGATTATTCGCGTTCAGCTGCCCTCCGAAGACGTAAAAGCGCCCATCGGAGCCCCTCGAGACGCCGTGTTGCTTCTTCGTCCCCGGTAGGGCCGCCCCGTTCGACCATGTATTCGCGGCCGGATCATAAATGAACGTCGAGTTCGTCGTTCCTTCTCCGCCAAATACGTACAGCTTGCCGTCCACTCCGAAATCCGCTCGAGCTTCCCAACTCGTGAGCGGCAGATTCGGGAGTTGAGTCCAGTTGTCGAGCGCCAGATCGTACACGTAAAAGCTATTCAAGATATTGGAGGCGTTATCGGCACCTCCACCCACGTACAATTTGCCATTGGGTCCCGCGGCATAAAACATGCCTCGCGCAACCAATGGATATGCAGCCGCCGAGGTCCACATATTGGTCGACGGCGTGTACACCTGATGCGTGGACGTCGCCGAACCCGCGGCGCCAAATCCAGCAATGATGTGGATTTTTCCGGTGGAATCGGGTAATGTGGCGTGTTGCGAGCGCACTTGAGGCGCAGGCGCCAACGTGGTCCATTGCGCCGACGCCGACGCCGCCGACATGAGGGCAGCCAATGCCAGGCTCACTGCACACATCTTTTTCGCTATTCGTTGTCGAATCATACCCGCTCCTCGTTCAGACGACCGCCGCAATTCGAGCCCGTTGCTCGCGCAGCACGGCCCATCCTACACGTACCGGGCGAGCAAATGCAACCACATCGAACAGATGCAATGAGGGGCGCAACGCGCCGACATCGATTGCGGAGTTTGCCGATGTCAATCGGGCGCGTACGGAAGGGTCCGGATTTTCTTGAAAAAAATGGAGCGGCGCAACTTGAAAAAAAGAAGGGGGAGCGACGCTCGAGATACAAGCGGTCGCACACCGGACGAGGAGCAGGCGTTTTAATCGGCGTCGATAGGCATCACCCCGGCAACGTCGCCTCGGTTCCCACCGTCGGCTTCAGGACCGCCGGCGACTTGGTTTTCACCGCTCGCGCCGGATACTTCGTCGCCAAATATTGGAGCGATTCCAGCAACGCCCGCGCCTTTTCCCGTTCGCCTCCCGGAGCGCCGTACGCTGCAATCCAGTCGAGCGATCGATATACCGTGCCAAACACCTGCATGCATTCCGCCACCGATGCTCGCCGCTGCTTCGCCGGCGCCAAGTCATTACGACCTTGACCAATCGCCGAAGCCAGGTTCTCCGTCGCCGTAGCGATATTTGCAACGAGCCCGCTCAATCCGAGCAACGTAATGTCGGCGGTCAGCGTCGGTTCCGAAGCCAATCGAATTTGCTTCCGACCAAAATCCACCTCCTGTTGATACGATAGTCGCGTTTGGCTTCCGCCTTTGCCCAAAAGAAGCGTCGCGAAGAGCCGATCCCCGGCCGCCTTTTCCGCAGGATTCATGGATGCCTGCGCCAGCTGAATCAACCCGGAAAAACGCTTTTGCAGGTTGTCCCAAATATCGTCATATCCTCGAGCTCCACCCGTCGATTCCAACACCATGACCATGTTGTCGACGGCCATCGACAGTTGCACTTTGAAGAAAACAAACGGCGATGCCTCCGTCACCGGCTTTTCGAGGCGCCCGGTCGCCCCGAGAACATTGGATACATCGATTGAACTCCATTCTCCCGCGGCAAGTTGCATTCCAAATCCAGCAAAACCCTCGGCGGGAACATGTGTAAATGATACGTCAGCCATGGCTGCCTCCTTTCCTCGACGCTCGTCGCGTCAATGCAGTCATGCGGTCTGTTGCGCCCCGAGCGACGGACGTTCAAACATTTTTCAAGACGGAACGATTTTTTCCAAGACAGCAAGATCGCGACGCCTTCCAATGCCGAATACAGCACGTAGTACGCAGGATCGACTCGGGACGGCATAGCGGGTAGCGCGGATCGACTCGGGACGGCCTACGTGGCAGCGCGGATCGACTCGGGACGGCGTACTTGGCAGCGCGGATCGACTCGGGACGGCGTACTTGGCAGCGCGGATCGACTCGGGA
>CAYSYX010000928.1:0-2844 GCA_964435055.1 uncultured Polyangium sp. | reverse complement strand
AAAACCTGAAGGCGCAAATTCGAGGTTTCAGACAAGCTAAACGAAATGCATCTGACGGCGTATCGCTGATTCAGGTGACAGAAGGTGGTTTGAACGAAATCTCAAACATCTTGGTGCGATTGCGAGAACTATCGATCCAAGCAGCATCAGACACGATTGGGGAAGTCGAAAGGCAATTTGCCGATCGAGAATTCCAGTCGCTCAAACAAGAAGTGGACCGTATCGCAAACGTCACGAGCTTCAACGGCACCCCTTTGCTCAACGGTAAGGCGGGGATCTTTGAACTCCAAGTCGGGACGCATAACAACCCGATCCTGGACCGAATCGTGTACAACGGCGAACGTGCAGACGCTTCGCTCGATGCGCTGAAGCTGGGCGGTGAATCCATCGCTACCAAACAAGGCGCTCAACTGAGTCTTGCTGTGATCGACGACGCGCTTATCCGCGTGAACTCGATTCGAGCCGACCTCGGTGCCATGCAGAACCGATTGGTTTCGACGATTAACAACTTGGCAATTTACGACGAAAACTTGTCATCTGCGAATAGCCGAATTCGAGATGCAGACGTGGCTGAAGAAGCAACTGAGCTCACGAAGAACAACATTCTCATGCAAGCAGGTATCGCAGTGTTGGGTCAAGCCAACAACACGAACCAACTCGCAGTGAAGTTGCTGAGCTAAAGCTCCGGAAGTCCGGCGAACGGCTGAGGACAAAGTATCAGGCAGCGCATGAATAGCATCGAGCGTTGCCGGCCCTCCGGGGCCTCTCTTCCCGGTGCGCACCAAACTCTACTGGCAATGCCAGGAGGTGCTCGGGAGAGGGAACCAAAAGTTTTGGTGAGGAACCGTCCGCTCCGCGGGTAGGCGCTGGATGGGCTTCGCCAGAAATCGATCTCACAGGAGTTTTGTGAGGTGGATTGTAAGTGGGAATTTCCGGTACGGGATGGGCCCGTGCGCGGAGACCCATGGAATGGGTACGTGTGTTTGGTTGTTCCCATCTGAACACACGCAATGAAACCAGCAAGGATGCTGACTGCCTTTAAGGAAAATGGCAGGCCATCACGGATTGGAGGCTGATCGAAAGGAGGCACTATGGGACTACGAATAGCGACCAATACCACTGCGCTGAATGCGCAGAGACAGATGGCGTCGACCAGGTTGAACCTGGATAAAACCTTAGAGCGGTTGGCGAGCGGTAGCCGCATCAACCACGCTGGGGACGACGCTGCAGGGCTAGCGATCTCGGAAAATATCCGAGCGCAAGTCCGCGGTTTGCGACAAGCAAAACGAAACGCACAAGATGGGATTTCACTCATTCAAGTTTCCGAAGGGGGCTTGAACGAAATATCCAACATTCTCGTGCGACTTCGAGAACTAGCGATCCAAGCGTCTTCAGACACGATCGGAAACGTCGAAAGACAATTTGCCGATCGAGAATATCAATCTCTGAAGCAAGAAGTGGATCGAATCGCAAACGTCACGAGTTTCAACGGCACACCTCTCTTGAACGGGAAGGCCGGCGTCTTTGAAATTCAGGTCGGTACGCACAACAACCCGATTCTAGACCGAATCGTCTACAACGGGGAAAGAGCGGACAGCTCACTGGACGCCTTGAAATTAGGTGGCGAATCGATTGCCACCAAACAAGGTGCTCAATTGAGCTTGGGCGTGATTGACGATGCCTTGATTCGAGTCAACAGCATTCGTTCCGACCTAGGGGCGATGCAGAACCGACTCCAATCAACCATCAACAACATCGCCATCTACGACGAAAACTTGTCTGCAGCGAATAGCCGTATTCGCGACGCGGACGTCGCCGAAGAAGCAACTGAGTTGACCAAACAGAATATCTTGATGCAGTCAGGTATTTCTGTTCTGGGACAAGCGAACAGCACCAATGCTGCCGCGATCAAGTTGCTCCAAGGCATGTAAGGAGTACTATGAAGCCATCCGAGATTGAACGTCGGGACGGCTGAACGGCTGGAAATTTTGCGCACCCGGGGTCCATTCGCAATGGACGCGAACCGGACCCCGGGAAATTTTCCACGGCGCAATTTTCGATGCATGGTACTCTAAGCAGTAAGTATGAAGCACGCAAAAGCGGTCCTCATAGTAGGGGCCAGCGGATTCATTGGAACCCAGCTCGCCCAGCGTTTGCGGGATGGATACAAGGTTTTCGCGACTTACTATCGACACCCCATTGAAATCCCAGGTGTGAGCCTGGTCCCTTTCAATGCCAATGATCGCGATTGGGTGAAGCGAATTGTTTATACGATCATGCCCAATGCCATCATCTTTGCGGCCGGTGGAAATGATCCACTCGTCGCCGAAGAAAATCCAAAGGGCACCGAACGAATTCATGCGGGCGGCTCGGTCGATCTTGCAACCATCGCCGACATTTTGAAGCCGCGTTTTGTGTACCTCTCCAATGGGTACGTTTTTGATGGCCGTCGTGGAAACTACAAAGAAAACGATGTTGTCCTTCCCATCACGGCGCTTGGAAAAGCTAAACTTGCCGGTGAAAACTACCTCAAAGGTACATCCAACTACACCATCATCCGAAGCTGTCCAATCTTGGGTCGCGGAAACGGTGTCTCTTCCTCATTGCTCGATAAGTTGCGCTTGGCGCTCGACCGCGGGCAGCGAGTTGAGCTCCCGAATTACGAACTTCACACGTACATGCCGATTTCTCGCTTCTTGGATTTTGTCGTCCGAATGATGGAAGGCGGCACTCGAAACTCAACACTTCATTATGGAGGTTTGAGCAAACTGACACCGTACCAATTGGGTTTGGCCTTTGCGAAACGATTCAAATATGACCCCAATCTCATTGCAACCCAAGGTC
>CAYSYX010000927.1:0-2845 GCA_964435055.1 uncultured Polyangium sp. | reverse complement strand
TCTCGAACGAGTAACAGATGGCGAAAAGAGCCGACTGCGTTTCTCCGCCGCAAATCGCCGACTCCGCCACGGTGTCGAGAAAACGCGAATAGTCGGTGACCCAGGGCTGACCATCACCGTCAAACGGGGAACCGGGCCCGCCCGTGGAGATGTACAGGTCGTACCCGTCGGGAACGATGTTGTTGGTATCGCGCGGCGAAACCTCGCCGATTTCACAGACGAGCCCGGGATTTTCGCGCCGAACGCGATCGAAAAAACTGGCGACGATGCCCCGCAAGCAACGCATCGCTTGGTTGACGTGGCCGTTGTTCATGTCGACCAGACAAACCCGCAAGGGCATCAGATGCGGAATCGTGCTCATCGAGTCCCCCCGGTCACGTTCAGGGCTTCAGAGTTGGCGACGGATATGGACTGCATCGTACGGATTACCTCTCCACCAACCCCCGGGACTCGAAGGTTTTACCCTACTCGCTCCCAAAGGTGCCAACCACTTTTTTTCAGTTGTTACTCATCTATCTTCCCAGCGCGGGCGCCACCCAGCCACCTTCTCCACGGTGCCAACCCATTTTTTTCACGGCGTGAGAAGTCGCTTCGACAGCTCACGCAACACCGGATGACTCGTCGATGAAAGCACGCTCGATGCCGCCCGAGCTCGAGCCGCATCGAATCGGACCAACGTATCGAGCGCGCCAACGCGCACCCCACCGGGTGCATCTGCGTCAAGAGCGAGTTTGTCCGCGAGTTCGAGGGCCCTGGTCCGCTCGGCTCCCGTCGCTGCTCGCACATACGCGCCAAGCGCACGCGTCCGCAACAGATCCGCGCGCGATGCATCGACCGCCAACGCACGCAGAGACTGAGCCGCCGAGGCCCCGGCAACGCGAATGGCCAACGCTTCATAATCCGCCCGTCCATCCGCGCACCACACACCTCCAAGCACGCGTTCGAGCGGTGACGCATGCGCGGACATGCGTTTGTCGGAGAAGTCGACGACAAACGACGAACCGAGAGGCTTGTATTTCGGCTGCGGCGCGACGGCGTTCGACGGAGCATCGGGAGCATCCCCTGCAGCCCACACACCACGGTACAGCGCGCTGCCCTGAATCACGCGTTGCTGGGCCGCTGTCAGGTCTGTACTTCCAAACGCGATCGGGAACATCGTGTTCGATACATCCGGACACTGTTCAGGCTTCGATTGAATCGTCCCGGGATCACACTCGACCGTGTCGCTGATCGGATCGGTGTCTTCCGTAGCCATTTCCGTCGTGTGAAAGAGCCCCGCCAGGTGCCCGATTTCATGGCGCAACACAGTGACGTCGTAGTTCGGATCGCCCGAAGGCATATACGCAACGCCGCTCATCGTGGTGCCATGCAACGTCGCGCTTCCGGGGATGCCGCCCGCCACACCGATCGCCTGGCCAAACTCGGCGCCGAACTTGTTGATGACGAACATGTTCAACGCAGGCGTGCCTTTCGCCGATGCGGACGATGCAAGCAACGCTCGGTACTGGTCATACGTATCGATGATCGAAAACGAGCCGTCGAGATCGAGGTAGTTGACGTTGCCCAGCGCGAGTCCGGCGTAGTCGTTGAAGAGGTTGCTCACGACGAAGTCGAGGTAGCTTTGCGGAGCTCCGTTTGGCGCAACGAACACATTGACGTCGATCACGCCGCCGTGGAACGCGCCGTCGGCGGTATGACGAACCCAGATCTTCACGTTCGCCGAATCGAGCGGGCCGTCAGAACCCAGCAAAATCCGCCACAATCCCGCCTGCACCGGCCAGGCTTGCGGCAAGTCGGACTGCACCGTTGCCGCGCCAATCCACCCCTGTCGGACAAACGCAAAGTTTGCCTTGCCCATCACCGAGTAGTCGAAGGTCACATAATCACCGGCAGGATTTCGCAACCTCGATACGCCGATGACATCGGTGAGCGTCGGGGCTTCAACGATGGCCGTAATGCCAAGCGCGTTCTCGGGAACGTCGAAACCGAGCAACACGTTCAGTTTCTTCGGGCCAAGATCGATCTCCGTGAGCGTCGACGACGCGGGCATCGTGCCGCCGCCGGCTGTCCCCGTACCCGTACCGCCCGCGCCTCCGGTGTCTCCGCCCCCTGCCCCGCCAACGCCCGCACCGGCCGAGTTGTTGTTGGTTTCGGTGCGCGCTGTCGGACCACACGCGACAAACGCGGCACACGATGCAAGCGCGAGCATCCACGTCGCAACATGACCAAGAGAAAAGAGGCGGTTTGTCATAGAAGAACCAGGGCAAGAGGGATGAGGTGCGTTCACGACGATGAGTGTGCAGAAATCACCGCACGCAAGCTCCAGATTTTTCTGCAAATCACGCGTCGGAAATTTCTCCGCCGTCAGCGCAACGCGTCGAAAAACGCCGCGACACAAAATCGCCAAAGACTTGGCCCAACATCGCGAACTTCGGCATGGGTCGAGTCGATGCCGCACTACCGTTCAGCACTTGGGCTGCCTCTGTTGTTCACCGTCGCGATGACTGCGCCGAGCTGCAAGGCCGGGAACACGCCCGCCTTGGCCAAAGGCGAGCCGGCCGCCGACGAAGCGCCGCCCGAGGTGCAATCGCCGCCTGCCGATGGTCCGAAATTGTTGGTGCTCCAATCAGGTACGGTGATCTACGACCGTCCGTCGACATCGGGCCGAGTGCTTGGAGAACTGCGCGCAGGCACGGTGATCGCTCGCTCGCGTGATGCGTACACGCGACGCGAGTGCAGTGAAGGCTGGTATGTGGTGCGCCCCAAGGGATTCGTATGTGCAGGTGAAGCTGCGACGACCGACTTGTCCCTCGCCGCGACGATGCCTCCGGGCCCCGACCTGGAC
>CAYSYX010000926.1:0-2847 GCA_964435055.1 uncultured Polyangium sp. | reverse complement strand
GCATTGACCAACGCCGTCACAAGCGCCGGGATTGCATTCATTGCCGGGATCGGTATTGGCGGGAATGCCCACGCAACTGCCGACGCTATTGGCTACGTTGCACGCTTGGCAGGTCCCCGTACAGGCTTGATTGCAGCACACGCCGTCGACACAGCTGTTCGAGGCGCATTGCGAATTCATCATGCAGGGTTGACCATTCGGCAATTGACAAGCCCCGACGCCATTGCATGCACCGGGATTACATTCATTGCTGGGATCTTGACCAAGCAAAATCGGACCGCACGTACCGTTGGCCCCTTGGCCCTTGGCCGCCCCGGAACACGCTTCACACGTGCCATTGCACGCCGTATCGCAGCAATACCCGTCGACACAGAAACCGCTCGCGCAATCGGCGGGAACGAGGCAGGTTTCGCTGTTGACGCCTTGGCAATCCCCAAGACCATCGCATTGACCGGGATTGCATTCATTGTTCGGATCGGCGTTGGCGGGAATGTTCGAGCAGGTTCCAACGGAGCCGGCATTCGAGCACGAGACGCACGTCCCCAAGCACGGCGTATTGCAACAAACGCCGTCGATGCAATATCCGCTCACGCATTGGTCCGTGGACGTACAGGACGAACCGTTTGGCTTTTGGCATTGACCAAGGCCGTCACATGCGCCGGGGTTGCATTCATTGAGCGGGTCGTTGTTGGCCGCAATGGGCGAACACGTGCCGACACTGCCCGGGATGTTGCAGGCTTTGCAAGTATCGTTGCAGATCGTGTTGCAACAGACACCGTCGATGCATTGACCGCTTTGACATTGCGTGCCGTTGGCGCAGGAATCGCCGTTGGCTTTCTTGATTTGACACGTCGGCGCATTGCAGAAATATCCCGCATCGCATTCGCCGTTGGATACGCACGTCGTCTTGCAGGCTCCGGCGACGCAGGCGTAACCCGTTTGGCACGCCTTATCGAATTTTTGCACGCAAATGCCTTGACCGTCACACGTATCGGCCGGGTTTTCCGTCGTTGCATTCGTGCACGATGCGGGATTGCAGACCGTACCGAGCGCGAACTTGGCGCAGCTGCCCGAACCGGAACAAACGCCTGTGTTTCCGCACGTTTCCGGTGCCGTCACCTGGCACTCGTTGTCCGGATCGGTGTTGCTGGCAATGGCCCCGCAATCGCCGTCGATACCCGAGCCCTTCTTCGCCGTCGTACACGCTTGGCATTCCCCCGAGCAGCTCGAGCTGCAACAGACGCCATCGACACAATAGCCCGTGTTGCATTCGGCGTCGATCGTGCATGCCGAACCTTTCGTCTTTTGCACGCACGTCTTGCTCGCCGGTTGGCACAATTTGGAAATGCAATCATTGTCGGTGAAACACGATTTGCCGACGATGCATTGCATCGGACAAACTTCACCGCAATCGGTGTCCGGCTCGGCGCCGTTTTTCAATCCGTCGTTGCAGGTGGCGGACTTGCATTGATTTTGGAAGCAATTGCCGCTGACGCAATCGATGCCGACGATGCATCCTTTACCGTCGGCGCATTTCTGAGCACAACTGCCACCGCAATCGAGATCCGTTTCATTGCCGCTGACTTTTCCGTCGTTCGGGCAGCAGAAGAAACCATCGTCGACGATCAAGTTGCAGTTGTTGTCGATGCCGTCGCACTTCTCGGGCAAGAAACCGGGTTTGGTGTTGGGGATGCACTCCGGCGTTCCCGCGCCGCCCAGCGGACACTCGATCTTGCCTTGATAACAAGGCGTTCCCGCGTATTCCGAACGGAAACACGGCTCGCCGACGCCGGGAATGCCGTCATCGACACCGCCGTTGCAATCATTATCGAGACCGTCGCAAAGCTCGACACCCGGGAGCGTTTGTCCGGTGCAGATACCCCACATGCCGTTGGAACAGGCGCGTTGACCCACCTTGCAGACGCCGACGTTCAGTTTCTCCGGAGGCCCGGTAAAACATGTTTCCGTCGAGTTGTTGATGCAAATGCACGGGCTGCCCGGAATCCCGACGTTGTCAATCACGCCGTTGCAATCGTCGTCCACTTGGCCGTCGCAACCGTCGGTGCTCTTGGGGACCACTTCACCCAAGCACGGGCCAAACTTGCCGCTCACACAGGATCGCTCACCGGGTTTGCAGGGACCAACGCCCTCCGTCCCCGTCGGCCCGGTATAACAAGCCTCGGTTTCTCCCGGAGCGCATTCGCACGGCGTATTCGGCAAGCCGATGTTGTCGATGAGGCCGTTGCAATCATTATCCTTGGCGTCGCAAATATCCGTCGTCGGTCGCACCGCGCCCAGACATGGACCGTATTGCTGCGAGCTGCCGCAGGTCATCGTTCCGCACTTGCATTCCCCCTGCAAGTCGAGCGGACATTCGACCTTTTCCCCCGATTCATTGAGATAACACGATTTCATTTCGCCGGACGCGCATTGACACACGCTTCCGGGAGTCCCGATATCGTCGACGACGCCGTCGCAATTGTCATCGAATCCATTGCACGGATCCAACGCCGCCGGCAATTGCTGTCCGATGCATTCACCCCATACCCCATTTTTACAAACTTGCTTGCCGGATTTACACGGACCTTTGCCCAGCGTATCCGTCGAACCACCATAACACTCGAGCTCTTCGCCGTCGTTACAGGGCAAACCTTCGTCAATCGAGCCGTCGCAATTGTTGTCCCGCCCGTCAGCGACTTCCTGCTCGGGTGTCACGTCACCATTACATTGCCCCCACGTGCCTTGATCACAACTCTGAAATCCATCCCGGCAAAGACCATTGCCTCGAGTCCCCGGCGCACCCGTGTAACAACTCTTGAGATCATCCGCCGCACACGTGCAGGTGTC
>CAYSYX010000925.1:0-2852 GCA_964435055.1 uncultured Polyangium sp. | reverse complement strand
ACTGCAATTTGTGCGGGATGCGAGCTTAGTACGACGCCGCCGCTTCGTATATCGCGCTTGTCGAGGCTTGATTTTCAGGCATTCGCGGCACCCCGAACGAGCGCTATCGCGCCCGAGTCTCTTCCCGCCTTCGCTATGGTGTAGTTGGAGGTGGCGAAGACACATCATTCGGTAGCATTGCCGAAGGCTATTTGCACTCCAACGCAGCCTCAAGCTGGGAATTCGGAGGGTTTGGCATGAGGGCCGGCGCAATCACGACGTGGGTGGGCGCGGGGCCACCACGACAAACAAATTCGCATACCTCTTTGGGTTCGTCGAAATCGAAGTTCCATTCGCTTGGTCGCTCAGGCTTTGGAGTCTCCTCATCCCCGCAATATGCCCACACCTTGGGATCGCTTTGCTGCAAATAGGCTTCCTCAGGAACCTTGATATGCAACGCATCGAACGACGGATACTTTTCCACTGCCGCGGGGCATGTGAGCAGCAACAAGGAGCCATAGGGCGGCGCCGGGTCCACTGTTCCCGTCGGAGCGTTCGCCGCCTTTTTCCGTGCAAAATGAATCAGCTGATACTTCGGCGAAACGTCAACCTGTTGCATCCACCGGTCGGTTCCATAAGGGGCCATCGTGGCGTTTGGCGTGGCGTTTCCACTCGTTGTGCCCTTGGTATCCCATTCTTTGATCAGGACTTTGCAAACCTCCCACGATGGCGCAGGTTCCTCAGACGTGCACTTATCCTTGCTCTTCTCGGGGGTTCTAAAAACCTGCACATTGATCTGTTTTGCGCAACCCATCGAAACAACGCTCGCCGTCGCCATGACCACCACGGGCAACCATGTTCGCGTTTTCATCGTCGGCTCCTTTTTTCTCGGCAAGGCCCGCTTCAAGGTTTGACCGTATAGGTCCCGCTCGCCGTTTGTCCAAACGGATCCCGGCACGTAATGGTGACATTCGATTCCATATCCACCACGTCCGCCGCCGTGATATCGATGTCGATCGTCCCGTCATTGTTGACATCCGTCGCCCCGGGCATCGCCATCAGATCCACATTGCCGCTCTTGACCGTCATGAATTTCGCCGGCGTCGCTTGGCACGATTCAATGCGGCCGTCCGTCGTCACGGCGATCCGCACCGTTTGTTTTGCGGCCAGCGTCGACGTCGACGGAAACAACGCCGGGGCGCCCACGACGCGCACTTTCTTGGGATTGGACGTCAACGACTCGATCTTCGCCGTAATGAACGACTCGCCCACCTGCGTCGACGTAAACAACACCGTCGCTGTCGCATCGGTTTTTCCGTCACCCGAAAGCCCGATTTGATTGCCCACCGTGCCGGCAAACGTTCCGCCATCCGAACTTTGCAGCGTCACCTTTTCGCCCGCCGCGCTGGGACTCGCCGCAATGGCAATCGTCGCCCCGAACTTCCCATTGGCCGGAATGTACGATTCTCCCTCGGGATAAGTCGCATCGACCGTGATCGCTTCAATCGGCAAAGCCGCGCGAATCGGAAAGTCCGTTACGAAGTCCTGAAAACACGTGTCCGTCGCCGTCACCGGTACCAGACGATCGCCATTTTCATCCGGCGCCAAGTCCATCAAGACCCCCAGCGGCACGACGACGGACCACGTATTGAAGTTGAAGCCGTCTTTTTTGGCTTCAATACCGCCCACCGTAATGCGTTGAATGGTCAGATCGCCGGAATGATCCGCCGTGCCCTTGACGCTCAAGTCGCCACGTACGGTTTTTCCACCATTACTCGGCAACGGTACGACCGTGATTTCCCCGGTGCAATTCGCCTTGTCGGTGGGGAGTTCGTCACAACCGAACATCGCGAACGAGAGGGCGAGCAGCCCAAAAGACAGGTTGAGGTTTTTCATGGTCGTCCTCATTTGAAGAATTTGGAACTGCTGGTGGTGGCGACTTTGAAGAATTCGGGGCTGAAGTTGGCCACGAGGCCCCATCCCCAATTGTATCCGGTCGTGGTGGGAACATCCGGCCCGTTCACGGGCATGCCCACGTGGTATCCATCGGCCAGGCGCGTCACGCGACGCATGACGAACGTCGTGGCGAAAGAAAATCCGGGCGAAAGCTCCAATTCCACGCCGAGGTGCAACGATTTGAGCAATTCGAGGCTATTTTCTTTCGCATTGACGAGGCCCAATCCGACGTACGGCGCGACGTACGACGTTCGCCGCGATATACTCGCGCGACCGCCGCGCTGGTAATAATCGAGCAAGTACGGGGCGAAGCCGAGCACCAATTCGAGGTCGGTGGTGCCCGATGTTTTGGCCACGATTTGCGCTTGTTGACTGCCGGGCATCACTTCCGCGGCGTACGAACGCTCCACGGCGCCTTGAAAGACCGGCCCCAATCCGAGGCGAAATGCACCAATGTAGAGTTCTTCGACGGTGACTTCGGTGCGGTAGGTCGAGATAGCCCCTTTGATTACATTTTCGAGAACGACTTTGATGTCGCTTTCGCCTGGCAAACGCGGCCCGAAGCTCACTTCGGAAACCACGTCGGAGTAAATTTGTGTGGGAACCGCTCGCCCCTCGGACTGTGCCTCCGCCTTGACTTGCTCCGGTGTTCGATTGTCGATGATGCCCTTGGACAAACCTCGTTTGCCGTCCATGGAGATGCTCACGCGCGTACCGCGGGCATGACGCACGCGAACGACGACGGCGCGATTGGGCAAAAGAATATGCCCGCGCGTTTCGGGGATGAAGCGGAACGCACCGCCGCTGCCATTCTCGAGGGTGTCTCCGTCGCCATCTTCGTAGAGGTCGAGACAAACGATGTATTTGGTGTCCTCGATGTTGGGATTGTCGACGTTGCAGAAACCTTCGTAATTGGG
>CAYSYX010000924.1:0-2854 GCA_964435055.1 uncultured Polyangium sp. | reverse complement strand
CCTTCAGCCACGGCCGCGCCTTCCGCTTCCGCCACATCGGCCGCGACTTCCGAACCTGCCAAAACCGAGCATCATGGCGCTCCGTGGTTTCATGGTTCGCCCGAACAAGCGTTTGCCCAGGCCAAACGAGATGGCACGCCCGTGTTTCTTTATTGGGGTGCCGTCTGGTGTCCGCCCTGCAATGAATTGAAGGCGCAAGTTTTCAACAAGCCAAACTTTCCGGACCTCGTGCGCGAGTTCATCCCGGTGTACCTGGATGGAGATACCCCGGATGCTCAGCGTCTCGGGGAAACCTTCGCCATTTCGGGATATCCGACGATTCTCATTTTGAGTCCCGAAAAAGAAGAATTGTTGCGTTTGGGTGGAAGTCTCGACGCCGAAGAAGTCGCGCGGGCGCTCGCAGCCGTGCGTTCGCGCGGTCAAACCTTTCGCGCGGCGCTCGAACGAGTCGAAGCGAAAAAGGCGACCGATGCCGATTGCAGCTTATTGGCTCATGCTGCATGGGAATTGCTCCCCGAAGAACAATGGCCGCCGGCGAAAATCATGAAATCGGTGGCTGCGACCATCGATGCTTGTCCGGAAAAACTCGAACGAGAACGTTCGCTCTTGGCTTCCACGCTCGTGGGCATGGCGGCGGTGGGGCGGGAAGATGCTGCGGCGAAGGTGATCGTCGATGACGTGAAGAAAAAAATCCAGACGTATTTCGACATTATGTTCGCAAATGCAAATACCGCCTGGGCCGCTCGATCGTTCGTGAATAATCGGGCGGGCGATGTCGCTCAATGGCTGGAAGGGAAAAAGCCCACGCCGATGAGTACACCCTGGAAAGTGAAATGGATCGAATCGACGAAATGGATTCGCGAGCACAAGGACGCGTCGGTGGACACGCGGCTTTCGTCGCATGTGCCGCTCCTCGAATTCGAAGAGCACGTCCAAGCAAACAAGCCCATTTCCGAAGAAACAAAGAAGATCATCGTTGCGGCGGCCGAAAAAGCGGACACCGAAGCAACGAGTCCTTACGATCGGCACGCGGTCGTCACGGGCATTGCGTATCTTTTGCGTAAAGTCGGATATGCCGATCGGGCCAAAGCGATGTTGCTCGCGGAAGCGGAAAAGACCGACACGCCGTTTTATTATTACAGCAGCTTGGCGGCTCAAGAAAAAGCGCTCGGGCATCCGGATGAAGCGCGCAAGTGGTCGCGCAAGGCGCGCGAGAGCTCGAACGGACGGGCGACGCGATTGCAATGGATTGCGCAAGACGTTCAAATGAATGCCAAACCGGCGAATGCGGAGGAACGAAAATATTTGCTGGGATTGGCGGATGAATTTTATGCTTTGGCGACGACGCTCGACGATGGGTTTTTGGGGAGAAACAAAACGCGCGCCGGGCAAATTCGCAAAGCGCTCGATGCATTGCCGGATGGCAACGAAGTCAAGGAACTTTACGCCAAACACAAAGTTGCTTGTGACAAACTATCTGCGGCGCCGAAAGATGCCTGCCGAAAACACTTTGAATGAGAGCAGCCATGGGAAATGATCCGAATCGCAAAGCGGATGACGACGACGGCGACGTAGCGGTCAAACGCGAACGTAAAGTCGCCAAGGCCAAACGCTACCAAGTCGTTTTCTACAACGACCATTACACGACGAAATGGTTTGTCGTCGATGTGCTCGAACGGTTTTTTCACATGAACGAAACGTCGGCGATGTCGTTCATGATGGCCGTGCACACGATGGGCAAAGGTGTGGCCGGCGTGTACACGAAAGACATCGCCGAATCCAAAGTCGAAGCCGTTCACGATTATGCTCGGGAAAACGGGATGCCGCTGAAGTTATCGGCGGAACCGGAGGAATGAGCGGTTTGCTTATTTCTTATTCCCCGCCAAACCCGCCCCACCCAATATCGCTTCCAGAGCTCCTCCGACGCTGCCGATCATTTCGCCGAATTTGCCCAATGCCGCACCCGTGACTTTATCGACCGCGCCCATGGCTTTATCCATGGTTTTGTCCATCGCCCCGGTCACTTTGTCGACAGCTCCCGTGGCTGTATCGAGCGTTTTATCCACGACGCCCATGGCTTTGCCTACGGTTTTATCCATGACCCCGGTGACTTTATCGACCGCGCCAATCGCCTTATCGAGCGTTTTATCGACCACGCCCGTGACCTTGTCGACCGCACCCATGGCTTTGTCGACCGCGCCCAATCCCTTGTCGAGCGTCTTTTCCGCCGCACCCGCGACCTTATCGACCGCGCCCAACCCTTTGTCGAGCGCCTTGTTCACTTTGCCGGAAACTTTGTCGACCGCGTCGTTTCCCTTGTCAAACGCTTTGTCCACCGCGCCTGAAGCCTTGTCGAAGACTTCGTCCACTTTGCCCATGAGCTGGTCGGTTTTTTCGGTCAATGCGGTGCTAAACTCATTGATCGCTTCCACCGCGCCCGTTTTTTCGAGCAATGCTCCGAGCGCCACCGCGCCCAAGTTACCGACCACATCCTGCATCGACAAAGGCGGAGGAGGCGCCGCAGGACCTCCCACCACGACCGTTTTCACCCCGTCACAGACAAACGCGCCGCAGGTCGTTTTATCGCCCACACGCACGAGCTGCATTCCGTGGACAAACACCGTCGGGCTGCCCATGGGAATCGGTTGCGCCAAATGCGGCACACACGGCTGAGGCAACGACGGCGCAAAAACCGCGAATTGCCCCGGTCCGAGCATCACATCGAATGCGCCCGTCGCAATGGCTCCCGTGGTAATGACCGGAATCATATCGAGCAACGAAATCATCGTCATCCCGAGCGCCCGCCCGATACCCGCGCCCACGGCCGCCGCGCCCGCGCCGCCCAACCCCGCAG
>CAYSYX010000923.1:0-2855 GCA_964435055.1 uncultured Polyangium sp. | reverse complement strand
ATATCCCGATGTTTTGCCCGACGAACGGCGCAAGGCGCGCGGCAATGTTCTCGTCGCGGTTTTCGAGGTTTTTCCCGGCGTGCATCATGGCTTGTGGCCATGGGGGCAGGCAGGTGATGCAAATGAGGGGGAGGGGAATGGTTGTCATGCTTTTGCCGCTTTTCCCAACAACGCGTCAAGCTCTGCGCGCTGAACAATCGTCATCTCAGATATGGGAATCCATTTCGCTACCTCTTCAGGATGCTCATTGTCCCATTGCGTTGAGCATTCGATTGAGCACTTTAATGACTCGCTATTTGGTAAGCCGGTGGTATCAATGCTTTTCCCGCATTGCACACATTGCTCGCGCCGATTCATTATCTTACCCTCCTTATTCGCTCGCGTTACGAGCATGTTCCACGGCCTCAAGCTGATAGGGGCGGAGGGCGGTCATTCACACGCCTCTCTTGCATATTGCAAAGGCACGCCGACCATTGGAACGTTCATGGCATTGCAAACTCCAACAATTGGGTCTGTCCCGTCGCATCCTTTTTGCTCGTAAATAGCTGTCCGGCGCTTGCCGCTAGCAATATCCTTAGCTGTCTTGGTTATGAGCGATGCTACCACGTGTTGGTGGAAGACAACGCGTCCTTTCTCGGTGCGTAGGGCTCGCCCGCTTTTGCCGTGGAGTTTTGGTCTTATGGTGCGCTTTGCCTCTTTTGCGCGTTTCTTATTGGATCTTGCAATCGCAGCGCTGCGCTTTGTGGCCTTCTGTTGAGCTGCTATCTTCGCCACCTCTTCAGGATTCGCGGCGTAATACTGCGCCGCGGCTTGTGCTTGTTCTTTCGTAAATTCTTTCGGTAATGGAATACGTATGCGCTTGCCGTCGTCTGGCCTATTAGTCGCACAGACTCTGGCCACGAAATGATCCACTTCCCAAAGCACATTGCCAGTTCGCTTGCGCGGCATTACCCCTTCACCCATGCCTTTCTTTGCTTCCCGTCCGCGAACGATGTGGAGTTTTTATTCACGTATCCAAGGCTGCTCATTTTCCCACCATCGTCAGGCTGTACCTGGGAGAACCTTTGCTGTCCTTATGCATCACGATCCGCCATTCTCGATTCTGGCATCCGCTTACGTCGTCGGCGGGCCAAACCTGCGAACCTGCCATCACGCGACCGCAAAGGTCGACTATGCGCGTTCCGAGGGCTTTCGGGCCGGGGCGTTTGGCTGGGTGAAATCGCCATGCAGCCGTGAAGGCCTCCCGAGCGTCACCGATATACGCATGCTCGCCAATGGGCGGGCGGTTGTCCTTCAATGCGTCGAGCCATTCTTGGCTCCATACGTGCTCGGTGATCTGCGACGACGTGACCCCGTCTTTCGCAGTTCCTCCGGGGATTGCGCCAAGACGCTCGATGACGCGCATCATGAGGCCCACGAGCTGATCTTCGCCCGATAGACTGTCCTCAACCGTGAGGATGCACGACGACGGATCGAGACCTCCGGCGCGTACGATGGCATCGCAAACGACCTGTTGCCAGCGCTCGAAGTTCGCGAGATCGGGACGGTCGTGCGTACACGCAAAACCATTTTGCGCGTGGTGCGCGAGCACGATGTAGGTGTGCCAAAGAAGCTCCGCGCGGTTTTTGAGGCAATAGCCGAGCTTCAGGTCTGGATATTTGAAGCTCGAAAGCTTGCGCATCGATGGTTTGGCGCACGTGGCTTGGATTATCGCCTCAATGCACCGGCGGCGCGAATCGTTCGGCACGTGGATGTGATTGCCTGTGACGATGAATATCGCTCGCCACGGAAACTCGATCATTTCGTCGTTTCGTCCGAGCTGCCGAAGCTGCACCGTGTCCTCGGCGGTCACAACGCGGTCGAAGATTGGCCCGCCAAACCATGAACCGTTTGGAAGATTGTCGAGAAAAAGCATGCGCACGCCCGAAGCGGCGGCCTGTGCAAGGCGTTTTTCCTGTTCTTCCCATCGCTCCGCCTCTCGGCGATCGTCGGGTGAAAGGACGGGAAAGTGAAATGGCGGTGGTGGCTTGCCAAGACCGACCTCGCTGATCATTGATGAAAGAAGGCCCTTTCCGGTTCCTGGTTGGTGTGCGAGCAAAAGGTGTGCGGGTACGGGGCCGGTGATGCTTCGAGCGCAAAGGGACATGATCGCGGAAGGGAAAAGGCATTTCATTGCGTCTTTCTCGAAAAACATATCACAGAGAAGATCCGTCAAGACAAACAGCGAATGGTTTGCCATGTCCGCACTTATCTTTGCCGGTATCGGCTTTAGCTGCACCGATGGCGCGTAGATCATGCGCGTGCTCGCGTCGTATCCAGCAGTTTGGACGAGCGAACCGTCTGCGCGGAAGATTGGGATGTCCTGCACGCCCACGAGAGGTGGCAGAGCTGGCCAATCGCTTGCGGCGTACGCGGCGGCGGCAATGGGCGGAGGACAGCCTATTTCGAGGGTCTCGCCCTCTGCGTTGATGCGCTGCCAGCGCACAATCGAGGACAGGCGGGCGGAGAATCGAGCGGCCTGTACCGGCACGATGCGCGGTTTGTCGTGGTCATCTTGGCCTACGGCCACGATGCGGCCTGCGCGGCGGTACCATCCGCCGGCGCGTCCAAGATGCCGGAGCGCGACGTCGACGAGCAGCTCCTCGGTGCCAGGTATGACGAGCACGCCGGGTTCGGGGCGCGTGCGCGGATCGCCCTCGACGCGGGTGTATGAGCCGCGCAGACCGGAGATGGGGGCAGTTTCAATCATCGTGAGCGCCTCGGGTCCCAAGTCGGGCTGCATACGCCTTCATGGCCGCGTATGCGCTGGCAGCGGATTGAGCCTCGAAGTTGCTCGCCGCATCCCAGGACAAACT
>CAYSYX010000922.1:0-2857 GCA_964435055.1 uncultured Polyangium sp. | reverse complement strand
AGCCAAAGCCGAGCCGATCGTGGCGACGGTGGGGACGGGTTTGGAAAAACCGACCATCCCCGTTCCGGCGATGTTGGCGTTGAAAGAAGAAGCGGCCAAAGAACGAGAAGCGGCCAAAAAGGACGACGAAAAGTCCATCGGTATCGAAGTCGATCTGGTTTCGGCCGAAATTCCCCTTCCCGAAGCGTCGGGCGAGACGAAGGTTCCAGACGCCAAACTTGTGGAGCCGCCGAAAGCGGAAGTCACGAAGACGGTGCACACTCCGACGAGTCATCCGTCGGCGTCACCGCGAGACAACGACGATTCGCCGCATTCGCGTCCCTCGGCCAAAGCAACCGCTCTGGACAAACTCAAGCCTCGAAGCACGCTGGGTCGCTACGAGATCCTCATGCGCGTGGCGCAAGGCGGGATGGCGAGCGTGTGGGCGGCGCGTCTACAAGGCACGCGCGGGTTTCAAAAGACGGTCGCCATCAAGACGATGTTGCCGGACGTGTCGGACGATCCGGAGTTCGAGACGATGTTTCTCGACGAAGCGCGTGTCGCCGCGCGTATTCGTCACCCGAATGTCGTCGAGATCTTCGACTTGGGCGAACAAGACGACGTGCTCTACCTCGTCATGGAGTGGGTCGAGGGCGACACGCTGAGCGGGATTCAAAAAGCAGCGAAGAAGCTGGGAGGAATTCCGCAGAACATCACGTTGCGCATTGCTTCGCAGATCTGCGCCGGTCTGCATGCGGCGCATGAATTGCGAGACGACAACGGCACGCTCGTGGATCTGGTTCACCGCGACATTTCGCCGGGAAATATCCTCATTTCGACGACGGGTTTTGCCAAGGTCACCGACTTTGGCGTGGCCAAGAGCGCGGGGCGTCTGCACGTCACGCGCGCCGAAGGAATGGTGAAAGGAAAAACCCCTTATTTGTCGCCGGAGCAGCTCGGCACGTTGCCGCTCGATCGCCGCAGCGATCTGTTTTCGCTCGGTGTGCTGCTTTATGTGATGGTGACGGGATTGCATCCCTTCCGCGGGGATTCGGAATTCAAAACCGTCGAAAATATCGCGCTGAAAGACCCGATTCCGCCCATCGAGTTGGTCCCGAGCGTCCACCCGGACCTGGACAAACTCATCTTGAAAGCGCTCGAAAAGGATCGCACCAAGCGCTACGCGACAGCCGCTGAAATGCAGCGAGGGCTCGATCATGTCGCCGCGCAGCTCGGCGATCCGGTCACGGACGAAGACGTCGCGGCGTTCGTCAAGAAATGCCTCGGCGATACGATTGCGAAAAACGCAGCGGATCTGCGAGCAGCGATCGCCGCAGCGGATGCGGTTGCCGCCGATCGCATATCGATGACGAGCGAAGTCCCCGGTCGTGCCCCGAGCGAAAGCAAGCCGGACATCGCGCCCGTCGCCATCAGCGACGGTCATGACAAACCCATCGACGTGTCGAGCGACAGCGCCGCCGCCGCCGCCGCGGTCGCCGCCGTTGTTTCTCCGGTCGGCGTGGCGAACGATTCCGCAGCAGCTGCTCCAGCGTTTGCCGCGGCAAACGATGGCGATGCGCCGAAGAAAAAGAAGAACGGGGCGGTCATCGGGATCATTGCGGCTGCGGCCGTCGCCGCGGGCGTTCTCGCAGTCGTGTTTGCCGGCGGCGGAGAAAAACCCGTCGACAAACCCGCTCCGGCAACGACGGAACAAGCTCCGCCGAAACAAACCGCCGCTGCAACCCAGGAAGCTCCTCCCCCGGCAGCATCGACCGAGGCGCCCAAAGTCGAGGAACCCAAGGTCGAGGAACCCAAGGTCGAAGAGCCCAAGGTCGAAGAGCCTGTTGCAACAGCCGCTCCCACGACCACAGCTCCACCGCCCACGGGCACAGGACCTGTCAAGACTTGGAAACCAGCAACGACGGGCACTGGAACGAAGACCAAGCCTCCGCCGACTTCGACGGGACCCATCAAAACGAAAAAGCCAATCTACGACCCCAACAAGCTTTGAGCCGTGCGAACCAAAACAACTGTACTTGCCGCATTTTTGGCTGTTTCTACTGCGCTCGTCACCGGCGCCCCCGACGTCGCTCGAGCCCAACCGAAAGCCCAAGCCCCATCTCCATCTGGCGACACCGCAACTGCGAAAGCGAAATTCGACAAGGGTAAAACCCTGTTTGCCGCGAAGAACTTCGCCGATGCCCTCGTGGAGTTTCGAGCTTCGTACTCCCTCGTCAAAAGCCCCAATTCGCACTTCTTCATCGCCAACTGCTTGCGAGATCTGGGGCATTTGTCCGAGGCGTACGTCGAATACGATCGCGTGGCCGTCGAAGCTCGCGCCGCGGGTGAGCAATACGCGGGCGCCGTCGACGCGGCCACCGCGGAACGCGACGCCATCACGCCGAAGATCGTGCTCGTGAACGTGACGACGCCAAACGCGCCGGCCGATGCGACCGTGTCCGTCGGCGGCATGGACGTGACGTCGGACCTCGCGGGCAAACCCGTTCCAGCGATGCCCGGATCGATTGAGGTCAAACTATCGGCGTCGGGAAAAACGCCGGTCACGCAAACCGTGACGGGTGCCGCCGGTGAAACGAAATCGGTCACGATCGAGTTCGCCGCGGAATCCTCGAGCAGCGACAACACGTCGTCCGGAGGCAAATTCTTCACGCCCATGCGCATCGGCGCCATTGCCGCCGCGGGCGTCGGCGTTGGTGGGATGATTCTGTTCGCCGTCGAAGGCTCGGCCTCGAACGCCACGTTCGATCGGTTGAAGGAACGTTGCGGCGGTCCGTGTCCGCAAGAGTTCGCGGCCGACGTGGATAACGGCAAGACGCAACAACTGCTCGCCAACGTGGGCCTCGGCGTCGGCATCGTC
>CAYSYX010000921.1:0-2860 GCA_964435055.1 uncultured Polyangium sp. | reverse complement strand
CCACGGAGCCGGTGACGATGACGGGAATTTCGCGTATAGCCGTGACCGGCGGCGACGACCGATTCTATCTTGCGGGCACATTTTCCGGTGGCTTGAAGACGGCAGCGCTCGATCCGTCACCGTCGACCATCGGCACGCGTCCTTTTTTCATCGTTATCCCCGACGGTCTCACGAATGCCATGGCCCCGGTGAAGCTTCATGATTTCAATGGTTACGAAGAATCATCCACGGCTCACCGATGGCTCGTTCATCCCGGAAAAACAGGTGTCACGGTCTTGGGAGAATGGCACGACGATCTGGATCTCTCGATACCGGGCAAGTTCGATAAAGGTTCTTTGCTGCGCACCGATCGATCGCGAGATGGTTTTGATGTCGTCGTCGGGCACTTTGATTACACCGCGCTTTGACGGGAGCGGCAGGTTCACGGGCGCCCGTGATGGGTTTGGCATAAGGATCGGTCGTCGTATTGCTCGGGCCCAGCGGACCACGGCGGCGCGTAGGTGCTTTCGTCAACCCCTTCCGGCCGGTTCGGTATGGGGGTATTGGTGTGGATGAGTTTTGTTTGCTGTTTGTTCGAAGGAACTGCCGCCCATGAGCTACATGCTGACTCAAATTCGAATTTATGGCGTCACGCTGGCGTACGAAGAAGCGAAGCTGGTGCTGGATATTACGGGCGAAGCGGGCTTCATTGCCGAATCCGAGAACGGTTTCAAGGCGCTGCAAGGTGATTTCGGCCCCGTGGATCCTTTCGACATGCAAATCTATTACGACGACTTGAAGATGGATCTGGCGCCGAGTTATCCTTACCATCAAATCCACACGCTCGGCGAATTCTTTGATTATTTTGGTTTTCCCAAATATCACGTCGCGGCGGGCGATCGACAAACCATTCCCAGCTCGTACGACGAACGACGGGGCATTCAGTATTATCGATTGCGTTATTACGCGGATCTGTTCGGCCACGATGCGGATTCTCGCGGCGACTCGTTACGCTTGATGCCTGATCGCGAAAGCACCTACGGCATTTACATCGCGTCCGACGGCTACGCGTATTGCGACGATCTCCGGTCGTTCGAATCGGATCCCAGCATCAAAACCAATTTCGAGCGGTATTGTCGTCCCGTCCTCGAATCGCTGGGAATCACCAAGACACCGACGCTCGTCGACGTTTGGCAGACCTGGTGAATTCGACGCGATCACGGACAAACGATGGCCGAACCGGTGCAATTGAAGTTCGCTGGATTTTCGCATTTCCCAACGACGGAACAACATTCCAGCGGTTTGGTACACGTCGGGCCGTTCGGACAATGGCAATAAGGTGAAGGCGGTGGTCCGGCTTCTTCGGCCGCGTCGACTCCGGCCTCCGCGACCGGTTCGACTTGGACATCCACGCCGGCGTCGGCATGCGGCGTCGAATCGTTCGAATCGATGATGACTTCGGATCCGCAATGAGCCGTCGCGAGCACGACGGTGAAAACGAGCGGTAAAGCTGCTGGAGATAGGCGCATGTGTCGAGCGTACGCGTTCATGCGGCGCGACGCAATCGCCAAGGTGGAAATCGAGTTTGCCTTGTGGTTACAGCCCCATCTGTTTGGAGATGATGACCTTCATGATTTCGTTTGTCCCGGCGAATACGCGTTGCACGCGAGCATCCATGTAGGCGCGCGTGACGGGGTATTCGAGCATGTAGCCGTAACCGCCGAAAAATTGCAGGCATTCGTCGACGACTTCGCCCAGCATTTCCGTTTGCCACAATTTCGCCATCGAACATTCCTTGACGAGGTATTTTCCGGCGACGTGTTCCTGGAGCAATCGGTCCAAAAAGGCTCGACCGACTTCGACCTTCGTCGCGCATTCGGCCAATTTGAATTGCGTATTCTGGAACTTGGAAATGGGTTTTCCGAACGCTTTGCGATCCCGGCAATACGTGATCGTGTCTTGGAGAATTTGTTCCGCGGCGGCTTGGGCTCCCACGGCCACGACGAGGCGTTCTTGCTGGAGGTTTTTCATCAGCATCAAAAAGCCCGCGCCTTCTTCGCCGAGTCGATTGGCCACGGGCACGCGACAATCCTCGAAAGAAAGCTCGGCGGTATCTTGCGACGCCATGCCCATTTTCTCGAGCTTCTTGCCCTTGACGAACCCCGGCGTCCCCGCTTCCACGATGAACAGGCTGATGCCTTGGTGCGCATTGGCCGGATTCGAATCGGTTTTGGCGGCGACGATGCAAATGTCGCAAAGAATGCCGTTGGAAATGAACGTCTTGGCTCCATTGATCACGTAATGATCGCCTTCGCGTACCGCCGTCGTCGTGATCGCGGCCAGGTCGCTGCCCGTTCCCGGTTCGGTCATCGCAATGGCGGAAATGACTTCACCCGAAGCGCAACGCGGGAGCCACTTTTCCTTTTGTTCGTCCGTGCCAAACGCATGAATGTACGGAACCACGATGTCCGAATGCAGCGACATGGCGAACCCGGATTCGTACGCCAACGCTAATTCTTCAATGACGATGACCGAATGCAAAAAGTCGCCGCCGCCGCCGCCGTGGGTCGGTTCGAGCCACGGACACAAGAATCCATTTTCGCCCGCTTTGCGCCAAATGTCGCGATCCACGCTGCCGTTTTTGCGCCAGCGCTCTTGGTTGGGTTTGACGTCGCGCTCGACAAATCGCCGAAACGCTTGTCGAAAGAGATCGTGTTCTTCGCGGAAAATATTTCGATCCATGGGGCCTCGGTGATTTGATGCCGAGCATGTATCGCCGTATTCGTCGTCGGAGTCAATACAAGAAGTGCAGCTCGCGCAACGGAACAAAAGCCGGTGTCGAAATCGTCAAAAAATTCACTGAGTTTTTGCCGTGCCGCAC
>CAYSYX010000920.1:0-2867 GCA_964435055.1 uncultured Polyangium sp. | reverse complement strand
AAGCACCGCTTCGATAAACCGACGAAGTCGTGTTGGCAGCCCGCTGAATTATCGTCGCGAGCGCCCGAAAGCTAGGGCGACGGAGCGAAGAATACGTAGGCATTTCGAACGATGTCGACCGAATGGCGCATGTCGACGAGTCCTGTTGGCACGTCGACCGGCATGGGACGCTTGTCGAAGCGTACGGGAGGCGAATCCGGCAGGCTGGGGGCCGAGGCAAATTTGTTGGCACCTTTGTCCACACACTTGCTGCTCGGATTACCATCGACCGCTCGTGTATGAGCCGATTTCTCTTGTCCGATTCACTTGAAGATTGATACCGTCAATGCGTTGCAACGCTTTCAGGTTCCGAATCCACTCGACGGCAAGAGCAACATGACCGTTACGCAATCGCACCATCTCAAATATCATTGTCAACCGCCGGATCGACTGACGATTGAAATTGGTGGAGAACTCGGCGATCACATTACCGAGGAGCTGACGACACGCACCGTAGAAGCATTGACGAAACAGCCGAGCATCAGGTTCGTCGTCGTCGATTTGCGGACGTTACGCGATTGTCGCGTTATGGCGCGGGTCGGGCTGACCACGCTTCAAAAGCTCTTGCTTCGACGGCAATTACGCACGGCGTGGATCGTCGCGACACCTCGATTTCATGGTCTGGCCATGCTCGCGATCGGCGGAGCGGGGGATCCGAACGCAAGTGTTTTCTCGAGGATGGAACAAGTCGACGCCTGGTTTGTAGTAACGGACAGTCGCGTGCAGCATCAATTGAGTCGCTTTGCGAGGACGTCATGAAGGACGGAGAAAACGCGACGTTACGGCCTCTTTCGCCGATCCAACGAATGATTCTGGCTTTGTATCGGCGCATCGAGTTGGCGCAATACGGATTTACGTTACCGTTCATGGAGAGCATGTTTCGCGTCCGAGGATACCGTGGCCTTTTTGCCATGGGCGACAATTTGACGCGGACGATCAAGGCGCTCGAAAAACGATATGGTCAATTGATCGCCAATCTCATTCTCGCCTGGGCCGGGTTGTGGAATGGATGCCGTTATTGCAGCATCGGTCATGTTTATGCGGTCAATCTCCTCCATTTCCGCGAAACGGGACGACTTTATCCCATCGCCGAATCCGAAGTGCCCGAGCTTCAGGAGCTTACGTATCCGGAATTGATGGAGCGGCTTCGCCATGCGCTTGTCGGGGAGGAATTCGCGGAGCAATTGCAAGTGATCGAGCGCATGTTCGAATTATTCAGCGGCGCGCAGGTGATTTCGGATGACGATCGTTTGCTCTCCAAAGCTCTCACGTGTTGGGCGTGGTTGAACGAATGTACGATCCCCGTGACGTACGATCTCGAGACGAGCGATGTGCCTGCATTGCTTTTGAAAAAGGACCGCGAACCCGTTTTGAATCGCTATAAGGCCGCGCGAAAAGCGGCCGCCTTGAACAAGGAGAAAGTCGAAACGGCATAACGAATGGAACCGCAGCGATGTTTTGCGAATTGGCAGGCGAATCCGAAGAGCTGCGTCAATGGTTTTTCATGACGGCCGTGTGGACCGTCATTTCCGCCGGGGGCCCAACGTGAGCGACGAAGCAATGAATTCAGGTGAATCGGAAGCGATTGAGAGATTGCGTCTGGAGATGGTTCGTCTGGAGGAAGAAAATGCGCTGTTGCGAAAACAATGTCAGGCCGCGACGCATGAGCTCGATCAACGCGATTTGATGCTCGCGATGCAAGACGAGCAGCTCGCGGAATTGTCGACGCCGGTCTTGCCCATTGCGAACCACGCGTTGCTCATGCCGCTCGTCGGGCGCATTGATGAAACGCGAGCGCGTTTGCTCATGGAGCGGTTGCTCGAAGGAATCGTGCAATTCGAGGCGCTCCAGGTCATCGTGGATTTGACGGGCGTATCCAAAATCGATGAAAATGCTCTGACAGGATTGATGAACCTGACGCGAGCCGCAGATTTGCTTGGCGCAGATGTGATGTTGACCGGATTGCGACCGGAGCTGGCTCTCGCGGTGGTCGAATTGAATCAGGACATGAGCCATCTGACCATTTGTGGAACGCTGAGCGATGGTTTACGCGATCGTTTGGGATTCGGAAAGTCGCGCTTCAAAGCCCAATGGGATTCGCGGCATTGACGCATCGACATTGCAATGGTGGTTCGCGCCAAACCCAGGCTCGAGGTGGTGCATGCGTGAATCTCTTGTGCACCGGGACCGTTGGATTGCCGTCGTTGCCGACGACATTCTCGGGCGCCAAGCCGCGAAACGCCGACGGGAATACCATTGCCTCGGGTTCAGTAGACAAAACCATTCGCATTTGGGATGTCGCCGCCGGTCGTTGCATTCGCGTCATCGATTCGGCTGAATCCAAGCCCTGGTACGTCGTGAACCTGTGCCGCTTCGAGCCAAGCGACATTGAGGAATACCTGCCGCATTTGGCCGCCGCTACGAAAACATAGGCGCAAACACACGCCCCCGCGGCTCGTTGTGCACGCGCGCGAATAGGTTCAATCGTCCGACGTATCCGGCGTTGACGAAGTTGCGGAGGCCGCTTCGATGATCGCGCGTTCTTCGGGGGTATACGGGCGCAGTTTCGCGAGGAAGTCGTTCCACGATCGGGCCGCGAGATGCGGTTGAGCGGGCGATTCTTCATACCGATCGAGGAAAAAGACGCAGCCTCGATCTTGGTCATCGAGGGACAGGCAAAACAAATTGCCGAAGGGATCGTCCGCGACGGGCAGGAGTCGTTCGGGGATTCGTCCCTGAAAAACCTTCCAGGACCATTCCAGGGTTTCCGATTCAATCGGCCCCGTTACGCCCAGAAACATTTGCACGACGCTCGCGCCGGCGGGACA
>CAYSYX010000919.1:0-2883 GCA_964435055.1 uncultured Polyangium sp. | reverse complement strand
GCATCGAAGACCTCATGAAGAAGTTTCTCCGTCGCCGCAAAACGTCCTTTCACGCGATCTTGATTGCTGGTGCCGTACGTAATGTCTCGCGTATATTCTCCTTCGGCCAGCAAACGAAAGAACCCAGCTCGAAGTGTGTCTTTGCGTTTCTTCACGGCCGTCGCCGAATGGCGCGCCAACCCCGTCGAGAAGACATCGAAAAGCGACATATTGAATACGCTTCGTGAATTCTTTGCGCTGTCGTGCTTGCGAAATGCACGCTTACCGAATACGGCGAGATTATTCTGCATGCTTTGCAAGAAGGCTTTCTCCAAGCTTTCGATTTGCTTGTCGTCCATGGCATTTATTGCCTTCAATGCATCAGCCAAAAATTGATCCATGTCATCCTTGTACTTGTCAGGGCCCAACAAGTAGAAGGCGCAAAACCGATTGATGGCTTCGCGGTCCCGCATGGTTTTCGTTTGCAGACTCTTGCCGGTTACTTCCAAGAACACCGACTGCTTCGCAAGCTCGCTAAGCAACTTGGTAGCTTTGCCTTGATACAAAGCATTGCGCATCTGCTGCCGTGACAATGGAACGCCGCTGTTAACTCGCTCGAAAATGTCTAGTCGTGCGCGTTCAGGCACCTTTGCGTCGATCAGATACAGGGTAAGTTGTGTGTCCTCGATTCGATTTTGTAATTTGGGCGACAGATCCGCAAAACACTTGTCCTTCAGCTCTCTGTTCTCAAGGCGCAGTTTCAGTTGCCCATTCAAGAATCGTTGAAACGTCGTGAGTCGTTGAAGCCCGTCGACGACGACCAGTTTGCCTTCGATGTTTTCGGCCAGATAAAATACGGGCAGGGGAATGCGCATCAACACGGATTCGATGAGCCGACTTTGACGCTCTTCGTCCCATACGAAATCGCGCTGAAAATCCGGACTCATAATGTAGAAACCTTTTTCGATCCGCCGCTTCACGACGTCATGGATCGTTCGGGTTTCAGTCCGAATCATCAAGCTGTCGAGTGGATAATCTCGGAAACCATCCGAAGTGTCGAGCCCCTCGATGCTTTCGCCTGGTTCCATAGGCACCATCGTTCCAGCATCGGGCGACTTTCCTCCCCCCTTCGTGGGGAAAGGTAATGATTTTTGTCCCTTTGCCGACGCTCCAGCCATGTCAATGATTCCTTCAGCCGACTCGATGAGCCCGCGGGCCCGTACCACCGCTCTTTCTAGAGGTCAAGATCATCATGACATCCGTTCCCCTTCGGCCACCTAACCTCCGGAATTACGAGGTCTTTTGGCGCCCGCAGCGTGGACGTCAATCAATCCGAAACGCCTCAGGACCCCGTCGCATCTTTTCGATCAAATATCCAACGTGGTCGTTCTGCGTGTCGAACGACGTGCTACTCGAGCCTCCGACGGCGCAACCTGGGCAAACCTCGACGGCGTTCAAGTACGCAAGTTCGGACGCATTTGGCGGGTGCGTTTTTCCCTCCCGCCCCGTTTGCCCCCGCCACATCCCCGTGCTACCCTCGCCGCGCATCGCAACGTGGCTGGAATGGTCGGAAAGCAGATGACCATGCCAGTTCGAGAAGTGCAGCGAAACGGGGAAACCCGACTGCTCATTGACATCCACTACAAGAATCCAGACGGCAGCCAAGCTCGCTTTCGCAAAATTGCCGATGCCCAATCCATGGACGCGGCAATCGCGGAAGATGCGAAATTCATGCAAAATATCGCTCAGTTCGGCGAGCCGTACGCAGTCTCTCCTCCACCAAACCCACCTGGCAATGCGGACTGCACGGCCCCATTGAATACCGATATGCCAACCTTCGCCGCGGTGGTCGATGAATTCCGCGAGACGTTCATGCTCACGGACCTCAAGATTACCACGCGCAAGGGTTATGAATCGGTTTTACAGGCCAACCTGTTGCCAAGGTTCGGTCATTGGCCCATCGACAAGGTCAATGGCAAAGCCGCGGCCGATTTGGACCTCGTCTTGACGAAACGCAGATTGACCCGCGCCACGCGGAACAATGCGCAAATCGTCCTGCGGTCGGTCCTGCGGTATGCAAAAGGCCGCGAATACATCGAAGATGCTCCGAAAAACCTGCCTCGACTCAAATCCGTCGGACAAACCATCCGGGAAATTCCGACGGACGAGCAGGTCGATCGGATACTCTTTAATGCCCTTTCCGTGCACCGTTTGACCTTCGCGCTCATGTCGGACGCCGGCCTTCGCCCCAATGAAGTCCGCGCGCTTCGATGCAAGGACGTGCAGCTCAAATGGCAAAATGGCGAAGCCGTCGGCGGGTTCGTCACGGTACGCGAAGGACGATCGCACGGAGAAATCCACACGCCGAAAACCGGACAACGCGAAATTCCCATCTCGCGTGCATTGGCAAAACTCCTCGGGCCCGTCGTTCGCCAAGGTTCACGTCATGAGCACGTGGCCCTTTGCGAAAGCGGTGGACCCTGGGGCCAATCCGGCATCGACGCCGCCTTCGGGCGCACGTGCAAACGCGCGCGCATCGAAGGGTTTTCCGTGTATTGCCTACGCCATTACGCCATCACCTCGTGGCTTCGCGCGGGCATTCCCGTCCACATCGTCCAGCGCATGGCCGGACACACGAACCTGTCGACCACCCAACGTTACGTGCACGGCTTGAAGAGCGACCTCGAAGAAGCGGCGCAGCGGCTGCCCGTGCGACGTACGGCGAGCCTGGCAAACGAGGTCACGGCGTGAGCATCCCGGGGCAAACACCAACGCGTCCGGCTGGGGCCACCACGGGGCCACGGCGTTTTCGGCGACCTATTCTTTACTTGAAGGACCGCGCGTAACCTCGCGGAATCACTTGGAGGTGAGGACGGGATTCGAACCCGCGTATAACGGTTTTGC
>CAYSYX010000918.1:0-2886 GCA_964435055.1 uncultured Polyangium sp. | reverse complement strand
TCCGTGACGTTCGTCCCCAAATACGCCGTGCTCGATGGGGCCCAATGGTGCATTTGAATCTCGCATTCCTCGAGACCATACACTTCGCCCACTTTTTGCCGCCCGGGGACCGCCAAATCAAAGAGACGATCGTACCGGGCGTCGGCGTAATTATTACACGATTCGCCCGCCAGGAGCACGTACCCCATTCCAACGAGCAGTTTGTCGAAATGCAGCGTCCAACCGTCGTCCGTGGTAAAACCTTCGACCGCGGCTTTGGATCCTTCGATCGCGACAAAGATGTGCCCCGGCTCGGGACGAATATCCCCGGGCAAACATGCCGTACCGGCGAACAGGCCGACAACCAACGCTCCGACCGCCGGAGTTTTCATTCAGAAACCCCCTTCCGCGCCGATGCTGGGAATGGAAATGGGACCGATTTCCTGGCCGCTGATCACCTCCGTCGACAAGGTCGAATTGATCATTTCGATGACCAGCGAGAGCCAACGCTGATTGCGGTATTCCCATTTTTTCTCGAGGCGCAAATCAAGGCGGAAAAACGACGGATTTCGGGGCGGATTCAGCGGATCCGTCGGCACCGTGGCGGTGGGTCCCGAGACGTCCGGCGCGCCCGTGTAAAACGTCACGCGAGCACCCGCGCGGATTTTCAGCGGGAACGTGTACCCAAGCGCGGCGTTCAAGACATGCCGCCGATCGAATGCGCTGGGAAATGTAGACTCGCCGATCTTGCGAATGGATTCCGACAACGTATACGAGACAAACCCGCCCAGTTTCTGCGTGAACCTGGTACGCGCGTACACCTCCAAACCGCGGCTATAACCAAGGCTTCGCGGGTCGCTTTCGAAGGCATTGCCAGGCCGCTGCACGCTGAGCGTGTCGCTCATGTTGAGAAAAACGTTGTCGAAGACCGACACAGTGGCCGTAATGGACAAAGGCAATTGCGCTTCGACCCCGAAACTCGATTGCACCGATGTTTGCAAACCCCCGGAAAGTTTCCCGATGGAAAGGCCCGGCAAAGGTAGAACGAACGCGGGAGGCTGTGTGGCTATGCCAAACGCATGCAAGAGGCGAATCTTCTTGTGAACTTGCGCCGTCATCGACAATCGTGGCGAAACGCTCGTGGCGTGTGAACCGCCCGAAGTAAAAACGTCCAAACGCACGCCGGGAGTGACTTTGACGCGCGGATCGATTTGCCAATCGATATCGGCATAAGCGCCAAACGCTTCGTCATCGCGCGGGGGAAAAAGGTTGTCGTACGCGATGGTATCGGGATCGTCGGGATCGGCCCAATGACGTTTGTCGGCGGTGTAATGATCGAATTGCGCATCGAGGCCCGCTTTTAGCGTCAGCTTTGGATGCAAAGGCTGCGTCAGGAAAACGCGTGTCGCAAACAGTTTGTCTTGGGCATTGCGTTGTTCGCCGAGACGCGATTGATCGTAACCCAGCGTCGTGCCCCATTTCAAGACGCCGTTGTTCGGCAAGAGGCGCTGATAACGCAGATCCAAGCGGTAGAATTCCGAGCCGAAGACGATGGTTTCCACGCCGTTGGTGGTATCTTTGAGCAAGTCGTAAGCGCCGAACGAAACGAGCGAAATACGATCGCGGGGCGTTAGATCGTAGGTCACGCGGGCTTGATAATCGCGATAGGCGAGTCCGACGTTCGGAGACAAGAGCGACAAAACCATGCTCGTGAAAGAAAATCGTCCACCAAGCATCGCCGAGCCTCGACCGCCGGCAAACCCCGTTTCCGCTGTGGCCCCGGCATCGAAAATGCGAAATACGCCTTCGCCGTGTAAATCGACGCGGGGCGTGGTCAGGTCGGCGGTGACGATGGCGCCGGCATAACGACCGAATTCCGACGGATAACCTCCGGAATGCAAATTGACCCGCTCCACCATGCTCGGATTGACGACCGACGGGCCGACACCGACGTGGAACAAATACGGGACACGAATGCCGTCGAGGTAATACCCGACGTTGCCGGGAGGTGCGCCGCGTACGTAAAAATAAGGCAGTCCGGAGACGATCGGGGTTACGCCGGGTAAAACTTCGAGCGCGCGGAAGGGATCTCCGAACGTGCCGGGAATTTGCCGCACTTCGGCCCGAGACAACGTGGATACGGCAGGCGCGGGTTTTTCTCCGCGAATATCGACGGTGATGGCGTCGGGTTTGGCCGGTTTGGGCTTGACCTCGCCCGGTTTTTTCGATTCGGGATTTTGTGGATTCGCCGACGGGGTTTCAGGTTCTTCCGGTACGGGTGTTTCGACTTTGGTTTGTTTGAACGTCACGGCAAATCGAATTTTCGCAGCGACAGGCTCACCATCACGTGTGCCGGGCTGAAATCGAAATGCCATGGCGGCGTTTTTCGCGGCCGAAGCAAAAGGTTCGTTCCCTTGAACCACGTCGACCGCTTTGACGCTCCCGTCTTTTTGCACCGTGAGGGCCAAAATGACTTCGGCATCACCGACACCCCCGACAGGATAGGCGACTTCGGGCGACCCTTGAATCTGCGGCGGAATCAATACGGGCGCAGGTGCGGGAGCAGCCGGTGCGGCAGGTGCGGGAGTTTGGGCCTGCGCGGACGAAGATGTCTGCAAAGCCGCGAACACGAGGAGCGCACAGGGAACAGAAGTACGGGGCGAAAACAATGTGATCATGGCTCCTCGAACAATGACCTGGAGCAATAGCCGAAAGCTGGGTTGGGCGCAACCCGGTCGCAGCCCGGTAAACGAACAGCGAACGGACGTGTGTCACGGGTCAGACGAACGATGCCTGGGAGTCCCTACGAAACTTGACTCCGACAATCGACGTTGGTTGCGGCAGCTCACAAAAGGTGTGCTCTACCGCAGTCATCAAACTGGATTTGAAACCGGAAAAAGGCGGGAC
>CAYSYX010000917.1:0-2908 GCA_964435055.1 uncultured Polyangium sp. | reverse complement strand
CACCGGTATGCACGAAAATCGTTCCGTCCGGATCAATCGCCCAAGCCACATTATCGGCATGGTTCAATACCGCACACAAGGCCGCTTCGCGCTTTGCCGCAAGCTCGTGCGTCAAGTCGTGACCAATACCGCAAACGTGCCCGCCTTCACCTGGGCGCGAAAAAGTCCACCGAATCCGCCGCGTCATGCCTTCCCCCACCATAAGAAGCGCCTGATGCTGCATTCGCTCGGCCGACGCGGCAACGTGAGCTACAACCGCCCCAAATTCCGCTCGCTCCGCCTCGACGATGAGGTCCGCCAAACGCTGACCGCGCAGCTCGGCGAGCGACCTCCCCGTCAAAGCCGCAAGCGCGGGATTGGCGTCCATAAGCGTTCCATCCTGTTCGATTACGACAAACAGATCGGCGGAATGCTCGACAAAGAAGGCTTGAAAAGAAGCGGATGCAAGACCTACGGCGTGTTCGGACATGGCGGGGGCCAAGCGTTATCGAATTCAAGGGCGATGTCGAGGGAAAAAACCAAAAAAAACGCGGGGTAACGAACGCAACGGACGTCAAAACCGTGACGAATCGAACCCCTGATGCGGCAAATCGAACACGAGGCATCCGGTGGCTGCTAGAGTCCTCAGCCCGAAAACACGCTTGGCGCGCCGCACCTTTCGCACCGCGACAAGACGCTTACGATCCAGCAGCCAGAAGCGCCACGGGTATCATAAAGTAAAACGTACTGCCATCACCGACACGACTTTCGACCCAGGCCCGCCCACCGTGCAATTCGACGATTCCCTTCACAATGGCCAGCCCAAGCCCCGTTCCCGCCCCATTACGCGTATCGCCATGCCAAAACCGATCGAATATGTGCGTCCAATGCTCCGGCTCGATCCCCATGCCTTGATCTCGTACCCAAAAAACGACGGCGTTGCCCTGTTGCTTCGCTCCAATCGTAATGGTTTGTCCAGCCGTCGAAAACTTGATCGCATTGCCGACGAGGTTCTCGAATACCTGCAAGATTCGATGACGATCCGCCAAAATTGCCGGTAATCCCTCGGCGACGTCGATTCGATGCTCGAGCTTTGCGCTCGTCAACAACGGTGCCTGCGCTTCCGCAGCGTCCGCAACGAGCTGCACGGCCGATTGCATCGTCAATCTGAGGGACATCTTGCCACTGTCGAGCCCCACGATGTCGAGCAAATCGTTGATGATTCGTTGCATTCGCCGCGCGCTGCGCTTGATGCCCCACGTAATTTGCGTGATTTCTTCATCCGCGGGACTCATTTGCTCCAAGTTCGCCGCTTCGAGCAAAATCACGCCGAGAGGACTGCGGAGATCATGCGCCACGACGCCCAAAATATCGTCACGCGCTCGGATCGCCAATCGCTCGGATCGATGCAAGCGCGCATTCTCTATGAACAACGAGCACCGTCGACCAATTTCTTCCATGAGCGCCAAGTCGCGCGCATCGTAAATTCGCGACGCCGACCAAATACGCAAAACACCCAAACAACGATCGCCCATCACCAGCGGCACGGCGAGAATACTGCGCGGATTCGCCGCCCGCATTCCGTCTCGAATGCCTGGCGCAGGCTCCGGCGACGCGTACAGCTCGGGCGTCGGCTCCAGGATGAAACCTCGACGCGTGTTCACAATGTCCCAAATGGGATGCGGCGACCCGGGAACGAAACACGCTTGGTGAACCTTGTTTTCGTATGCCGCGACGGCAGTGTTGCGATTCTCGGACGCCGCGAGGCGCAATTGATCGTTCTTTTCGCCTTCGAGCAAATACAACGCCGCGGAATCGGCCAAGGTTCGGGCGAGCGTACGAACGACATCGTGCAACGTATGTTCGTCATCGAGCGATGCGAGGATTGCACCAATGAACGCGAGGACGCCCAATTCTTCTTCCCGCCGCTTTTCTTCGGAAATATCACGAACGACCGCGGTCATGAGCCATTGATTTCGGATCCGCAAGCGAGCGATCGTCGCGGCGATGGGAAATTCTTGTCCCGTTTTGCGCAAACCGACCGTCCGGGTGTGGTCCATGTTGCGGGCTTCCCGGCCGCCGGCCGCAAATTGGGAAACCTCCGCTTCATGCGTTTTATGGTAGGCGGCGGGGATCAAGATGTTCACCGATCGCCCCAAGATTTCATCCCGCGAATAACCAAATATTTTCTCGGCTCCTTGATTCCATTCGACGATCTCTTGTTTTTCGTCGATCACCACGATGGCATCGGCGGTGACGGCGATGATTGCGCGATATTTCTCTTCGGCTTCGCGGACTTCTTTTTCAGCCTGACGGCGCTTGACCCAATTGTCGACCCGCGCACGCAGTTCTTCCACGCCGAATGGCTTGGTCAAATAATCCTGGACACCTTCGCGCAAAAGCTGGATGCGCAAAGCGTCGTCGCTCTTCGCGCTGAACACGATGATCGGCGTCGTTTCGAGCTCCGCACACCGGCGGGCGTCGTGAACGAATTCCTCGCCGCTTTTGATCGGCATCATCAAATCGGAGAGAATGACGTCCGGCAAAAGTCGTCGCGCTTTCTCGAGCCCCTCTTCGCCGTTATGGGCCGATTCGACTCGATAACGATCGTTCAAGCTTTCGACGACGAAGCGATTCATCTCGAGATTGTCTTCAATCACCAAGACGAGCGGTGCCGTTGGGGAAAGCTTGGGTTTGGCCGGTTCAGCGACGAGCGAATTCGGTGGCAATGGTTTGGCCGGGCGAAGAGCTTCCCATCCTTCGGAAACCATGCGGGATCCAGCGGGCGCTTTGGCGGGCAACTCCACAATGAACAACGCGCCACCTTCGGCAGCTTCCTCGACCAAAATCGTGCCCTTGTGCGCAGCAACGAATTCGTGAACGATCGCCAACCCCAAACCCGTCACCCCGGGATTGGGCGAACCAAACC
>CAYSYX010000916.1:0-2921 GCA_964435055.1 uncultured Polyangium sp. | reverse complement strand
CTGTTGCGGCGGAGGCTCGATCACGGGAGCCATGATCGGAGGCGGTGCGAGCATCCCGGCGCCCATACCTCCACCACCGCCCATGCTCATGATGTCGTCGAGTCCGCTGCGTGCGGGCTTCTTCTTGGAAGGACCGAGATCCGGCGCTGCGGCTGCTTTTTCCGTCGCGGTCAACGAAGCGAGCGAGAAGAGCACCGAGTTTTCGTTGCGCTCGCCGACAGCCTTATTTTCGAGCGACTTTTGCAGCGGACTGACGCCGGGTCCGGAACCTGCAGCACCGGCATCGAAGGGACTGGCACCGCCTCCTCCGCCAAACAGGTCTTGAGCGCCTCGACCCGCCGCTGCTTTTCGGGCTGCGGTCGGAGCTGCTGCGGCTGCCGGTGCGGCGGCCGGTGCGGCCATGCCGTAATGCGCGGCTGCCGCATCGGGGTTCATCGCGACCGTCGCGTTCAAGTCATCATCGGTGGGCGGCGGAACCGGCGCGGCTGCAACCGGTGCCGGTGCGGGCGCGGCCATCGCCGAACGCAACTCCGCGACCTGAGACAACGGCTGCCAATCGGCCATTCCATCACGCCAAACGTACGTGTCGCCGGTGATCGTTCCCGCGGCAAACGCCGCTGCGATCTGCGCGCCCGACATCGTGCGTTGGTCATCGTCGGCAACGTTGACCGTCCAGTCCGGCCCGCCTCCCGCTGCTCCGGCCATGGGGCCTTCGGTCGCGGGATCCCCGGAAAACACGCGGGTTGCCCCATCGTCTTCTTCAGGCTCGTGACCGTGCGCATCCCCGGCGGACGCCTCGTTCGCGTTGACCACGATCGCCGCGCCGCACTTCTTGCATTTGATCTTGACGGTTTTCCCGACGACTTTCTCGTCGGCGATGGTGTACTTCGCCTGGCAAGACTGACACGTAATCTTCATTGGGACGGTTGCCCTTCGCGATTGCGAGCATGACGGCACGCCCAAACTCCTCGTGCGTCAGCTCCAAAGCCCGAACTTTTTTGCGGTTCTACCTGCGCCGATCGCGAGCATAGCGGTTTGTGCCCAACTCGATCAAGCGAACGTGCACCTGAATGCATTACCTCGCTCCCGTCTCGTCCTTCACCGCGAATTGCCGCGCATTTCAAAGACGAAGGTCACCCGTTCAGTAGCTCGAACCGCGCGCCGAGTCCGCGGCAAAACCTTGCTTCTTCCACGAGCACGCAACGTCGAGGACAAACGCCCGACAAGGTTTGGCCGGGACATCGTTTGTGTTCCAATCATTCGCTCGTCGACGACGGTCGTTTCGCTCGACCCTCCCGAAATGATCGAAGATCCGGCCGTCCTCACGCGATGTTGCAAAACTCCCGACGCATCGATTGTGCGCTTGAATTGACGCCCGCGAAGATTCATCCGACCCTACGAGGTTGATCGACCCTTACTTCCGCGACGACGGCAACGCGAGGTTTACGATGGCGACGAGAATCCGCTCCAGGTTTAGGTGTTTACGCACGACGGCAGCTCTTTCGACCCTGCTCTGTGCACTCGGTACGACATCGACGGCACTCGGACAAACCGCCGGCGAAGATCGGATTCCGGCGGCATCGGGCGCGGGCGCCGACTTGCATTTGTTCCGACCCGCAGTGGATGCCCGTGGGTTTTTCTCGGTCAACGGCACGACCGTTCTTCCGCATAAAGCCTTCAGCTTCGGCCTCGTGCTCGACTACGGACACAACCTCATGGACCTGTCCGAAGGCCACACCGCCGACTTCATGGTCGACCACGCTTTGCAGGGCACGTTCAACTTCAACTACGGCCTTTTCGACCGCCTCGTCTTGGGTTTGACCGCGCCCGTCGTCCTCAATTGGGGCACCGCAGCCACGGACATCGGTCCAGGCGGGACAAACAATTACGACACCAAAGGACTCACCGCCCAAGCCCTCGGCGCCGTTGCTCTTCACGCCAAGTTCATGATCTTGCCTCCGACGAGCGTCATCGGCGTCGCCTTGATCGCTCAAGGCGGCGTCGGCATCGGGCAAATCCGCAACTTCGCCGCCGACCCCGGGTTCTACTACTGGCCTCAGGTTGCTCTGGAAAAACAGTTTGGAGAGTCCACCGTCATTCGTTTGGGTCTGAACGCGGGCTATCGCGGACACACGGGACCCAACGCAACGTTTGGCGCGGGCGCCGACGGCAAACCCATCCTGACCTCGGGCCTCTTCGAATACGGCGATCTCGGGACCGCAGGATTCGCCGCGAGCTTGCGCATCCTCGACAAGTTCGACCTCACGGCGGAGACGTACGCGACGTACCTCGTCGGCGGAGGCTCCGACAGCAAGCAACGCCTGAGCGCCGAAGCGTTGGGCGGGTTCAAGATTTTCGTCCAGAAAAACTCGTACCTCTACTTGTCCGGCGGCATCGGGTACACGGCTGGATTCCAGTCGGCCGATCAACGCGGCGTGCTCGGTTTCGTCTTCGAACCGCTCAATGAAGATCGCGATCACGACGGCATTCCGGACGATGTGGATCAGTGCCCGGACGAACCCGAAGACAAAGACGGTGAAGAGGACGGAGATGGTTGTCCGGACGTCGAGCCGGCGGATGAACCGGTGAAAGTGCGCACGGGCGACAGCGACGGCGACGGCATCCTCGACGTCGAAGATCAATGTCCGAACAAGCCGGAAGATCCCGACGGTTGGTTCGACAAAGATGGTTGTCCCGAAGACGACAACGACAAAGACGGCATCCTCGACGGGGACGACCAATGCATGAACGTCGCCGAGGACAAGGACAGTTGGAAAGATGAAGACGGCTGTCCCGAGGACGACAACGACGGCGACGGGATCTTGGACGGCAAAGACAGTTGTCCGACCGAACCCGAGTCGTACAACAACATCGATGACGAAGACGGTTGTCCGGACAAAGGCAGCGTCATCGTGCAGGAC
>CAYSYX010000915.1:2685-2926 GCA_964435055.1 uncultured Polyangium sp. | reverse complement strand
ACGCTGGAGTCGTGTTCTTGTCGACAATTCCCGCCTCGGTCTCGGTAATCGCGTGAAAATCGCGATGTCCGTGAACCAGCGGTGCACGCTTGCCGGGCGTGTCTTCATAGACGACGGCGGTAGTCATACCCCCTCGAGCTCAGGGTTGGGGTTTTTGATCTTGGCCAAGTACGACAAACGCGACCTGACGTTCAGTTCTTCGAGCTGCCGATACGCACGCGGGCTGGCATAGTCCTTGGCC
>CAYSYX010000915.1:0-2675 GCA_964435055.1 uncultured Polyangium sp. | reverse complement strand
TCCCCGAAGTGAATGGCTTGTGTCGGACACGCGGCCTGACACGCCGTGACGATTTCACCGTCACGCACGCGGTCGCGACCATCCACCTTGGCGTTGATCTTCGCGGAATTGATGCGCTGGACGCAGAAAGTGCACTTCTCCATGACACCTCGGGCACGCACCGAAACGTCCGGATTCATCTGCATCTTCGCCACTTCGATCATGTCCTTCGTGTAATCGAAGTAATTGAAGCGACGCACCTTGAACGGGCAGTTGTTGGCGCAGTACTTCGTGCCAATGCAGCGGTTGTACGCCATGTCGTTCAAGCCTTCGGGCGTATGGGTCGTCGCGGCAACCGGACAAACCTCTTCGCACGGCGCATTTTCGCAATGATTGCACATCGTCGGTTGCACGACGCTGGTCGGCTCGTCCGGATTCTTGCCCTCGAAATACCGGTCGATGCGAATCCACGCCATTTCACGCGTACGCGAAACAGCCTCGAATCCGACCACCGGAATGTTGTTTTCCGCTTGGCAAGCCACGGAACACGCATTGCACCCAATACACGCCGTCAGATCGATCGACATGCCCCATTGATGACCCTTGTCGTACGTCTTCTCGTCGAAGAGACTCAGGTACTTCTTCGGAGCCGGCACGACCGCAGGGTTCGCTTGGTACTTGACCAAGTCCGCCTCGTGCACCATCGGACGACCTTCCGTGAGGAAGTGCTCTTGCGTGCGCGCAAGCTTCGCCGAACCGCCGGCCTTCGCCACCTTGCCATCCGCAATGTGGAAACCCGCCGTCGTTCGGAGATTACCCGTCGCCACACCAATGCCCTTGCCCACGCGACCGACCGCCGTTCGACCCTGACCAACCGTCACGATCACCGTGCCGTCCGCTTGTCCCACGGCAATCAACGCCGGGAGAATCACGTCCGCACCATTGGCCGACACCGTCACGAGGTCTCCGTCGGCAACGCCCATCCCCTTGGCCGTAGCCGGAGAAATCGTCGCCACGTTGCCCCACGTGAGTTTGTGCATCGAATCGGGAAGTTCTTGCAGCCAGCCATTGTTGGCATAGCGGCCATCCCACGTATGCGGACACGGTTCGAAGACGACCTCGACATTGCCCTTGGGCGCATTCGCCTTCTGCGCTTTGATCGCCGAAGCCACGTCGCCCGCAGCCACCGTGACCGCTTCCGCCGGGAACGCACTTTCCTTCCAAACGCCGTCGTGCAGCGCCCTTCGGAAGTCGCGATCGAAGTCCGCCACCAACGTCTGCGGCCCTCGCCAGCTCGCACGAATGATGTCGTACGCCTTGCGCGTGCCACCAATGAACGTCTCGATGATCTCCGCGTCCGTCTTGCCGCCGTACATCGGCGCAATGAGCGGCTGAATGATCGATCCGGTTCCGTCGCTCGAACGAAGATCGCCCCACGATTCGAGCGAGTGCGCGCGGTTCAAATGCCACGTCGCCGCTTCACCCGTCTCGTCGACATGCGTTCCCACATGCACGAGCGTCTTGGCTTTCGCAAACGCACCGCGAAGATCGGCCGGCGCGTTGAACACGGGGTTGCCGCCGAACACGACGAGCGTGTCGATCTTGCCGCCTTCGATGTCCTTCGCGAGCGCCGTCAAGTCCGCCAAACCGCTCTTCACTTCGTCGAGCGTCCGGACAAACTTCACGGTCTTGCCGACAGCTCCGACGAGCTGATGCAACACGTGCACGAGCGCATGAACCGCCGCCGGTTGTTTACGACCGGCCACGATGGCCACGGCCCCGTTACGTTTCGCGATGTCCGCCGCAACGGCCTTGACAAACTTCGCCGCCTTGGGATCGAGCGCCGCAGCTCCCGCCAACGCCGCCGAAATCTCGGCCGGCAAGCTTGCTCGCGACGCGTTCACGACCTCTTGCACGAGCGCGTACGCGACATCGGTGACCTTGCGACTCTCGAGACGCAACCGATGATCCGCGCTCGATCCGGTCACCGAGAAAGCACTCTCGATGGCGTACAGACGCGACATCGGTTTGTCTTTCCGGTCCGGATTGCGACGCGTCGCAAAGGCCCGCGCATTCTTGACCGAGCTCGTTTCGTGAACGAGGAAGTCGCTGTCGAGCGCCACGACGACGTCTGCTTCCGCAAGATCGTAGACCGGCGTGAGAGCTTTGCCGAACGCAGCCTTGGTTCCTTCGAGTGCCGTTTCGTTACCGAACGCCTCGTAACGAACGACGCGGGTTTCCGGCATGAGCCGCAAGATCGCATCAACTTGAGCGGCAACCGTGGGCGAACGATGATCGTCGAGGAGCAGCGCCAAACCCTTGCCATTCGTCTTGCGCGCGTCATCGCCGAGCTTGCGCAAGAAGGTCGACGCTTCATCCCACGTCCGCGCTTGACCACGCTCACGCGGGCCTTGGCTGCGATCGGGATCGTACATGTCGAGCACCGACGCTTGAACGAACGTGCTCGTGGATCCAAGGCTTTCAGGATGACGAGGATTGCCTTCGATCTTCGTCGGACGACCTTCGTGCGTCTCGACGACGAGACCGATTGCGGTGCCCATCATCGACATCGACGTCGAGAAGAAGAGGGGTTTGCCGGGAACAACCGCTTCGGGAGCCTGCGTGTAAGGCACGATGACTTCTTCGGGCCTGCGGCACGCCGCCAGACCACCAAGCGCCATGGATGCACCCATGAT
>CAYSYX010000914.1:0-2927 GCA_964435055.1 uncultured Polyangium sp. | reverse complement strand
GCGTCTGGCCGAAGGCCAGCCGCCGGTCAGCGAGCGCAGCCCCCCATCACAAACAAAGCCTCTTCGCTCCGCGCCCTTGTTAGGGCGCGGAGCGAACGTCCAAATCAAGGCGTGCGGCCTCAATCCCGCTTGCCCCCAAATCACCGGACCCGCACGCAATTCCCTTGCCCACAATTCCCTAACCGCGGCATCAATCCCGCTTGCGCGCAATCCACCGGACCCGCGCACAATTCCCTTGCGCACATATTGTGCCCGCGACCATTCTTGATGTAAAGTGCCGCCATGGCCAATCGCGCGTATCTCAAGTGTTTGCCGGGACCATCGGATCGAGAGATCACCGTGACGTACGCGATTCCGAGTGTTTGGTATGATCTCTTTGGCCCGGATGATTTTCACGTGGGCAACGAATGCCCCATTCCCGATGCGTGTCGTTCGACGACGACGACGTATCTGCTCGCTGAAGCGCCCGTGGCCGTGAAGCGATTTCGCGATCGCATGACGCGGGCCAAAATCAAGCTCGACAACAACAGCGTGACGGCGCGTGTGTTCGAATGGTTCCAGATCAACTTTTCCGCGGGGTGGCTCTTCTCCGATGTGACCGAATTGGAATGGATGTCGAAACAATTCATTCCCGAAACGCGAAAGCAGCTGCAATGGGCGGAAAAACATGTTCGCCGAGGGGCGTTGACAGAGCAATCGTTGCTCCTCGATTTGGGGTGGGGGACGGGGATTTCTCCCGAGGAAGTGGAGAATGCGATTCGCCACGCGAAATACAATCCGCACGATGTCACGAAGCTCCCGGGGCGGCCGTATTCCATGAAGGATACATACATCGTGGGTGACACCATCGCGCATTGTATCTTCGGCAGCGGCACCGTGCGAGCCGTAACGGAAACGAATGTGACGGTGTATTTCGGGATCGGCGTGAAAATGCTGGCTCATCGACAGAAATGACGATCGGAGAGAATTGTCGGACCGGCCCAGGCGCGTGTGCCGCAGAGGGGACGCGTTCGAATACCGCAACAACGCGCCCGTTTTTCCTGCCCCATTGTTTTCTTGACACTCCCACCAGCTTCGCGTTACCGTGCGCCGAACCTTTTGCCCACGATAACAGCGACCGATGGCCCTCAAAAAGTCCGAACTGTACGCCTCCATCTGGAAATCCTGCGACGAATTACGCGGCGGGATGGACGCTTCGCAATACAAAGATTACGTGCTCGTGCTGCTCTTCGTAAAGTACGTATCCGATAAATATGCCGGGCAAAAGGACGCGCTGCTCGATGTCCCACGGGGCGGCGGTTTTGCCGATATGATCGCCGCCAAGGGCGACAAAGACATCGGCGAAAAACTCAACACCATCATCGCCAAACTCGCCGAAGCCAACAATCTGCGCGGCGTCATCGATGTCGCCGATTTCAACGATGTCGATAAATTGGGCAAAGGCAAAGAGATGCAAGATCGCCTCTCGAACCTGATTGCCATCTTTCAAAAACCATCGCTCGATTTTCGAGGCAATCGCGCCGAAGGCGACGACCTGCTCGGCGACGCCTACGAATACTTGATGCGCCATTTCGCCACCCAATCCGGCAAAAGCAAAGGCCAGTTTTATACACCCGCCGAAGTCTCGCGCATCATGGCCAAAGTCATCGGCCTCGGTCAGGCCAAATCATCCAAGCAGTCCATTTACGATCCCACCTGCGGCTCCGGATCGCTCTTGCTCAAAGCCCACGATGAAGCCAAAAGCGCCACCGGGCACAACTTGACGCTATACGGGCAAGAAATGGACAATGCCACGAGCGCTCTGGCGCGCATGAACATGTACCTGCACGATTGCCCGACGGCCGATGTTCGCAAAGACAATACGCTCTCCACGCCGCTCTTCAAAGATGGCGCGGCGCTCAAAACGTTCGATTACGTCGTGGCCAATCCGCCGTTCTCCATGAAAGCATGGAGCAATGGCTTCAAGCCCGCCGAGGACGAATTCAAACGTTTCCCTTATGGTTTGCCGCCGGAGAAAAACGGCGATTACGCGTTTCTCTTGCACTTGCTCGCCTCGATGAAGAGCACCGCCACGGGCGCCGTCATTTTGCCCCATGGAGTGCTCTTTCGGGGCGGCGCCGAAGCGACGATTCGCCGAGAAATCGTCCGGCGCGGTTTTATCAAGGGCCTCATTGGTTTGCCGGCGAATTTGTTTTATGGCACCGGCATTCCCGCGTGCATCGTGGTGCTCGACAAAGAAAATGCCGCCGCTCGTCGCGGGATCTTCATGGTCGACGCGTCGAAAGGCTTTGCCAAGGATGGCCCCAAGAATCGCCTGCGCGCGCAGGACATCCATCGCATCGTGGACACGTTCACTCGGACGCTCGAAGTGCCCAAGTATGCGCGTATGGTCCCGATGGCCGAAATCGAAGCGAACGATTTCAATTTGAATTTGCCGCGCTACATCGATACCACCGAAGCCGAAGACCTTCAGGACATCGAGGCGCATCTGCGCGGAGGCATTCCGAACCGCGATATCGATGCCCTGGACCGCTATTGGCAGGTTTTTCCCGGCGTTCGGGCGGCCTTGTTCGACAAAGCGGATCGGGCCGGGTACAGCCGATTGCGCGTGGCCGTGGGCGATGTGAAATCGACGATCTTCGGGCATGCCGAGTTTGCCGCGTTCAACGAAACGGTGACGACCCTTTTCAAGCAATGGCGCAAAACCCATACGCCGCGATTGATGAACATCGCCGTGGGGGACAAACCGAAAATGCTCATCACGGCCTTGTCCGAAGCCTTGCTCACGACGTTTGCCGAAGCGCCTTTGGTCGACGCGTACGATGTCTACCAGCATTTGATGGATCAATGGGAAACCTCGATGCAGGACGACGTGTATCAGTTGGTGCAAGAGGGGTGGAGAGCTGTTTTGGAGGGCAAACCGAATA
>CAYSYX010000913.1:0-2946 GCA_964435055.1 uncultured Polyangium sp. | reverse complement strand
GCCCCCGACTTCGAATCCCGGTTTCATTCCCTCCGGGGCGATGGATCCCGTTCCTCCCATGTCGTCGCCGCCCATGTCGCTCGGCGAGGAGCTTTCGCGTGTCGAGCGCGAGCGAATCATTGCGGCGCTTCATTCGTGCGGAGGTAATCAAACCAAAGCGGCCGCTTTATTGGGTATTCCGCGACGAACGTTCGTCTCGCGTATGGCGGCATTGCGAATTCCCGGGAGACGGGCGAGCAAAGAATAATCGATTACCTGGCGCCCGACGTCCGGCGTCGGGGTAATTCGATCATGAACGTCGTGCCGCCTTCGGGACGATTCAGGAAAGACAAACGACCTCCATGGAGTTCGACCAAGGTCTTGGCCATGTACAGGCCGAGTCCCATCCCCGCGTCTTGTCGAGTCGACGATGAATCCGCTTGTGAAAAGGGCTCGAAAATCCGATCTTGAAAGGGAGCCGGGATACCCGCACCGTTATCGGAAATGGAAATACGTACGCAATCGAGATCGGTCGTGGCGCGGATCTGAATCTCGTCTCCCAATGGCGAGTGTTTGATTGCATTCGATAACAAGTTCAACAGCACCTGTTGCATTCGTCCTTCATCGCCGGAGATCGGCAATGTCTTGTCTCCGGTCACGACGATCTGGACGCCTTTGGTTTCGGCATCGGGCGTCTGAAGGTTGATCACTTCGTGAAGGACCGCGGCGAGATCGCACGGGGCGACGGCGATGGAGATCCGGCCATTGGCGAGTTTGCGCAGATCGAGGAGCGCGTCGACCAGTTTTTCAAGACGTCTCGTGTTTTCCGAAGCAATGCCCAGCAATTCTTTGAACAAGGATGGGTCATTCTCCGCCAAACCTCCCGCCAGCAATTCCACCGCCCCTCGAATGGCGGTCATCGGTGTCCGCAGCTCATGGCTGACCATACCCACGAGTTCTTCTTTGGCTTGTTCAGCCTGGATCCGCGCGGTGATATCGACCGCGTAGAAAAGGTACACCAGCTCGCTCGTGCTCGCGAACACGGTTTTTTCGGCTTCGATCGCATGCCAGCGCTTGCCGCGTACCGTGTATAGAATCGCCTCACGCTTGTATTTCCCATATTTCGCCAGTTGCTCCACGATGTCGATATAATCCGACCGATGCGCGAACATCGAGCGCAGGGAGAACACCGTGCCAAACGTTTTTTGCGCCAAGTGATTGGAGTGAAGCAACCGCTCGTGTTGCGAGAACACGGCGGCGACGCACGGTGCTGATTGGAGTACACGAGTTGCCGCGTGAAAGTCGGCGTCTTCGCTGACGACGGGACGGAGGCTGACGAATAGCCACGACGGATTGGGGGCCCGATCCCAACGACTCAACGATAATTCCACCCGTTTCTCCTGATCGTTCAGCGTTATCGTTCGGTCATGACGAACGGGGAGCGAGGCTTTGATTTGCGCGGGTAGCTGTTTGAGAGGGATATTCAAGAATTGGCTGATCGAAGGCATCGACGACGACAAAGCTTCCCGGGAGTTATGGCCAAACAATTTCGCACCCATTCGATTGGCCCATCGTATACGATCTTCTTGAGGATCGATGAGCCAAACGGCAAACGTGAGTTTGTCGAGATGCTCGAGCATCAGCGGATCGAGCATGGTCATGTCGTCGGATTTGGACAATTTCGCGGTCAATTGATTCTCTTCATTCCAATCCGGGTTCAAGCTTCTTGCGGCCAACATCCCGAAACGATTAGCAAGGGGTGTGCCGAGGTTGTGAAGGGGCCGAGATGGTGTCGAGCATGTATCCCACGAGACGATTCGTGTGAAATGGGCGTCAATCGGCCAATCGAAGTGTCCCAAAATTCTCGCCAACGGCTCGTTTGAGCACGGTGACATAGCGATACGAAACATTGCTTCATATCGCTGGAGAGCAGCAATTCGCCGTCCAAGGTTAGCGACGGTCAATGATTGCGCCAAAGATCGCCAAATAGAGTTGGTTCGTCGACTGAATACGACGTGTGCGAATGCGACCGGGCGAGGACCTTGACAACCCCGGCGCCGGTCGGCGCGCTCGTTATCATTGGGCGGAGGAATTCGTCAATCGAGGGGATCGCCTGGATGATCTGTTGAATCGGCGTTCGCCGGCGGGCATTGGATCGTCTTCACGTGCCGCGGCGGGACGATTGCGCAGTGATACGATTGGCATTCCTTATCAATTCCGGTCGGCATTGCGTGCGGAGATCGCCGACAAAGGATTGCTGCCGAGCTGGAAGCGAAGACCTTCAGCTATTTGGACGAATTGTCCTCACGACGTCCGAGCAAAAAGAGCGCCCCCAAAGAAACCCCGCCGGAACGATGACTTGATGCCTCGTCGACGTTTGGCATGGACGCCATTCCAAGACGCATGGTGACAGAGCATCTGTCGCATCGACCGAAGCCAACCATCGTACCGCACTCCCCAAACCGACCGTCAATTATTTGGCGATCGTTCGCTCAATTGGTTATCCACCAGGATTTGCGGCTCGCCATTGCGCGCGAAGTATGTGAAAATAGGCATACGTGGGCGGTATTTCGCCACGGAATGGTCCGTTTTGGCCAATGATTGCGCCAAAGGTCGCCAATGGATGGGGCTTTGGTGAACCGGACAGGTGTATCGTGCCGGCATGATTCGTGCTGAAAACGTGCTCTGAAGCAGAACGACCATTACGAACTTTACTTAGCGGAGACACGGCGTATGAGAAAGCAATCGGGCACCCTGGGAATTCTCTCCTGCATGACGTTGGCGTTGGTGGCTTGCGGCGAGGCATCTTTCGAGCATAGTGCCATTGACGAGGGACCGATCGCCGAAGCGGAGCAGACGCTCGAAACGTCGAATATGCTCTCGGCCAATGCGTTGGAGATGAATGCGTTGGAAATGAACGCGCTGGAGATGAATGCGCTGGAGATGAACGGTTTGTTGGCATCGTTC
>CAYSYX010000912.1:0-2947 GCA_964435055.1 uncultured Polyangium sp. | reverse complement strand
AGGATTTTGCTCGCGAATTTTCAGCGCCGTTTCGAGACGTTCTTCGAAGATGTGCTGGAACCTATCCTTGTCCGGATCTCCCCACGACTCGAGACCGCCCATGATCGCCGCATGTTTCGGGAAATCGACGAGCGCTCCCGGACCAAACGTTGTGAGTACCTGACTCCGACGAACTTGGCCCTCCGGACGCGGTCCGGTCTTCGCAGAGCCACCACTTCGAGGCTTACGCGTTGCCATCAGCCTACCTCCTGTTGACGAGCCCCGGATTTTCGCAAAAATACATCTACACTTGGTTCGACGTCGCGCAAGGATCGTTGCGCCTTGAATTTGCGCAAATCGGGATCGTCAGGCGTGGGCTCCAATGGATCCCGAAGCAGTTTTGGATGTTCCGGTTCTTCGCGTTGATATTGAAGCGTCGCACTTACCGCGTGGTTTTTCTCGACCGTACGCAGCCATGAGTCCAACAAATCGCGGGTGCGTTTTTCAATTTTCTGGGCAATCTCCGGGGCTTCATTCGCGTCCACGTGCGCTTGCGCTGCCCGCGCCCCCAATTGCTTCGGAATGTTCGTGACCAGATCACGCAAGGCTTCCTTGCCAATTCTCTCGGCCCCTCGTGGTGGCGTAAGCTCGGGAATGCCCAAACGTGCCATAGCTACTGTCACGGCCGCAATGCCTCGATCTATCGCGCGTGGCGAGAATGGCGTTACACTCGTCGCTTCAACCGCACGATAAAACGACGCGTGATACGCTGCAAATCGCTCGTAATGCGATCGGTCGCGCGGCTTGTGGCAATTGAGCAGCGTAACGACCAAGCCCGGTCGCTCGTCATCACGGCCCACTCGGCTGGTCGCCTGGATGTATTCTGCCGTTGTTTTGGGTTGTCCGAGCACCGCCATGAGGCCCAAACGCGAGATATCAAGACCTACGGAAATCATGTTGGTTGCCAATGCGACGTCCACATGGTCGGTCTTGTCCATGGTACATGCAAGGCGATCTTTGGCTCGCGCTACCGCATGTGTTGGTTCGCGGCTCGTTAATTCCACCGGTTCGCCCAAGGAACGCTTCGCAAAATCGCACGCTGTTTCCCCCACGCGCAGGCGCGTATCATACCCGCGAACACGCGAGGTTACCTCATCCTCCACGATTCGCCGACTGCCGCCCAGTTCCCGTAGGCTATTGAAATACCCAACCAGCGTTGTATAGGGATCGGCTACCATACCGAATTCATCATAAGCCTTTTTCCCCGCTGCGAGCATCGCGAGATAGACACGCAACAAGGCAACTTTGAAGCTTCTCCCTGGAGCTGCGACGCCGACATATTTGCGGGCATGTTTCTCCGTAACTGGGACGGTGCGCGCAAAAAAGGAATCACGCCGATCGGGGCCGGGCGGGGGAAATACCGTTACCGCTGAACGACCGAAAAGAGCCTTGATTTGCGCTTCTGCCCGCCGCACCGTCGCCGTCGACGCCACAATCTTCGGGCCGAACGTTTTTCCATTTTCCGTGCGTTCACAAAGTACGTCGATTGCGGTTTCGTAAAGCCCGACCATTGTGCCGAGCGGGCCTGAAATGAGGTGTAGTTCGTCCTGAATGACCAAATCCGGGGGCGCCAATCGTCCACCCTCAATCGGGCTTCCAATGCCGGGATCACATGGACCATAAAAGCCGGCCTTGTCGTGTCGTTCCACCCGGCCAAACAGCGCCCCGCTGCGACCAACCCAGGGTAGTTGGGCGAATTTGTCCACCGTCGCGATGAGAAAACAGGGCAATCTCTGGTAAATTGGCTCGTCCACCGCCAGAATCGGCAATGCCGTTTTTTGTGCAAATACGCAATCGCGGTTGGAACACCAAACCTCTAGGTTGTTTGGTTTGGATCGATTCGGGACGAGACGGAACGAGTTGGGAACGAACTTTCTGTCGCACCAAGGACATTTTTCTATCGGAATCGGCGCAGGGTTTTTGTCCGAGTTTTCCTGAAATGCATTTACCTTCATGCGCGCGATCGACGGATCATAATCCCCATCGCTACCCATACGATTCGGCGTCGCCCCTTTGCCAACCCACAACCCAATCTCGAAGGGCCACCGACCCAAGCGCGTATCGCCTTTGTTCATGCGCTCCTGCCGCTCCAGCTCCAGCGCGCAGACGAGAGCCGCAGCACGCCCAAGCTGATCCAGCGTCAAAAGCCGCAACGTGTACCGCATGATCACGCTCACGCCCGCACCGGTGATCCCCGGATTCTGGAGCCGACGCAAAACCAAGGTGAATGCCGCCAAACCAAGGTATGCCTCTGTTTTACCGCCGCCGGTTGGGAAAAACAGGAGGTCAATCACCTTACGATCATGATGCAATGGTTCGTGCATTGCTCGCAGATTAATGAGCAGAAACGCGAGCTGAAACGGGCGCCATTTCGGCGAACCATATTGCTTTTTCGTATCGCGTGCTCGCGCTGCACGGTCCATCGCCCTATTGGCAATACGAAACGCAAGAAATATCTTTTCATCATCGAGCGCAGCCAAACCGTCGACCATGCGGCGTTGCACGGTACGCGCCGCATCAAGCAAGCCAACCAAGACGTCTTCCTGGTGCTCGTCGATCTTGGTTTGCGCTTGCCGATCAATCCATAACGCATACGCCGCGGGAAGGTTTCCAAGCATCTTTCGGACGTCGGCCGCCGACTCAGCCGCAGCCAGCTCTTCCATTTCGAGCGTCACCTCATCGACTTGGCCCGGCACGACTTTCTCGACTTCGGCGGTGGGAAGCCATGTCGTACGCGCTCGTGTGCAAGCTCGTCCTTCAATGACGTCTGCTTCGGCGGCGATGCCGTGTCCGACGGCATATTCAAATACGTCGCGATATTGCAATTCGGCGATTTGTTCGTCCGGGTCATGGCCATCTTGGCCCCGAATGTTCGGACGCGGCAGAAATCGCTCTTCGGTGTGCACCT
>CAYSYX010000911.1:0-2948 GCA_964435055.1 uncultured Polyangium sp. | reverse complement strand
GCAGATTCTGGCGTGAAAGCCGACGGATCAGAACGTTGTTCGCGTTGATGATTACCTTCATCGACTCACCTCGCGCCATGCGCAGCATCTCCTCTGCCATCTCGCGGATCTCGGCAGGGACGTTCGGATCATCCAGCATTTGCTCGGCTTTCGCTTGCCCGCGGGATCGTGCGTCCGAACGGACGACAGCCGCAAGCTCGGCGGGCTGGAAGTGACGGGCTTCAACCCTGATTCGAACGGTGCCGGCCGAATCAATCACGAAAGCCATTGCTTCCGCGAGGCGCTGGATGGCCCGCTCCTCTGCGCCGGCATCATTCAGGCGCCGGAAGACCGCAGGATCATCTTCGCGATCGACGTGCACCAGGCGGACATGAACCCCGTCGAGCTTCGTGTACGCCTCGATGAGGTGCGCCTCGAAAGGATAGCTTGCGTCGACGACGATGCTCCCCGCCGCATCCGCCATTTGAAAATATTGATTGGCCGAGTTCCTCGTGGTGAAGCAGGGAAGGCGCTGAGGCTCCCCACCGTTCGAGGGCAATCGCCGCAAAATCTCGGGCAGCGTGCGCCATCGAGGCTTGAGATCGCCACTCAGCTCATCCCGCTCACCACCATTCGTTCGCCATTCGAGGAGGTTTGCAAACCTGGCAAAGAAGCGGTCGTAATAATAGCAGGCAGCCTTGATGCTGAGATTCTGATAACGCAGGATCTGGGAAAACCGCTCAGGCTCGTCGCGTTGGAGCGTTTCCATGTGACGGAGCACCAAATCACCGAGCGCCTCACGAAGCGCGGTCGCGGCATTATCGCGGATGAAGCTGTCGCGCGCCGCTGTGGGATTGATGTCCGGCGTGCTCAGCAAGCCGTTGACGAACGCCGCCCATTTGGGCAGCACCTCGGGCGCGTTCTCGCAGAGGAGCATTCGATTCTGGTAAAGTCGGACCTTTCGCGGCGCGTCCACGCCCACGGTACGGGCCTGGGTGATATAGAGCACCCCCTCTGCCCGCACGGCGCCGGAGAGGCGAACCGGAATTGCCTCGAGGACGCTGTCGCCCATAGTCCTTTCGAGATAGCGATGACACTCCTGTTTGAGCTCCTGGTCGGATAGCCCTGTTTTTTCCCAGGGCATCTGCATCGTGTTGACGGGGCTCGCGCCGTCGTCCACGTAGATGGGCACGCGAAGCATATCGGCGTAATGGCGGATGGTGCGGCGGAGTTCCTGCGGGTGGGCGACGCCCTTGTAGTCTTCACCTCGGAGATGAATGGTGATCGTCGTGCCCGGCGCCGACACGGTACACGGAGTAACCTGATACTGCCGGCTGCCTTCGTTCTCCCATAACCATCCCTGTTCTTCACCCAGTTTACGCGTGCGCACTTCGACACGACGAGCCACGACGAATGCCGAGAGAAAGCCAATGCCGAATTGTCCGATCAGACCTTCGACGTCCTGCTTTTGGAGCCTCGTGAGGCTCCTGCCAATACTGGATAGGTACTCTTCCAGGTCTCCGCGGCTCATCCCGATCCCATTGTCAAGGACGATGATTTGCAGGTCTGCAGCACGGCTGAGGATGTCGATTCGCCCGCCGTAGTCCACCGAGTCAACCCGACTGCGCCGCACGATGGCGTCGTGGGCGTTTTGGATGAGCTCGCGCAGAAACACCTTCTTGTCGCTGTACAGATGGTGTGCCAAGAGCTGAATCAGGCCGTCAAAATCGAACTCCATCTGGGGCATCGAGGTACTCCTTCATGAGCGCGCCGCGTGCGCACATCGTTCTCCAAGGATACTCCGCCACGGCGTTTTCATTCTCTGCACAACTGAAGCCACTGCCATAAAAGATTACCGGAGTAAACGAAAAAAACGAGGGGCGTGTTGTAGTACGCTCACAGGAAGCGGGGCCCAAAGCAAAGGAAGGCCGGCATTGACGAGAATACTCGTATTGCTGCTCTGCGAGAGGGACAAACGGAAACCGTTACTTGCCCGTGGACCGAACGGGGATGAAATATTTCGTTATGTCGATATCGCCCACGCCTTGCCGCCGCTTCAGCTTCCATTTGGCGCCGTCTCGATAGATCTGCACGTGCCAGTACATTTTATCGTCTTTTTCGGTGATATAGAAACCGTCGAGCCACGGCTGGAAATCCTCGAGCGGCATGAGAAACAATTGCTGCTCCGATCCGCATCCGAAGGCGACGTAGGGGCGTTTGGCCTGTATGAGAAAATCCTTGTAATACGGGTGAAACGCGAACCAATAGGCTTCGTCGCCCGCGAACGCAAGCGCCAAGTTGTTGATCTCACCGCGCGTTCTGGAGTACAGTCGCCGCATGTTCGGGGCGTTAGCGCAAGCACAGCACAATGAGCGCGGAAAGGCGCGTTGCTGATGGTCGAGGGGCAGCGCATTGTCATTGACGCCATGGATATGCGTATCGCGGAGAGCTTGCGAGAAACGTTCGCGTTATGGGAGCACGGGGCATTGAATCGAGGCGACTTGGAGGAGCGCATTTTTACTCTCGCCACAGAAACCAATATCGATAAAGTCCTTTCCCGGTTGCCTGCACCATGGGCCGATGTCCTCCTCGCGCAGCTCCAGGGTTGGGCAGAAGGGCCCGATCGCGAGCCACTTTTTATTTTCGGAGGTATATATGCCTATGAAACCGAGCCAAACCCGCTCAAGGCCGCCGAAATGCGTCGCGAACTCGAGGAACAACAAGCGGCCGACGTCAAGCATTTCAAAGAAGTCATTTTACCGATCATTCGTACCTGGTGGGCCAAGCGAACAAGCACGGCGCGCTGAGCCTGCGCATGGTGCGGATAGCAAATAACCCGTAGAGGATGATAAAGTCAAAAATCTTGGCCCAGCTTTCTGCGCCGTGTAACCTGCCCAGTCATGAGCGCGACGACGACGACCCTCTACCGCCCTGTTGGACAAGCCGAGCTCGACCTCATTGCCGCGACG
>CAYSYX010000910.1:0-2953 GCA_964435055.1 uncultured Polyangium sp. | reverse complement strand
GTACAAACCAAGCAACGTGGTAACGCCAATATCTTCGCGATTTCCGCCAAGCGATTGCAACGTTTGTTCGATCTCGGCGAGCGTCGAGGTCATCTTCGCTTCATCCACGAGGCGAGCCAATGCGACCGCCGACATGGCTTCTCGGGGTGTTTCGCGGGGATCCGGCGCAATCCCCGGAGCGGAACTGCGGCTCGAACGGGAGACCAAATTGAATTCGAGCCGCGATAACCATAAAAACGCTTTGAAGTAGGGGACCAGCTCGTCGTAAAGAGCGTAATATCCACGTGGCTGGTATTGCGAAAAGTCGACCATGCGCGTTCTTCCCAAAAGATCGACCGGGAACAGGCCTTGCGCATCTTTGATTCGCTCGAGGGTTGATTCCACGTCGGGATGAACTTCGGCGGACAGGGCCGATTGGGTTTTTCCAACGAGCAATGAAACCGCCACCGTCAGATACAAATCCAGATCTCGGTGTATTTCCGGCGGCAATGGCGTGGTTGTCGAGGCAAATGTCCTCCGCAATTCAATGAGCAATCGGCGTAAACGTGGCATCAACAGGTCGCGCTCGACGTGCACCATGAGCGATTCGTGGGCCTTGAATACAGCATGAAACAACGAATCCATCGTGACGTATACAGGGAGCTGCGATTGAAAAATATCGTGGTACGCGTGCGCGTAGCTCCCCCGGGACAAACGTTCCGGAACAACAAACCCATTCTGTTGCAATAGATTACGTTCTTGCGCGGTGAATGCATAACGACCTTCGACGAGGTCCAGGTACTGCGCGGGCTTTTTTCCCGACCACGGGGACCGAGCCACGGTTTGGCCGACCGGTCGAGGTTGCTCGAGTACGGCATCGAGCGCTGATTGAATGTTACGATTGGCTATTTCACAGAGGTCTTTTTCACTTCGCGGCGCATTTCGCGTATTGGGGTCATAAACCGGAGCCGTAAAGGCATTGGTGACTTCCGGGGCCGGAAGTTCGTCGAGAAGAACTCGCTGCGACGGGGCCGGGGTAACCAAAGTGACGGGCGGCTTGGGACCGTCGGTGGCAATGTGATTTCGAGGTGCAGTGGTCTGCGCGGAAGAACCGGAACAGGCGTGGAGAAAGAGGGCGAGAGGCACAAAGGCAATGCGGTACGGACCCATCATGCACAGCGTATCGGAAAAGCGGCCCCGAGTGTGACACAGATCAGTGAGCGCTTCATTTGAGCGGGTTTTCGGCGTTTGGGGCGACCACCCAAAGAACGGCTCCCGAACGGATACCGGCATCTTCGAGCGTTTTCTTTTCGCCGGTCGGATGATCGAACGTGACAAACCTTTGGGTCCGCGGTTCGTAAAGAGCCCATTCGACGCCGTAACTCATGGGCGGGATTTGGGCGCCCCCACGACGTAATGCTTTCCAAACACGTGACACGAGGGTGGACAAATCGCGATGGACATCGAGCGACAACGTCCACAATTCATTGTGTTCGCCCAGGATTCGTCGTGGATCGACGGTGACATGCCGCCCCACGACGTGTTTGTCGAGTTTCGGAACGGCGGATCGTTCAATCGCGCGCGGCGGAATCTCCGTTTCGGACAAACCAATCGGAGCGGGAGCGTGCATCGTGACTTCGTCCCCGCGAACGGATGGGTCGTCTTTGGATCCCAATACGACGCGCGGCGATTCCACCGGATCGCTCGGCGGGTTTGTCGATATGTACACCGCGCGAAACCCCGTACCCGACGAAAGCAAGTCCTCTTCCACCAAATCGCCCTCCGTGACGAATTTCTCGACGTCGGCGAGCATTTCCCGGGCATTTGCATAACGCGCGGCCGGGTCGATCTCGAGCGTTCGGTGAACCACGGCGGCAACGTCGGTGGGGACCCAAGGCGCGACATTGGTAAGTGGTTTGGCTGGATGAACACATATCGCGACGAGCAATTGGCCCACCGTGGAGAGATGTTGATGCGGCGCATGTCCCGCAAGCGCGGCATACAGCACGGATCCAAGCGACCAAAGGTCTGTCCGAACGTCGACGCGCCGACTGTCCTGCACCTGTTCCGGCGACATGTACATGGGCGATCCCAGCAAATTTCCCGTTGCCGTCATATCGGTGGTCATGGCGTGGGAAAACGGTTCGCGCTGGACTTTGGCGATGCCGAAATCAAGAATCTTGAGCGTATAAGTACCGTTGGATCGGCGCGCGAGAAATAGATTGGCCGGCTTGATATCGCGGTGAATCACACGAGCGGCATGTGCATCGGACAAACCACGTAATGCTTGTGCCGTCAGACGAAGAGCACCACGCAAACCCAATGGACCGTATCGATCGAGCCATTGTTGTAAATCACAACCTTCGAGCAATTCCGTAACGAGAAATAATCGCCCCGTCGTCTTGCACGTGCCTGCTTCGATGATCCGCACGATGTGATCACTCTTGATGCGCCCAGCCGTCTCTGCTTCGCGACGAAATCTCTGCGCCGCTTCACCGTCGGCAAGATGCTGATGCAACACCTTGACCGCCACGTGACGACGTGTGTCGTGACAAACGCCCTCGTAGACGGTCCCCATGCCTCCGCGCCCGAGCATGGAGATGATTTCGTAACGCTGACCAATGACTTCGCCAATCACGGGTGGCGACCTTAGTCGGATGGTTGGTGTCTGGGCAAGTGTTCAGTGACCATGACGGTGCGTTTTTTGGACCATGGTCTGCGGCAACGTGGCGTACATCGATGGGGAATTTGTGACGGATGGTACTTCTGGAGGAGCGGCGGGCACCTTCGGACTCCTCCGCGGCGCCTCGAACTTGCCAAACAGCGGGACCGGCCACCAGGTCAACAAATCAAGCGCTCTTTATCTTTGTTCGGGTATTCCGTCGTGCGGACCTAATGGTCGTTCGGGACAATCCTTCCAATGGCGCCCGCCAATTTCCGCATTACGCTCCGGATGCATGGGATAATGAATCTG
>CAYSYX010000909.1:0-2958 GCA_964435055.1 uncultured Polyangium sp. | reverse complement strand
CCTTCCCCCGCTGTCAAAGCATCCACAGTCTACCCGAGCGCCTCAATCACGACCACCCGCGTCACGGCGGAGCACATGGCCCGCGGGACCCAAACGGAACAAACGCGCCACGGCAAAACCGCGAAAGACAAACACAAAAATCCCTACCATTCGTCGTTCTTTCGTAGTAGAGGTGCTCCCGCGTGACGAACCTTCCGGGGTGATCAACGCGCGATTCACGCCAAGCGAAAGCGCCGCCAAATCAGCCGTGGAAAATAATTTTCGCTTGAACGATTCATTGCTTGACGTAATCAGCGATTTCCTCGTCAAGCTTGCCCGAGAAGAGGAGTAAAACGAATGACATCCACGTCGTCCACTTTGGAAAAACTTTCCCTCCAATCCTGGGCCGAGTCATCTCCGCCACCCGCGCGATATTGGGCATTTTACGTGCGCGTCACGAGCGAAGAGAGCGTCAAAAAAGACCTCTCGATTCCAAATCAATGCACTCGTGCCATTGAGATCGCCATGGGGCGCGGATGGCACGATTACCGCATTTACGTCGAGCCGGTGAACGTGTCTGCGGAGCTGTGGACAGACAAGCGTCCCGCGTTCAAGCAAATGCTTGACGATGTTGCCGCGGGTCGCGTCATTGGTATTTGCGCACGCCATACCGATCGCTTGTGGCGTAACAATGACGTCCTTGGAAAATTGATCAATGTCCTTCGCCCCCACGGCGTCGAACTTTGGGATTTCAATAGCCGCTACGAATACAAGAGCGCTCACGGCAAATTCTCGTTGCAGGTTCTTGGCGCTGCATCGGAACTCGAAGTCGGATTGACCGCGGAACGCATCCGAGAAATGAAGCGCGGAAAAGCATTGAAGGGGAAAACGGGTGGCGGACCTCCGCCGTTTGGGTACACGTCGCAATCACATCGGAGAAACGAACTTCTAGCGCGAGGTATTTCGCCTGACGACGCATATCGACAAGCCTGCTTGGAATATCCCATTGGAAAGACTTGGTATGTGCACGAGGACGAAGCGCTCGTCGTGCGACTCATTTTCGAGCTGTATACGTCTGCGCAAACTCGCTACGGCAGCAAGCGAATCGCTCGACACTTGAATATGTCCGGTTATCGGCGACGAACGGCTGGTCCATTCGTGCACGTGACCGTCATGCAAATTCTCAACAATCCCGTTTACGCGGGATTCACGAGTTTCGACGAAAGCGCCTACGAGCGTCGTTTGCCGTCGAATTTGCCCCGACACAAGCAAACGTTTTACAAGGGCGAACACCCGCCGATCATCGATTCCGACCTTTGGTACAAGGCGCAAGAAATCAAAGCTACGGAAAGCAAGATCAATCGTATGCGCAACGTGCGCGAAGGCGAAAGCGGGACCGCTGAAGCGTTTTCCCTGACCGGCATTTTGAAATGCCCGAGCTGCGGGGGAGGTATGCACGGAAAGTGGACAAACCGCAGCATGAAAAACAGCGAAGGATATCGCTACTATTTTTGCGGCAATCGGCACGACGGCGGTCCAGAGGCTTGCGCATTCCCGGCCATTCCGGCAACGCCGCTACAAGATGCCGCGTGGAATTGGTTGCACGAGATTCTTTCGTCGCCCGAGTTCGTCATGGAGCATGTCGAGCGCATGCAAAAGAAAATGAAGGCTGAACAGCCGGACGGAGCCAAACGACTTGCGGCACTATGCAAACAACGAGATACGCTGAAAGGATCCATAACTAAATATTTTCGAGTCTTTGAATCATGCCCGGATCCCGATGTTGCCGTCCTGGAGCGCGTGCGAGAATTACGCTTGGAGCTTCAAAACGTCGAAGCGGAAATCACGAATCTCGAAGCACGCAACGCGCCGTTCGAACGTGAAATCAATCCCGAGCGAGTTTTGTATTACTTGCAACAACTCCGCGAGCGAATCGCCGATCGGACCGACGTGCAACGCGTTGTCTTTCACGAATTGAAGCGCTCGCATGATTTCGAGGTGCGCGTCTCGCCGACTGGACGTGAATTCACGTTGTCCTTGGCTTTGCCGAGTGACGAAATGCTGGGGAGTGAAGCAAGCGAAAAGAGGCTCGTGTCAGTGCTCGCGATTCCTAGCGAAAAGAACGATCGTCAAATTGTGCGAGAGGTAAGGGGATCATCGGCTCCCGCGACGTAAAACCCACAGAAGGCTTGTGCCGACGGCGCGGCGGCGATTGCCGTAGCTCCAAGGGCGAGGGCGAGAGCGAGAGATCGGTAAGGGTGGCGCATGGCGATAGGGGCACGGTACACGGTTTGTCGTGCCGGTTCAAGAGGGGAATGCCGAGGTTGGTGAAGAGGCATCGTTCTCCAGCCATGAACAATGACGTAGGCCGTATCACCGCATTGCGATGTTCCGAGCATCGGTCGGCGGGGATGGAATCGTCGGGCGCGTAGTCATCGGCGGAGAACTCACATTCGACGTAGCCCGAATCGATCCGTACCATGACTCCGTATTGCCAACTCTCCGGGCGCGAGTTGCTTATCGATTTTGAATGGGCCACCTTTGCAAAGTCGACGCGCGGAAAAACCATTTGTCGTTTTCGATGGTTCGGCCGTTTCATAAAATGTGATCGAAAACGAACTCGTCTTTTCGGATTACGACGCCAGAAGCGGCAGCGTCATGCGGCTCGTCGTGCCGTAGGTTTGCCGCGTCCCGCGATCGTTACGACGAGGTGGATGACTCGGGCCGTCGCCGCCCAAGAAAAACAGGTCGAAACTCGCATTGACGCGGACGGAACTTCCGGATATCCTGGTCCGATGCCCACCCTTCCCCGTGTTGTCAATCATCGAGTTTTTCCTCTTGTCTTGGCGCTCGTTGCCCCGCTTCCTTGCGCCGCGTTCGGTGTTGGTTGCAGCGACGATACCAACCCATCGACCACGTCCGGAAACAGCGCAAGTGCCGGCGGAAAAGGCGGTGCCGGCGGACAAGGTGGCGCAATGC
>CAYSYX010000908.1:0-2965 GCA_964435055.1 uncultured Polyangium sp. | reverse complement strand
ACATAACGCTCCAGAGATCCTCCTCGCGCTTCGAACACTCGCGCCAACGGACCCGCAAGTGGAGCGGCACCGCATCCAAGATCCACCACCTGACAAGGCGCTTGCGGACTGACGTGTTCGGCGACGAAATCCGCAAAGATTCGATACAATCCGAGAACACGCATTACATCGGTAAAATTGCCCTCTCCCGGGTCACCGTGACGCCATGGGGTCCACCGACGCCAGAATTCCGCGGTGTTTGTCGAGCTCATACAATATCTCTGCGTTCATCACGTCGCATGTCTTGGTCCAAGGCGTAGCACGAAGTCGTCTCGGAATCGCAAACGAAATGAATTCGTTGAAGTTATTGAGCGGGGGCGCCGGCTTTGGCGGCGATGGTCAACCGCGCAACCTCCTTCATCGCCTCGAAGAGCATCGTGCGTAACAGCTCCACCAGGCTGGAAAGCGGCACTGCGCGGCGTTCCACCCAATCCAAACTCGTTGCTTCGACAAACCCAATCCAACCCCGCAACGCCGTTCGCGCAAGCGCTCCGTCCACGCCCGCGGGCAGGTGTTCGAGCATTCGCGCCAGAAATCCGGCTCGCGTTTCTTCGAGCACGCCGGCGATTTCCGGATCGGATCCGATTCCTCCGCGCATCAATGCCACATACGCGGTTCCACGTCGCTCGACGAAACTCAAATAAGTCTCCACACCTCGACGCACGCGTTCGTCCACCGGCACATCACTCGAAGGCGGCGTCGTTTCCGTCAAAAGCTGTTGCGCAATTTCCCGCAGCGCCGCTACGTAAAAATCACGCTTCGTGGGAAAATAATGATAAAGCAATCCTTTGGAAATTCCCGCCGCCGCGGCAATGGCATCGATCGATACTTCGTCATAAGCATTTTCGCTGAAAAACTTACGCGCAATCGCCAGCAGTTGCGCCCGCCGCTCATCCACCTCGAGCCGCGAACGCGGTGGAGGACGCTTGGGCAAACGTTGCGTCTTCATCGCCGCCCTATACCCCGGCTGTTCATCGCGATCAACAATCAAGTAGGGTTTTGCCCCGCACCCCACGAGCGCCCTTCTTTCCCCCCGCCGCCACGACGCCTCGCAGTGTCCGTCAAATTCTTATCGGCGGAAAATTTTTTGTTGACTCCCGTTCAACAGCGTGTATCTTTCGGATCGACTATTGAACGGGAGTCAACAGCGATGAGCGAAGTTATGATGGACGCGAGGGCGGACGGGGCACGGATGGGAGCGGTGTCGGCTTCGGGGCGTTCAGGCAAGGCGGTGATCCCGAAGCTCCGGTCGCCGGGATTCGCGTTCGACGCGTCGCTGCCTCGACACTGGTTTGCGAAGAACGTCGTGGCGACGCACATTGCCAATGGAGTGAATTTGCTTTTTCCGGCGGGTGAGCGGTTCTTCGTTCGGTCGGTGCACCATTACCTCGATCAAGTGACGAATCCCGAATTGAAAGCCCAGGTCAAAGGGTTTTTCGGCCAGGAAGGAAGGCACGCGAAAGAGCACGAACGGATGTTCGATACGCTTCGGGAACAAGGTTATCCCATCGATCGATTTCTCGCTTTGTACGAACGAGTCGCTTACGGCATCATTGAGAAATATGCACCGCGTTCGTTGAGTTTGGCGACGACCGCGGCGGCCGAGCATTATACGGCCATCATGGCCGAAAATGCATTGCGCATGAATATGCTGCAAAACGCTCATCCGACCGTTCGCGCGCTTTTGCATTGGCACGCGGCGGAAGAAATCGAACATCGCAGCGTCGCGTTCGACGTGCTGCAAGAAGTCGCTCCCGGTTATGGATTACGCATGGCGGGTTTGGCCATGGCGACCGTTTGTCTGGCCGGATTCTGGGTGATGGCGACGACCATGCTCCTCGCTGCCGATCCCGATGCAACGATCGAACGGATCATCAAGGATTTTCGTTTGGCGCGCCAAGCTCGTATGTCCCGTCATCCCGAACTGAAAGGCGCGGCGCAAGCGGTCTTTTTGCGCGGCATTCGTGAATACATGCGCCCCGATTTCCATCCGTCGCAGAGCGACATCGATAACCTCGCCGAACAATACTTGACGAGTGTCGGCATGGCCTGATATCGTTCCGCCGCATTGAACTTCTCCCTCGAAATCAACCCGCCGCCATTTCGGGACGACGCGCGCGAGCCGCGAACGTTCATTCGTGCGCATACCGCACTGGCCTCGCCTCCGCTCTTGCCCGAAATCACGTTGTACTTGGCCACTGAAATGACCCCGCTGTGGTGGGCCACCGAATCGTGGCTCCAAGCGAAAGGCATCGAGCCTCCGTTTTGGGCTTTTGCGTGGGCCGGGGGTCAAGCCATTGCACGGTTTTTATTGGACGAACCTCAGCATGTCCGTGGGCGTCGCGTTTTGGACCTGGCCGCAGGTTCCGGATTGTGCGGCATTGCGGCGGCTCGATCCGGCGCGGCACACGTGATCGCCCTGGATTGCGATCCTCTGGCCGAACACGCCATTGCTTTGAACGCAGAAGTCAATGGTGTGACAATCCAAACGCATGCCGAGGATATCATCACCCCCCATGCGCTGCCGGCGTGGGCGGCGGAATGCGATATGGTTCTGGCCGGAGACGTTTGTTATGATGCGGCGATGACCGCAGCGTTTCTCCCGTGGTTACGAGCACGCGCTGCGGCGGGCGTACGCGTGATTTTGGGCGATCCGGGGCGGTATTATCTCCCCGCCGAAGGAATCGAACCTTTGGCGCGTTTTCGTGTCCCGGCCAGTGACGATGTCGAAGCCGCCAAAGAAATTTACGGCGTGGTGTACGAATTGAAGAATGGCGTGGGAGCGTAATTCAACGGGCTGCCAAGGTTTTCGGCGCCCTTTTATCACTACGCCGCCGGTTTATCGACGCGGCGCTTGGAGAGTGCTTGATTTTGAGGCGTTTGCGGCGGGGCCCACTGTCTGAGCCCCGAAGGGGCGAGTTTGGGG
>CAYSYX010000907.1:0-2966 GCA_964435055.1 uncultured Polyangium sp. | reverse complement strand
GGATGGTCGACGCTTCAGGAAATCAGTCAACCAGTCAATTGCACTACGCTCATCCGATACAAACATCTCCATCTGAGGCGCAACAGATACCTGCAATCGACGTTTGTCGTACTCCGCGACCTGGTCGCTAAGGAAAACCATTCCATCGCGCTCGACAAAGCGTTGCTGAAGGCCTGCCTGAAATTCATGCGTGGACATTGGCACTGGCGTGTTGTGACGCACAAAACACGCAATCATTCGGTCGAAAATGATGCGTGGATCGCGTTCGGCAATAAATTCCAGTTCGCCGTTGCGGGATTTGACTGATGGCAGATATCCAAGGTGTGTGCGCACAAAGTCCCACGCCGAATCTTCGCTGTGTGGATTGCTTGTAAATCGCTCTTCAAGACCACCATTTGGCTTGTATGCGCTGATTATCAGGTCCTGCTTGACCGCCGTAGTGGTGGTTACGGCCTTAAAGCTGCCCTTCTTCTTATCGATTGCCGAGACGTTGGCCACGACAAAACCAGCTTCTTGGAGCGCGGTTTGTATCGCATTCCAAACTGCAGCCTGCGTATTAGAAAACTCGACAGTCATCCACCTTCCTGGCTTTAGTACTCTGCAAGCCTCAGTAAAGCTGGCGGTCATTAGCTTTCGGTAGTCATCTATTGTTTTTCCTTGATCTCTGCTTTCGACGGCTTCACTATGATTGTTGGTGAACACGCCTAGCCAACTCTCCCACAGGAAGTTGAGCTCTGAATACATAAGATTGCCGCCGAATGGCGGATCAATGAATATGTAATCCACCGAGTTTGGCGGCAGTGTTAGCTTGGTCGCGGAGCCAGTCGATATGATGAAATCGTTTCGATGCTCACGAAGGACTTTTTCCAGATCAGAGCGCAGGCTCCATTTGTCAATGACATTTAGCTCAAGAGAAATGGATGGTGCGTAGAGCGTGCCGTCGAGTGGCTTATCTACTTTTCCTCCCTTTCCGCTAAAAAAGTTCGATACGTTCAGTCTGCAGAGGCGATTGACAAACTGATGGGTAGATGTAAAGCCGAACAAGAGCTGGCGACCTAGGTCACCAACGCACTGCGCACGCAAAGCCGACAGGCATATCAAATTGCGATGCGTATAGAAGTGATGAGTATGGGTGACCCCGATGGGGTCATTCCTTCGGGTCTCCGCCCCCTCGGCCATGCGAATCGACGGATACCTGTCACGAATGTCGATTGCCTCGACTTTTCGCAAAAGCGCTAGATCAACGTCGTCTGGACGTTTTTCGAACCTCTGACGACCGACGGTATAGTTAATCAGCACTGGAACTTGCTTGGCTTGCTTTATTTGCTCCTTCAGTGCCGGGTCAATTTTTGAAGACCAAAACCTTCCCATTTCCTTCTTTCCGAATTTGGCCTTACAACTCGGACACGTTAAGTCATCGCGAACTCCGCCCTTGTCGTGATCAAGGGCAACGTCAAAGAAAACTATCTCATGAGCGCACTCGGGGCAGGAAAACACATCGGACCAAACGGTGTAATTGATCCGAGCCGACTGCCCGACCTCCGAGAGATTCGGCTTTTCGCTTTCGGAGACTAACTTTATGCCGCGTCTGATTTGTTCTTCAGTAGGCTGATGCAATGTCTGATACATCCAGCCATGGTTTGATTCAAGACGTTTGGATACCTTTTCTGTCTCATGTTCTAGTGCATGTACATTGGTGGACGCGTTGAAGTTATATGCAATGAATCCGCCAATGGCGGAAAGATCATTAAGAACTGGACGGCGCGCGCCGAGCTTGGACACACGGCGCCAATCGGACTTTGCTCCGTCGTCGACACGCTCGAAGATCATCCCGTCAGCATCTACTCTGTAGCCCATCGACTCTACGACTCTTCGATCGCCACAGAGCTGCGCTGCGACACCCATCATTCCTGTGCCACAAAATGAGTCAAGCACGATATCGCCGGGCTGCGTGTAATGCAGCAGATATCTCATGATCGCCTTATGCGGGACTTTCGTGTGGTAGCTGTGTGCGTTGTAAATAGGATCATTCTTCCCTTCGCTTACATCAGCAGTAAATGGCTCAACATGTCTCGTATTTGAGCCCGGCTCGTACTTGGTGCTGTAGTGCGATATGAACTCTTCAAGGAATGGATTCGGACACGCCGTGTAGTAGGGCGGATCGGACATCGCCAAAATGGCTTCGTCGGTACCAGCCGTGAAACCGTCGGTCTTGCGGAACGCAGGATCTCTGAGTTTCTCTGCCAGTAATTTAAGAAAGTGATCTCGCCGAGCTTGTTCGCTTGGGAACTTGAGACCCAGGCATTCGACAGGGCCGTCCATTTGTTTTTGGTCTTTGTAAAGGTCGTTCATGAGTTCTGTCCAAGATCAGAGATTCGGGCGCACCTGGCGTACGTAGGTGGCCTTGTCGATGCCCACGTGGTGCAGGAACGTCTTGAAGACGCCCGTGCTCACCGGATCTCGCGTGGGGAGAATGAAGGCACGTTGGTCCGGCCCCGTCCACTTCTGGTGGCCGCCTTTGCCGCCCGATGCGTCCAGGCTGTGGCGGAAGTGTTTGAGGGCCCGTTCAAGCTCGCGACGCGGTGGTACGTTGAACGTGGCCGGGTGGCTCTGGAGACGGTCAGCGATGACGCCGGGGCCCACGAAGCGCAAAGGGATGTCGGCGGGCTGGAAGTCGTACGGCAGCGGGCCGGTCAGCGCGCTTTCAAGTGGCAGGCCGATGCCGGCGCTGGTGCTCTTGGGGTTGCCGGTGCTGAGCTGGTTGGCAAAGGTGCGCCACGTGGCAGCCTGATGCCCCAGGCGCCATTCCTGATACCCGGGTGGTGCGAGGTCGAGAGACCCTTCGACGACGCGGTTTAGGCCCTCAGCGTTCGACGCCATGCGTGTTACCAACGACTGGATGCCGGGTGCTTTGAACCAGTCCCATGCTGACCAGTTGGCCAAGGCTTCTTCGAGCCAATCGGGCG
>CAYSYX010000906.1:0-2966 GCA_964435055.1 uncultured Polyangium sp. | reverse complement strand
CAATCGCGATATGCGGCGTAAAACCATTGGCGAATTGCATTGGACGAAAGGACGAGGAACGAAATCATGACGACAGAGACAAACGGAATCGACGAGATCCTGCAACAAACCGACGACTTGGGCGAGACTTCGGCGCCCGACGATGACAACGATACGGCCGGGCCCGACGCGGATGACGAGGATGTCGCGGGCGCGGAGCTCGAAGCCGAAGAAGGCGATACCGGGGATATCAAGGCATTGCATCGGCGAGGCAAAAGCAAAATCACGTTGCAAGAAGCCAAGACATTGCAGGCTCGAGCGCGAAAACGCGGTCAAGCCGTGGGGCAAAAGAAAGCGGCGGCAAAACCGGCGGCGGCGATTCGTTTGCCCAAGAATATGGTCTCGCCGAATTCGGGAATTACGCAGCTCGTCGATAAATGGTCGCGCAGGGGCGAGTCGTTCATCATGCGGCAAGACGGCCATTATTACTCGGTGACCGAAGTGCGGTGCATCGTCGAAGGCACGCCTCAACGCGCGTGGGTGCGTATCCCCGCGGGAACATACAAATTTTTCGAGCAGTCCGTGGGCGACGACTCGTCGCTTTTGGGCAATCCGGCGAAGGTCACGACAAACCTGACGAACCTTCAACGGCCGTCGAAAAATACCTACAATGAACAGGACTTCCTGATTCGGAACATTACAATGCAGGAAGCCGGTTTGCGCGTGAGATACGATCAAGCCGTCGTCGACAAGATTGGCGGAGCATCGGCTCAAGTGCTTTCGGGCCGTGCGTGGCTCTGGGACGATGCCAAGCTATTTTTGCCGGGCGAAATCTTTCATGATTTCACGGGCGAGAATCTGCTTTATCGGGCATTGCGACGGTCGGGTGTCTTGTTCTTCAATTGGGACAAACGGCGCGTGGGTGGCAATGGCACGGTTCGTCAGGTGCTCATCGACCATTTGCGCAATGTGCCCGATACCAAGGTCAAAAGCCTCGCGCGGACGTCGGGCGGCGCTCCGGTATTGCCCATGCCGGACGGGTATATTTTCACCGATAATCCCGAACGGAGCGAGGAAGGCGCATTTTCGGCAATGATTCAATTGCACGAAGATATCGCGTTCCCGGTGTCGTGCATCGACATTGGGGAAGGCATGGCGACGAAACCGCTGGAAATCGGCCTTTACATACAACTTTCGCTCAACGGCGTGAGTTTCGAAAACGCGAAGCGACAAACGCCATCGGCGGCGTGAAACGAGGGTCGTCATGAATCCAGGCGCGGAGATCGACAGCGAAGCCAAGAAAAACGAAATCGAGGTTTCCTTGAATTCCCGGACCAACCATTGCGTGGTGATCATGGAACAAGGGCCCATTGATTTGGACGTCGCGGCAGCTCGTTGGCGAATCTCCGCGACCTTGCATATTCACGACGCGCTCACGGGAATACGAATCGAGGCGGATTTACCGTTCATTACCATCCGCCCGATTCAGCACAAGCGGCAAATCGTGGCCATTGCCAAAGCGCCGCTCGCGATTGCGCGGTGGGTATTCCGTTTCGAGAGTGACGAGAGTCGCTCCAAGGCGCAAGTCTGGCTTTTGCCGGGGAAATCCATTCCGTCCGAATGCGGGATTTTCGAGGTGCCTCATGGATGAACAACGCTGGCGATATGTATCGGTTTTGACGGGCGTCACGCGCTCGGATCGATTCAGCATTGCCGAAATTCAAACGGGCGAAGCGTTGATGACCCCCATTCCCGAAATGGAGTGGGCGCGCGTTTTGCGCTCGTTGTATGGTGATCGCGTGAGTGCCCAAGCGCTGCAATGGGGCGAGGAAGAAGCGACCGCGGAGGCCGTGCGTTGGCATCGTTGGACGTCGATGGCGGTTTGGCCGGACGCATTGTGGACCCAAAAAGTGAGCACGGCCAATCGTCGTGACGAACCAATTTGGCTTCCGCCAGCGCGACCGGAATTGGCGCGTTTGTCCGACGAAATCTTTACGCGCGAGGGTTGGATGCCGCTCGAGGATTACGTGGCGCGTGTTTGCACGGGCGAAATGATGCCGGACATGCATCCGGAGGCCATTGCGGCGCAAGCGATTGCGGCGCGTACGTATGTGGCGCGGGCAATGCGCGATCATCCGGCGCTCGGGAAATTGTCGCCGATTCCGACGGGTCCGAAGTTCCAAACCATGGCCAAAGAGGCGAAACCGGTTTTTCGCGAAGCAACGGAGCGCACGCGGGGCCTGGTGATCTTGTATCAAGGCCGCTTGATCTTGGCGAATTACGTGGCGGGGGCATTATGGACGCCGGACGGATTGCCGGATCGCGACCCGACATCGACTGAGAAATGGGTGACGTACAATATGGGAAAACGAGGGCGCGACGTGCGACCCACGGGTTTGTCATTGCGGACGCATCCGGGAAATCGCGGCTGCATGAGTCAAAACGGGGCGGCGTGGCTCGGGGCGAATGGGTATTCGTACGAAGCGATTTTGCGGTTTTTTTACGGTGAGGACATTGAAATCGGGCCGCTCGATCCGACCAAAGAACGGCCGGATTTGGTGAAAGCTTTTTCGAATCCGATTGGTGGAATCATCTTGGCTGCGGTGGGAGTGATGTTGCTGGAGGGATTCTAATGGCATTGCGCATGGTACAGGTTGGTCGGGGCAATTCACGGCCGCTCGTCGTGGGGTATATGGTTTTTCCGAGCGTCGATGCGCGACTACGAAGCGCATTCGGGCCGGATCCGTGCATCATGATGGACGATTCCGATTCGGGGTCGTCCTTATGGCAAGCCTTTGAAATGGCATTTTCGCAAGCGGGAATCGAGGTTATATCGAAGCTCGGGCTGATTGGTTTTTCCGCGGGATGTCAACGTATTCGCGCATTGCATCGCGACGAGGGCGTCCGCGCGCATGCGTATTTGCTCGTGGATGGGACGCACGCGTCGTTGCCGCCGGGGCCGAATGAAATCGCGTGGTTGCAAGAGC
>CAYSYX010000905.1:0-2968 GCA_964435055.1 uncultured Polyangium sp. | reverse complement strand
GTGCAGCATTGCGTGCGAGCTAAGCAATACGTGTGAATGCACCGTTGGCGAGAAAGGGTGCGATGAGACGACCGGTGCTCCTCGAGTATGCGGTCCGGACCGGTTGTGGAAAAACAACGAAAATGGGGCGTGCGTTCACCAGACGTGCAATCCGGTGACCGGCGATTGCGAAGGCGAATGTGCTCCCGGCGAAACCTATTGCGCTGGAAATACGCCTGAAAACTGCAAAGACGGTCATTGGATGGCGAGCGAGCCATGCCCGAAGGACTATTCTTGTCGAGGTGGAGCTTGCTTCCTCAACTGCGTGGATGGCGATTGGCGGTGTTTCGAAAACGATCGGCAGAAATGTATCAATGGTGAATGGACCAATCAGGAACAGTGCGTACAGCAAACATGCGACACGAATACGGTGTCGTGTATTGGGGTATGCGCACCTGGGGAAGGCCAATGTAATGCGAATGTACCTCAAATTTGCAATGAAACTGGGCAATGGGAAATGGGTACCGCGTGTGTAAATCAGACGTGTGCAGCCGGTGCATGTCTTGGGATATGCGCCCCCGGGGAAACGAAGTGTTATGGCAACGTGCCTCAAAGCTGCGATCAAAATGGGCAATGGCAGGCAGGGTTAGCCTGCGTGAGCCAAACGTGTGTCCAGGGGCAATGCATGGGGGTATGTGAACCGGGCGACGGAAAGTGCAATGGCAATATCCCCCAAAACTGCGACGAAAATGGGCAATGGGAAAGCCGTCCCGCGTGCCCGAATACGTGTGTCAACGGCACGTGCCCAGGTCCGAGCTGCACGGGACTGATGGAGAATTGTGGACCGAACGCCAATGAAAACTGCTGCCTGAGCCCCGTGGTGCTCGGAGGTACGTACAACCGAGGTAATGACGCGACAGCGCCGGCAACCGTGAGCGATTTTCGATTGGATCGTTTCGAGATTACCGTGGGCCGGTTCAGGTCGTTCGTGAATGGGTATCCGGCGAATAAGCCCGTTGCCGGGGCGGGAGCGCATCCGCTGATACCCAATAGCGGGTGGCAATCGGCGTGGGACACGAACTTGCCGAGCACGAAAGCCGGACTGACCGCCTCACCGAATTGCGATCCGAATACGACGGACAAACCGACGTGGACGGATACGCCCGGAGCCAACGAGAACAAGCCTCTGAATTGCATCGATTGGCGCGTAGCCTTTGCCTTCTGTGCGTGGGATCGAGGGCGATTACCCACAGAAGCGGAATGGAACTACGCCGCCGCGGGTGGCAGTGAGCAACGGGAATATCCATGGTCGAATCCGCCAAGCTCTGTGGACATTGATATAAGTTATACGGTATTCCAGTGTGAATCCGACGGAATGACCGGCTGCAGCTTGGCGGACATCCTTCATGTAGGTTCAAAATCGCCAAAAGGAGACGGGCGCTGGAAGCAGGCGGATCTGGGGGGCGGTGTCTTCGAGTGGACCATGGACAACCTTCTGTTCCCGTACGCTGTTCCATGTGTCGATTGTGCCAACATAGGAGCCGACTTCGCCCGGCTTATCCGTGGTGGCGGCTGGTTCAACGAGGCGCCATTTCTGCTTTCCACGTATCGGCTTGGCGTACCGCCAAATTTTTCTTTCAGCAACATCGGCATTCGGTGCGCGAGGACGCCATAACTATCCCGGCTGCGAAGTCGCGGCTTTTCGTATGCGGCTTTTTGTAGATGCGTGGCAAAGCTTTGCAATGGGGCGACACGGTGCCAAAGGGCGGCGGGCTGGGACTTGCGCTGCTCGCGGCGGTCGCGGTGTGGATGGTGGGGCCAGGTGAAACCAATCCACTCGTCAACGTCCACGAGCAACTCGGTAATCTTCACGTGAGGCAAAAGCACTGATAAATCGATAACCTCACTCCATCGACCACACGCCCATTGCCATTGCACCAAGGTCCACTGGCGACTGCGTGTCGAGCGAGCTCGAAACCGGCCCGAACGTTTGTCCTGCAAAGCGCATTTGCGCAAAGGCGTCGACCCGAATCGACAAGGGTCCTGCGACGTCGAATTCCGCCCCCAAGCGCAAGTGTCCCGCAAGGGTTACGCGAAATTCGCTGGAGCCCGCATTGTTGTTCCCCTGTTTCGTCGAGAAAAACGTCGTTGTCATCCCGCTGCAAAGATGAAACGCATAACGCGAATAACACACCGAACCGAACATCGGGATCACATTCATTGCCGCGTTTGCGTCGCGCCAATCTTGTGAAGTCCAGGCTCCGGCGAATTCCACATGGAGCCGTGCAGAATGGCGCGATGGGACAAACCCAAGCGCAAAGGTTGGCCCTATGGCTCCCTGCGGGGTGATTCCGGTTCCGAACAAAACACCCGCACCAAAGTACGCTCGACGCGCAGCGAGTGGCGGAAATATTTGGCGCAGCGGAACGGGTGCCGTTTCGGACCGACGTTTGAAGGCGGGTTCAGGAGGTTCTGGACAACGTGCCGGACCCGGACAAGCCGGAGGCGGCGGACAAATCGGACAAGCCTCCGATGCGGGCGGCTTTTCGAAGGCGCCGAGAAGCGTTGCCGCTGCGTAGGCCGCTTCATAAAGCACCTTATGACACTCGGTTTTCGCACCGTAACGCTCGTGCCGCTCCTTGATGGTAGCACCCCTCGCATCCGTGAGGGTGACGTCCATCAGCATCAGCTTGCCTCTGGTGGGCGTACGATGAACACGCACCAGCAATCGCTGTTCCGCATCGGATTTCATCACGTCGTTGGGCACCAATGTCGCCAAGATAGCTGCAAAACTACGCTCATCGTTGCAATTCTTTGGCGCCTCGGTCGCATCGAATTCGAGGCGTGTCGGCGCAATCGTCGGCGCTTCGTGGGCCAAGGCTTGTCTGGAAAAAAGAACGCTATAAATCAAGCCTATCGCGAAAAAAAACATCACGGTGGACGATTGTTTCGTGAATCCGATACGCTCGTACCCTAACACGATATGAGT
>CAYSYX010000904.1:0-2973 GCA_964435055.1 uncultured Polyangium sp. | reverse complement strand
CCATATCGACGACAAACACATTCTTGCCGAGCCTAGCCAAATACATCGCGACGTTTGCCACGGTCAAGGAACGACCGACGCCGCCCTTGTACGAATAGAACGCAATCGTGCGCATGCCGGCATTTTCTTCGCTCATGACAATATCGTTTCTTGGTGTTGAATCCTTCGGCCGACTTTACGACTCAACGGAAGTGCACCATGTCGTCTCAAACGCGTGTAGCAACTATCATCTTCGAGCCTGCGTTTTTGACGTTCTTTGAATGCTTTAAGCTTTTCTTTGACAGACAACAGAAGTGTTCGCACGCGGTCGAACAGCCCGGGCTCCGTCTTCATAAGTCGAGAACGCGTTAGAACTGATTCGAGCAACGCGTCCGCAACAGCCCATTCATTTGCCGTAAACAGATCTCTTTCAATGGTATCGACAAGGCGCTCGATAAAGATTCGCGGCGCTACGGCAATGAGTTCATCGCCGATATCCGCATCGAGCGACCGGCCGCGTTGTTTGGCATGGTCGAGCACCTCTGATTTGACGAATTGACGGACGGAAGCCCAATCGTCAAACCCTCTCTCATGGGGCTCGAAATCGCCATCTTGAATAGCTCGCGCGAGAATTGCTCGCGATGTGACGCGTTGTTCGTGAGGATGATACGGAGGGCGAATCAATACCAATCGGTCGCCATCTTCGACAAATGCCCAGCCTTCACGCTTATCAATAGCGAGTAGTTTCACCATGTCAAACCCCCACGAGTTTCTGGTCGAAGCCAGTTTGGGCCATCCGTTCCCACGCTTCCAGGAGCGCGTCCTTCGTCGCCTTTTCAGTGGGATCTACCCCGTCCAGCTTCTTTGCTTGGATCGTGAGCGCAATCAAACGGTCCAACTCCTCGTTGGTCATGCGCACCTCGCGGACACTCGTCGGATTGACTTCTCCCACGAATATCGCTTCGACAAAGCATTGATCGCTGCAAAGCATTTCCGGCCACGCGGAATCATTCTTATGTTCGAGGTCATCGAGATGCTTGATCGTCGCCAGAATACCACGGCATGCGGGCGTTGCCGCATCCTTTTGCACTGCGGCAGCATCGACAGCCACTCTGCCCCTGGCGTAAAGGTCAAGGCTGTTACCAGGGACAAACGCGCACGGCAAAGCGTGCACAACATCAGGATTGAGCACGGTGCAAAATATGCCGTAGTCCGGCGGGCCCATTCCCCCGATGTTCAACGCGCCGTATAGAAACTGCTCGCCATTTTCAAAATGCCCTTCGAATGCCAACCGGGGAGCAAGATGCTCGCCTTGCTGTTGCAAGACTTCGTCAACGGACATTCCACGTTCCTTGGCTTCTACGGGTGCCCCTTGTTGCATGCTCAAGTAGCGTCCCCGCCTAAGAAACGCAGACAGTTTCCATGGTTTCATGTTGATCGAGACCGTTCCCCGAGTCTCGACGGCAGACCGAAATGCCCCCGCTTGCGCTGAGTGTGCCGGCTGCAACGGAGCAACTTTGGCATCCAGCCTGTCCGGATACTCCGGGTCATTGTCTCGGGCAAATGCAAACAAACTGGGCTTCGGCATGGCTGGTCATCACAGCCGCCCGGCGCTGTTTGATGCTCACCACAGACCGGACGGACTCGAGGCGCAACCAAGCTAACGCAAGCGACACGCACCGGACAAGAAAATAACGACGACTCGTTCAACCCTTCCAACAATGTCGTCGTAGCACCACACCGTTTGCCCGCGTGCAGTCCCCAGATGTCCAAGAAAAACGTACCGCATTCCCCTTTTGCTCAGACTTCATTCGTTGGCGCGTCGCAACTGCTGCCGACAAACCTCGGGCCGCTCGTCCCGACCGATTCAAGCAAAGCTCTCCCTCGCCATGACCGATTCCGGCTCGGATTGCCGGATGGATATGATGCGCGCAGAATGCGGTGGCGGGGTCGCGCCATTTGCCGCGAAATCATTCTCCAGCGCCAATCCGGACCATTGCTCACAACGGCGCGACGTACACCCCGTGGTCGTACGAAAGAATCACTCGATTCGGCGTCGCGTGGCTCAATGTCGTCGTCAATGGGCTGGTCCACGTGGGAGCACCCGTCGTCCAATCGTACGCAATGCCCAGCTTGGGCGCATAAATCACCGTGCTCGAAATGACGTCGATGTCGTCGATGGCTTGCGGAATCGGCGGTGTGGCCAGGAGATTGCCGTGAGAATCGTAAATCATCGTTTTGTCGTACGTACTCCCGGGATTCGGAAACGGATTGTATTTCATGAGGTACGTGTAGAAGTGATCGTTATCGATCCACCCGACGGCGCGCCCTGGAACGGCATTCAGGAACGTCGGTGCTCCGCCCACCGGACTGAGTTCATAAAATATCGTGGTTTGTTGTACGGAATCAGGGCCCGACGGAACCGCAATGATTTGCCCATTGGGAGACGGAAGAGGTGCGGAGTACATCGATGTGCTTTCGCTGTAATACGAGACCAATCCATCGATGTCCGTGACTTGGGCGGTGAGAGGCGTTCGCTCGGAATAAGCGATACGCGTGCCATTACGCGCAAGGTTGAAGTCGCGCGATTCCGGGAAAACATGCAGCGGCGAACCATTGGACAAAGAAAAGGTCCGCACGTTGAACCAGTCACTGTATTGCCCTCGGTCATAACCATCCCAAGTCGCGAGCAAGGTCCCATCGTCCGAAAGGGCCACTTTTTCCGCCCACGTGGGAGCTGTCGCCAGCAACGATTGATTGAGCGGGGCATTCAGATCGAAAACGAATACGCGATTCGAGGCCACGCCTACCGCCGCCAAACCCGTGGGTGACGTCGTGATATCCAGAACCTCACCACATCCCAGGAGGTTTTCACTCTGCGGATCGACGCTCGTTCCGTGCTGCACGAGAACGCCATAACGATTGGAAAACGTCCAGAATCCCGTCACGGGATCGATGGCCACACGTTCGATGTACGGGTATGCCGTATTCACC